>NZ_CP121682.1:3928068-4230227 GCF_029760955.1 Streptomyces cathayae
GCTGGGGCTGGCGTTCGTGGGCCTGAGAATCCGGCGGAGCTGAAGCCCCGGGCCCACGCATCCAGTGGTCCGGCGGCCCTACGGCGCGACCAGCAGCACCTTGCCGACGTGGCCGCTCTCCTCCACGACGCGGTGGGCCTCGGCCGCCTCCGGCATCGGGAGCTCACGGTCGACGACGGGACGGACATGGCCGTCGGCGATCAGGGGCCACACGTGTTCCCGGACGGCCGCGACGATCGCCGCCTTCTCCTCCAGCGGCCGGGCGCGCAGTGACGTCGCGCTGATCGCGGCGCGCTTGCGCAGGAGGGCGCCGATGTTCAGTTCGCCCTTGACGCCGCCCTGCATGCCGATGATCGCGAGCCGGCCGTTGACCGCGAGGGCCTGGACGTTACGGTCCAGGTACTTGGCGCCCATGATGTCGAGGATGACGTCCGCGCCCGCGCCGCCGGTCGCCTCCTTCAGCTCGGCGACGAAGTCCTGTTCGCGGTAGTCGATCAGGATGTCGGCACCCAGTTCGGCGCAGCGGTCCAGCTTCTCCTTGGTTCCGGCGGTGACGGCGATCCTGGCGCCGACGGCCTTGGCGAGCTGGATGGCCATGGTGCCGATGCCGCTGGACCCACCGTGCACGAGCAGGGTCTCGCCGGGGCGGAGATGGGCCACCATGAAGACGTTCGACCAGACCGTGCAGACCACCTCCGGGAGCGCCGCCGCCTGCTTGACGTCGAGCCCCTCCGGGACGGGGAGCAGCTGTCCGATGGGGACGGCGACCTGCTGGGCGTAGCCACCGCCGGCGAGCAGCGCGCAGACCTCGTCACCGACCGCCCACCCGGTCACACCGGGTCCGAGCGCGGTGATCCGCCCGGAACACTCCAGGCCGGGGTAGGGGGAGGCGCCGGGCGGGGGGTCGTAGAAGCCCTGCCGTTGGATGATGTCGGCGCGGTTGACGGCACCGGCCACCACCTCGACGAGCACCTCGCCCGGTCCGGGGACGGGATCGGGGACCTGCTCCCACACCAGCGCCTCGGGCCCACCGGGTTCGGGAATCGTGATCGCATACATGGGGGCGACGCTACCGGGGTTCACGCGTAGTGCGCCGACGTTCACCCCGGTGGTGTGGCGAATCCGGCAGGTGCGACGCAGAGCTCCGGCGGATCGTTCCGGCGGAGCCGGAATTCGGCCCACCGCGTCGGTCGTGATGCTCACCGTGGGCGTGATCCTCGGCTACCGCCCGGACGGTGGGGCCTGCGGTCAGTCCCGGGGGAGCGGGCGCATGTCGGGCGCCACCTGCCTGGCCGGCGTCCTCCGCACGATCGTGATCAGCCGGTCGGTCAGCTCGAGCGTCCCGACGTTCGCGTCGTCGTAGCCGAGCAACCGGTGCCCGCGCAGGACGCTCACCACCAGATCGTCGACCTCTCGCGGCGTCTTGCCCACCTCGGCCTTTATGACCGGCCGTTCGACCATGTCGAGCCCGGTGCCCTGCTGGATGAGGTCCTCCATCACCACGCCGGCCGCGGGGCTGAGCAGCGACAGCCCGAGCAGCCGGCCGGCCGCGCTGGCGCTGGTGATGACCGCGTCGGCGCCGGACTGCTTCAGCAGCGGAGCGTTCTCCTCCTCGCGCACCGCGACCGCGATCTTCGCGCCGCGGTTGAGCTGTCGGGCCGTCAGCGTCACCAGCACAGCGGTGTCGTCGCGCTGTGTGGCGATGATGATCTGCTTCGCCCGGTACACCTCGGCCCGCTTCAGCACCTCGCTGCGCGTCGCGTCCCCTATGACGCCCGCGTATCCGTCGGCCGCGGCGGCTTCGATCGCCTTGTCGCTGGGGTCGACCACCACGACCTGCTCCTTGCGGAGCCCCGTCTTGCAGATGGTCCGGATCGCGGACCTGCCCTTCGTGCCGAATCCGACGACAACGGTGTGATCACGCAACGTGGACCTCCAGCGGTTCAGTCGCCACTCCTCCCGGGTGCGTTCGGTGAGGGCTTCGAGGGTGGTGCCGACCAGGATGATCAGGAACATCACGCGCAACGGTGTGACGACGAGGATATTGGTCAGCCGGGCACTGTCGCTGACCGGCGTGATGTCGCCGTATCCCGTGGTGGAGAGGGTGACGGTCGCGTAGTAGAAGGCATCGAGGAAGTCGAGGGTGCCGTCGGCGCCGTCGTTGTAGCCGCCGCGGTCGAGGTACACGATCAACGCCGTCACCACGAGGATCAGCAAAGCCATGGACAGCCGTTTGGTGACCTGGCGGATCGGGTGCTCGAGCACCTTCCTCGGCAGCTTCACCCGATGTGTCACCAAGTGCTCGTCCGCCTGGCGAGCAATGGCGTCCTGACCCGAAAGTTTCACGTGAAACACACCCCGATTCCCCCGGACGCCCAGGGGAGGTCGAGCAGTTCCGCCTCCTGCCGGGGCCGCGTACCGCCCGGCGGTACGACGGCGAGGGCATCGGCCGCCGCGATGCCGCGCAGCATGGCGGGACCGTTGTAGTGCAGCGGCAGGGCGATGTCCCCGCGCAGCGCGACGGGGATGAGCCGGGTGTCGTGCGGATGCCCGTGGACCGCGTCCCGCAGCGGCATCGTGTACGGCTCGGGAGCCGGGCGGGCCGCGAGGGTACGCAGCAGGGGTTCGGCGAGCGTGAGCAGCCCGGAGACGGCGGCGAGGGGGTTGCCCGGCAGACCGACGAGGTGCTGGTTCTCCTTGGTGCGGGCCAGGAGCATGGGGTGCCCGGGGCGCACCTCGACCCCGTCCACCAGGAGTTCGGCCCCGATACGGCTCAGCGTCGGGTGGACGTGGTCGACCGGGCCTGCGGCGGTGCCGCCGGTGGTGACGACGAGATCGGCATCGGATTTCGTGATCGCCTTGTGCAGCGTGTGCGCGTCGTCGCGGACCCGGCGGACCGCGGTGACCTCGGCGCCGAGTGCGCGCAGCCAGGGCGGCAGCATCGGACCGAGCGCGTCCCGGATCAGCCCGTCGTGCGGAAGGCCCGCCGTGAGCAGCTCGTCGCCGAGGACCAGGACCTCGACGCGGGGCCGGGGGAATGCGCTGAGGGTGTCGTATCCGGCGGCCGCGGCGAGGCCCAGCACGGCGGGCGTCACCAGGGTGCCGGCCGACAGCAACTGGTCGCCGCTGCGGCATTCCTGGCCGCGGGGACGGATGTCCTGACCGTGCGCGACCGTGGCGGCGTGCCCGGCCTGGGCCGTGCCGCCGCTCCGGGGCGCGGCGGCGTGCAGGCGGCCCTTGGCGTCGGTGCGACCGTGTTCGCTGCGGAGGACGGCGGTGGTCTCCGGGGGGACCCGGGCGCCGGTGGCGATCCGGGCGGCTTCGCCGTCGGTGAGCGGCGTGTGCGCGGCGTGCCCGGCGAGGACGCCTTCCTCCCGCACGGTCCAGGGGCCCGGGCCGGAGACCGCCCAGCCGTCCATGGCCGAGGTGTCGAAGGAGGGCAGGTCGGTGAGGGCCGTGAGGGGGGCGGCCAGGGTGAGGCCGAGGGCGGCGTCGAGCGGCACGGAGACCGGGGCGGCCCGGGCGCGGTGGGCGGCACGGCTTCCGGTGCCGTTGCGGGCGGTGCCGTTGCGGCCTGCGCGCTCGGCGATGGCGCGGGCGTCGGTCCAGGGGACGCCGTGGCGGCGTGGGCGGTGCGCGGAGGGGGCGTGCCCAGGGGTGCGGCCGGGGGTGCGGCCGGAAGCTTCGTTCACGAGGGCGAGAGCCTCCTCCACGTCGAGATCATCGGCGTCCTCGGCGTCCTCGGTTTTCCTGGTGCTCTCGGCGCTCTCGGCGCTCTCGGCGCTCTCGGTGTCCTCGTCGGCTCGGGCGTCGGGCGCGGTCATCGGGCGTCCGGACTCGTGCCGGGAGCGGCGTCGGGGGCGGCAGGGGTGACGTCGGGGGTGTCCTCGTCGGCCCAGCGGGTGGCGAGGGCCGCGGCCTTGCGGACGGCCTCGGCCACGGCTTCCCGGTCACCGCCCGCGCGGGCCGCCGCGTAACCGACGAGGAAGGTGGTCAGCGGCGCCGCCGGCCTGGCCACACCGTGGGCGGCGTCACGGGCGAGGTCGAGGAGTACGCCGGTGTCGACGTCCAGATCGATGCCCAGCTCGTCCTTGACTGCGGTAATCCATTCATCCAACACGTGTCCATGCTCCCTGATGCGTGCTCTGGCGGCGGCGATGTCGTCCCAGGTGTCGCAGTCGAAGGACGCCACCGGGCCGAAGATCCGGGTGAGGTCGAGCGAGCCGGTCAGCCGGCGCAGCGGCAGTCCGGCCAGTCGGCCGTGCCGTTCGCCGAGTGCGGCGAGTTCGCGGCGCAGGGCCGCTGTGCGGTACGCGGCCACGAGTGGCTGGTCCCGGCCGTCGGCGTCGGTCAGTACGACCCCGTCGGCCGGGCTCGTACGGAGGGTGGTCAGCAGCTCGTCGACCGTGCGGTCGTCGAGGAAGGGCAGGTCGGCGGAGAGCAGCACGACGTACGCCGCGGTGCTGAGCCGGATCCCGGCGTCGAGCGCGGCGAGCGGGCCGCCGCCCGTCGGCTCCTCGCGCGCCCAGAGCACGGGCCGGGCGGTGGGGCGGGGGTCGGCCACGACCACGGTGGTGCGGGCGTCGGCGCAGGCCGCGAGCACCCGGTCGAGCAACGCCCGGCCGCCCACCCGCACGCCGGGCTTGTCCGCGCCCCCGAGCCGTCGGGCACCGCCACCGGCGAGCACGAGGGCGTCGTACGCGGCGGGCTCGAGCGGCACCGCCGCATCCGGCGCGGGGTCACGGCCCCGGTCCCGCTCGCGGTCTCGGTCCCGCTCTCGGTCACCAACGGCATCGGGTCCGGTACCAGGAGCACCCGGGAGCTCGTACTCGGTCACCCCTCGAGTATGCGTGCCCCCGCGATCACGGGGAACGCGGGGGCACGGTGTCCGGGAACGGACACGGCAGGGAGAACCGGACCTCACAGCGTCCGCAGCAGCACCGCCGGTTGCTCCACGCAGTCCGCCACATGGCGCAGGAAACCACCCGCCGTGCCGCCGTCGCAGACCCGGTGGTCGAAGGTGAGTGAGAGCTGCACGACCTGTCGCACCGCCAACTCGCCCTCATGGACCCAGGGCTTGGGGACGATGCGGCCGACGCCGAGCATGGCGGCCTCGGGGTGGTTGATGATCGGGGTGGAGCCGTCGACGCCGAAGACACCGTAGTTGTTCAACGTGAAGGTGCCGCCCGTGAGTTCGGCGGGGGTCAGTGTCCCGGACCGGGCCGCCCCGGTCAGCCGGGCGAACTCCGCGGTGAGCGACTCCGCGTCCCGCGTGTGCGCGTCCCGGACGACGGGGACGACCAGCCCCCGCTCGGTCTGCGCGGCGAAACCGAGATGTACGGCCGCGTACCGGACTACCTCCCTGGCCTCCCTGTCCACGGAGGAGTTGAGCTCGGGGAAGCGGGCCAGCGCGGCGGTGCAGATCCGGGCCAGCAGGGCGAGCACGGAGATCTTCGGACCGCCCGAGGCGTTCATCGCGGCCCGTGCCCGCATCAGCTCGGTCGCGTCGGCGTCCACCCAGCAGGTCGCGTCCGGTATCTCGGTGCGGCTGCGGGAGAGCTTGTCGGCCACGGCACCGCGGATGCCCTTGAGGGGGACTCGGACGTCACCATCGGCATCCGGGACCGCGGTACCGGCGGCCGGCGTGGGGGCCTGCGCCGTCCGCGCGTGCGGCTCGGTGGCGGCTGTCCGGTCCTTGCGGACCTGCTGCACGCCGACGGCCCGGAGCGCGTGCTCCACGTCCGCCCGCAGGATCAGCCCCTCGGGCCCTGAGCCCGTCATCTCCCTCAGGTCCAGGCCGTTCTGCCGGGCCAGCCTGCGCACCAGGGGTGAGATCACGGGGACCGGGCCGTCCAGCACCCCGGCCGCGGGCGTGGTGCGTGGGGCAGGCGTGGTGCGTGGGGCGGACACCGGCTGTCCCGGCCGCACCCTGCGGCGCCGGGCCGGGGCCTTCGAGGTGCCGTACCCCACCAGGACGTTGCCGGAGGCCTCGCTCGAAGCGGTGGGCCGGCGGTCCTCACCCGGTGTCCGGTCGGCGTCCGGTCCGCCCACGGCCACCGTGAGCAGCGGGGCGCCCACCGGCAGTTCGGTGCCCTCCTCGCCGAAGCGGGCGGTGACCACCCCCCCGTACGGGCAGGGCACGTCCACCATCGCCTTGGCCGTCTCGACCTCGACGACCGGCTGGTCGACGGTGACGACATCGCCCACCTCGACCAGCCAGCGCACGATTTCCGCCCCGGTGAGCCCCTCACCGAGGTCGGGGAGCTTGAACTCCAGCACCTGTGCCATCAGTTCTCGGCCTCCCACTGCAGACGCCCCACGGCGTCCAGGATCCGGTCCACGCCGGGCAGGTGGTGACGCTCCAGCATCGGCGGCGGATACGGGAGGTCGAACCCGGCCACCCGCAGCACCGGTGCCTCCAGATGGTGGAAGCAGCGCTCCGTGACCCGGGCCGCGATCTCCCCGCCGGGACCGCCGAAGCCGCCCGACTCATGGACGACGACCGCGCGTCCCGTCCGCCGCACCGAGGCGCACACCGTCTCGTCGTCGAACGGCACCAGGGAGCGCAGATCGACGACTTCCAGGTCCCAGCCCTCGGCCCGGGCCGCCTCGGCCGCCTCCAGGCAGACGGGAACGGACGGCCCGTACGTGATGAGCGTGGCGCTCCGACCGGAGCGCCGCACCACCGCACGGCCTATCGGTTCGACGGATGCCGGCTCCTCGGGGTCCCAGGAGTCCTTCGACCAGTACAGCCGCTTGGGCTCGAGCAGGACGACCGGGTCGTCGGAGGCGATGGCGGCGCGCAGCAGCCCGTAGGCGTCCGGGACGGTCGCGGGCGTGACGACATGGAGCCCCGGAGTCGCCATGTAGTACGCCTCGGAGGAGTCGCTGTGGTGCTCGACGCCGCCGATGCCACCACCGTAGGGGACACGGATGGTGAGCGGCAGGGGCATCCTGCCGCGCGTGCGGTTGCGCATTCTGGCGACGTGCGACACCAGCTGCTCGAACGCCGGATAGGCGAACGCGTCGAACTGCATCTCCACGACCGGCCGCAGACCGTACATCGCCATGCCGACGGCCGTGCCGAGGATGCCCGCCTCGGCCAGCGGGGTGTCCGTGCAGCGGTCCTCGCCGAACTCCTGGGCGAGTCCGTCGGTGATACGGAAGACACCGCCGAGGGTGCCCACGTCCTCGCCCAGGACGTGCACGGACGGGTCCTCGGCCATGGCGTCGCGCAGCGCGCGGGTGAGTGCCTGCGCCATGGTGGCCGGTGTGGTGGCGACGGTGGTCATCGCTGCCTCTCTTCCGGCTCGGCCCCGGCCTCGGCCGCCAGCTCGGCCCGCAGCTGCTCCCGCTGCTCCAGCAGCTGGGGGGTGGGCTCGGCGTAGACGTGGGCGAACAGGTCCATGGGGTCGAGCGCGGGGTCCTGGTTCATGCGTTCCCGCAGGTCGGCGGCCATGGTTTCGGCGTCCTGGCGGGCGGCGGCGACACAGTCGTCGTCGAGCAGGCCGCGCCGGGTCAGCTCCTGCTCCAGGAGCACGACGGGGTCGTGCTTCTTCCAGGCCTCCACCTCGGCGTCGCCGCGGTAGCGGGTCGCGTCGTCGGCGTTGGTGTGGGCCTCCACGCGGTAGGTGATCGCCTCGACCAGGGTCGGGCCGCCGCCCCCGCGCGCGTGGCGGACGGCGTCGGCCAGGACCTCGTGGACGGCGGCGGCGTCGTTGCCGTCGACCAGCCGGCCGGGCATGCCGTAGCCGACGGCCTTGTGGGCCAGCGACGGGGCCGCGGTCTGCTTGGCGAGCGGAACGGAGATCGCGAAGCCGTTGTTCTGGACGAAAAAGACCACCGGGGCCCGCCACACGGCGGCGAAGTTCAGCGCCTCGTGGAAGTCGCCCTCGCTGGTGCCGCCGTCGCCGACCATGGCCAGCGCGACCACGTCGTCGCCCTTGAGGCGGGCGGCGTGCGCGAGTCCGACGGCGTGCGGCAGCTGGGTGGCGAGCGGGGTGCTCAGCGGCGCGACCCGGTGCTCGTAGGGGTCGTAACCGGTGTGCCAGTCGCCGCGCAGCAGGGTGAGCGCCTGCACGGGGTCCACTCCGCGTGCGACGACGGCGAGCGTGTCGCGGTAGCTCGGGAAGAGCCAGTCCTGCTCCTGCAGGACCAGCGCGGCGGCGACCTCACAGGCCTCCTGGCCGGTGCTGGAGGGGTAGACCGCGAGACGGCCCTGCTTGGTGAGGGCGGTGGCCTGCGCGTTGTAGCGGCGGCCCCTCACCAGTTCCGCGTACAGCCGGCGCAACAGCTCCGGGTCGGCCCGGTCGGCCTCCTCGGTGCCGAGCACCCGGTACGGCTCCGCGTCGGGCAGCAGCGGCGCGGGGTCGGTACGGGGCTGCCAGGCGGGCGGCGGGGTCGGCTGATAAGCGCCCCGCTGCTCCATGACCGTCATGACGGCACCTCCTCGTGGGAGCGGCTGTGGAGGCGCGGCGTCTGTGACGCGCCTCACCAACCGATTGTTCGGTCGCCGGTGCATTTTGGCTACGGGTGGCACCAGGCTGTGGACAAACGGTTCTCCACAGCCTGAGATGGACGCAGTACGTCCATGACGGAGAGGCGGGGGCGCGTGTCGTCTGAACAAATGGCCGAAGGACCGGGGGGCACCGGACCGCTGCCGCCCGCACGCCCCCTGGACGCCATAGACCAGGACATCCTGCGCATGCTCCAGGCGGACGGCCGCGCCTCGGTCCGGTCGGTCGCCGAACGGGTCCACGTCTCGCGCGCCAACGCCTACGCCCGGATCAACCGGCTCGTGGAGGACGGCGTCATCCGCGGCTTCGGCGCCCGCGTCGACCACGAACGCGCCGGCCACGGCACGTCCGCGTACATCACCCTGAAAATCGTCCAGAACACCTGGCGCACGGTCCGCGAGCAGCTCAGACAGCTCCCCGGCGCCTCCCACATCGCCCTGGTGGGCGGCGACTTCGACGTGCTGCTCCTGGTGCACACGCCGGACAACCGGACATTGCGCGAGCTGGTGCTGACCCGGCTCCAGGCGATCCCCGAGGTGCTCAGCACCCGCACCCTGCTGGTGTTCGAGGAGGAGGACCTGGAACCGCAGGGGTGAAGCGGGACCGGCCGCGGGGCGACGGCCCGGTCAGGCGGCCCTGCGCAGTCCCGAGAAGGCCAGCTGGACCACCGCGTCGGCCACTTCGCGCTCGCTGGTGCCGCGCCCGTCGGGCCGGTACCACTCGACGAGCGAGTTGACCATCCCGAAGACCAGCCGGGTCGCCAGGCGCACCTCTATGTCGCCGCGCACGTCCCCCTCCGCCGCCGCGGCCCTCAGCAGGCCCGCCACCCGGTGGTCGAACTCGCGCCGCCGCTCCAGGGCCCACCGCTCGGTGTCCGTGTTGCCGCGCACCCGCAGCAGCAGCGTCACGTAAGGGAGTTCCGCGATCAGGACCTCGACCGTGCGCCGCACCACGTACTCCAGCCGCTCGGCGGCCCGCCCCACGCACGCGTGCTCCTCGTCGAGGATGCCGAAGAGACCGTCCAGCGCCCGGCTCACCGCACGCCGCAGCAGTTCCTCCTTGCCCGCCACGTGGTGGTATATCGACGACTTGGAGATGCCCGCCGCCTTGGAGAGGTGCTCCATCGAGGTGCCGTCGTAGCCACGCTCGTTGAACACCCGCACGGCGACGGACAGCAGGGTCTCCGGGGTGTACGTGTCGCGCCTGGCGGTGGTCATGGGGTGCCCTCCCGCTTGTCGGCGGCGCACGCGTACCGGTAGAGCGCGAGGGACGGCGCGTAGCGGCCGGACGGATCGATCTCGTGCAGTTCGTCCAGAAGGGAGCCGGCCCAGCCGCGGCCGAGGCGGCGGCTCCACTCGAAGGGCCCGAGGGGGTAGTTCACACCCAACCGCATCGCGGTGTCGACGTCCTCCTCGGTGGTCACCCCCTTGGCGACGGCCTCGACCGCCAGGTCGATGATCCGCGCCACCGTGCGGGCGACGATCATGCCGGGGACGTCGCCGATGACGCTGACCTTCTTGCCGAGCGCCTGGAACAGGCCGATGGCCTCGGCGACGGTCCGCGGGGAGGTGTCCTGGGAGTGGGACAGGGCGATCCGGCCGGCCTCGCGGTAGTCGAGGGCGAGATCGAAGTAGACGACGTCGCGGAACTCCACCGACGTCTGACCGTCCGCGAGCACCAGCTGACCACCGCCGGGCAGCACCAGCCGGGTGCCGTTGTCCTCGTCCTCCGCGCGGACCTCGATGCCCGCCTCCCGGATCAGTGCGAGCAGGTCCGAGGCCGGGCCCAGATCCCCCTCGGCGACCACGTACGCGGGCGGCGCCAACGGCTCCGCGGTGTGCGGCTCGGGACGCCCGGCACCGTCCGCGCGGTCGGAGTGATCGGAATAGTCGTACCATCCCCGGCCGCTCTTGCGGCCGAGACGGCCGGACTCGACCAGCCGGCGCTGGGCCAGGGAGGGCGTGAAGCGCACGTCCTGGAAGAAGGCCTGCCACACCGAGTGGGTGACGGACTCGTTGACGTCCTGCCCGATGAGGTCGGTCAGTTCGAAGGCGCCCATGCGGAAGCCTCCGGACTCGCGCAGCACCGCGTCGATCGTGGCCGGGTCGGCCCCCTGGGACTCGTACACCGCGAAGGCCTCGGCGTAGAAGGGCCGGGCGACCCGGTTGACGATGAAGCCGGGGGTGTCGGCGCAGGCCACCGGCGTCTTGCCCCAGGCGCGGGCCGTCTCGTACGCGCGCGTGGCGTGCGCGACCTCGGTGGCGAAGCCGGAGACGACCTCGACGAGCGGCAGCAGCGGGGCCGGGTTGAAGAAGTGCAGGCCCACGAAGCGCCCGGGGGCTCTCAGCGCGCCACCGATGGCGGTGACCGACAGGGACGAGGTGTTGGTGGCGAGCAGGCAGTCGTCGCCGACGACGTCCTCCAGCGCGCGGAACAGCCCCTGCTTGACGTCCAGACGCTCCAGGACGGCCTCGACCACCAGGGCACAGTCCGCGAGCCCCGCGAGGTCGTCGACGGGCCGCAGACGGGCACGGGCCGCGTCCCGATCGGCGGCGGTGAGCCGCTCCTTGGCCACCAGCCGGTCGAGCCGGGCCACGATCCCGTCGGCCGCTTCCCGGGCCCGGCCGGGAACGGCGTCGTACAGCCGCACGGGATGACCCGCGACCAGGGCGACCTGGGCGATGCCCTGGCCCATGGTGCCGGTGCCGACGACGGCCACGGGGCTGCTGAGGTCGAGTGCTGTCATGTGCGCGATCCTTCCGCACGAGCCGGTCCACAGATGCGGCGGACCCCTTGTCCCGACCGATCGTTCGGTTACTCTAACTCTGACCGCCCGTGTTCCGACATCCCCCGCCCATGCCTGGGCCCGGCCCACGAACTCGACGAGGAGTTGGTCCCCGATGGCCGCCGAACTCACCGCGCAGCAGTTGATCGACCAGCACCGGCCCACCCTGGACCGGGCGCTGGAAGCGATCCGTACCCGCGCTTACTGGTCCCCGCACCCCGAGCACCCCAAGGCCTACGGGGAGCACGGCAGCCTGGACCTGGCCGCGGGCAGGGCCGCCTTCGACGCCCTGCTCGGCGCCCGCCTCGACCTCGGCCAGCCCGGCACGGACGACTGGGTGGGCGGCGAGACCTCCCCGTACGGCGTCGAGCTGGGCGTGAGCTACCCGCACGCGGACCTCGACGTGCTGCTGCCCGCCATGCGGGCCGGGATGCGGGCCTGGCGGGACGCGGGCGCCGAGACCCGCGCGGTGGTCTGCCTCGAGATCCTCCGGCGGATCAGCGACCGGACGACGGAGTTCGCCCACACGGTCATGCACACCTCCGGCCAGGCGTTCATGATGGCGTTCCAGGCCGGCGGTCCGCACGCGCAGGACCGCGGCATGGAGGCGGTGGCGTACGCGTACGCCGAGCAGACGCGCACCCCCGACACCGCTCAGTGGACCAAGCCGCAGGGCAAGCGCGACCCGCTGACGCTGACCAAGCGGTTCACCCCGGTCCCGCGCGGCATCGGCCTGGTCATCGGCTGCAACACCTTCCCGACGTGGAACGGCTATCCCGGTCTGTTCGCCTCCCTCGCCACCGGCAACGCGGTCCTGGTCAAGCCGCACCCGCGCGCGGTGCTGCCGCTCGCTCTCACCGTGCAGGTCGCGCGCCAGGTGCTCACCGAGGCCGGTTTCGACCCGAACCTGGTGGCCCTGGCCGCCGAGAGGCCCGGCGAAGGCATCGCCAAGACGCTCGCCACACGCCCGGAGATCCGGATCATCGACTACACCGGCTCCACGGAGTTCGGCGACTGGCTGGAGGCCAACGCCCGCCAGGCGCAGGTCCACACCGAGAAGGCCGGCGTCAACACGGTGATCGTGGAGTCGACCGGCGACTACCAGGGCATGCTCGCCAACCTGGCGTTCTCCCTCTCGCTCTACAGCGGCCAGATGTGCACCACCCCGCAGAACCTGCTGATCCCGCGCGGCGGCATCACCACCGACCAGGGCCCCAGGTCCTTCGACGAGGTCGTCGCCGATCTGGCGAAGGCGGTCGACGGCCTGCTCGGCGACGACGCACGCGCGAACGCGCTGCTCGGCGCGATCGTCAACCCGGATGTCAAGGCCCGCCTGGAGGCCGCCGCCGGTCTCGGCGAGGTCGCCCTCGCCTCCCGGGAGATCGCCAACCCGGAGTTCCCGGACGCGGTGGTCCGCACGCCGGTGATCGTGACGCTGGACGGCTCGAAGCCGGACGCCGAGGCCGCCTACCTGAGCGAGTGCTTCGGACCGGTCTCCTTCGCCGTCGCGGTCGACTCCGCCTCGGACGCGGCGGAGCTGCTGCGGCGCACCGTCCGTGAGAAGGGCGCGATGACCGTCGGCGCGTACACGACCTCCCCCGAGGTCGAGGAGACCGTGCGGGAGGTGTGCCTGGAGGAGGCGGCCCAGCTCTCCCTCAACCTCACCGGCGGGGTGTACGTCAACCAGACCGCCGCGTTCTCCGACTTCCACGGCTCCGGCGGCAACCCGGCGGCCAACGCGACCCTCACCGACGCGGCGTTCGTGGCCAACCGCTTCCGGGTGATCGAGGTACGCCGGGAGGCGTGACGGACCGGTGCGGCGGACGCAGGCGCGCGGAGCCCATCGGCCCCACCGGCCGCCCTGCTAGGACGCGTCCCCCGTGGCGCTCCAGTGGTACAGCGTCATGGCCACACTGGTCGCGAGGTTGTAGCTGGAGACCTGGGGGCGCATCGGCAGCGCCACCAGGTGGTCGGCCCGCGCGCGCAGCTCCGCCGAGAGCCCGCTGCGCTCCGAGCCGAAGGCGAGCAGCGCGTCGTCCGGCAGCTTCAGCGCGCGGATGTCGTCCCCCTCCGGGTCGAGCGCGAACACCGGGCCGGCGGGCAGTTCGTCGACGGGAAGCCGCTCCACGGCGGTCGCGAAGTGCAGCCCGGCCCCGCCCCGCACGACCGTGGGGTGCCAGGGGTCGAGGGTGCCGGTGGTGACGACACCGGTCGCCCCGAAACCGGCGGCCAGCCGGATCACGGCCCCCGCGTTGCCCAGGTTGCGCGGGAGGTCCAGGACCACCACGGGGGCGGTGCGCGGGGTGTGCGCCAGCTTCTCGAGGTTGCCCGCGCGGGAGGGCCGTACGGCGAGGGCGGCGACGGCGGTGGGATGCGGGCGCGGGACCAGCGAGGCGTACGTCTCGTACGGCACCTCGGCCAGCAGCGCCGCCAGCGCGTCCCGGACGTCCGGGGCCAGCTCGTCCGCGAGGGCGAGCGCGGCGGCCCGGTCCGCGGTGACCGCCACCTCGACCTTCGCCCCGAAGCGCACGGCGTGCTTGAGGGCGTGGAAGCCGTCGAGCAGGACGGCGGTACCGCTCCGCCGGTGCCAGCGGGTCACGGGACCGGCATCCCGGTCGGGGACGGGGGTGCCGGGCACGGGGGCGGAGGCGGGATCGGGGGCGGAGGCGGGATCGGGGGCGGCCATGACGTGCAGCCTACGTGCGGGGGCCGAGCGCCTTCCCCGGCATGGGGGTGGCCGGCCGGCCACCCCCACGCGGTTCCGGGTCGGCGGGCCGGGGCCCCGGGGCGGACGGACCGCCCGTACGGTTGCGGGGCCACCGTCCGCGGGCCCGCACCCACTCGTACGCCCGGGTGGAGCCGTTGCCCAGACGGCGCAGGAACGTCGTCGGCAGGAAGACGGCGTCGGCCGCGATCATCGCCAGGGAGAAGAAGGGCAGTCCCAGGACCACGGCGATCACGGCGTGCTCCGTGATCATGAGTACCAGGAACACGTTCTTGACCCGCCGGTTGAACAGGGTGAACGGGAAGGCGACCTGCACGGCGACCGTCCCGTACGTCACCAGCATCACCAGGGTGCCGCTGGCGGTCAGCAGGTCGCCGAGGGCCGGCCAGGGGGAGAAGTACTCCAGGTGGAGCGGATAGTGGACCGCGGTGCCGTCCTGCCAGCGGGAGCCCTGGATCTTGTACCAGCCGGCCGTGGCGTAGATCAGACAGGCCTCGGCCATGATCACCAGCAGGGCCCCGTTGTGCACGACGTTGGCGACGACGTCCAGCAGGATGCGTGGCTGCGGGGTCCTCGCGCGCCGCCCCACCAGCCACCACAGTGCCTGCACCACCCAGACGGCCCACAGCAGCGCCGGTATGAACCAGTCGCCGTCCAGCCGGCCGGCCAGGGTCGCCGTCAGCAGCAGGAAGCCCAGCACGCTCCACAGCGCGGGACCCACCCGGTCCCGCGGCCGCTCCCCACGCGCGCGGGCCCGCTGCTCGCGCCGGGCGCGCCGCGCGTCCAGCGACCACACCTGGCCGCAGCGGGTGAACACGAGGTAGATCGACATCAGGTGCAGGACGTTGTCGCCGCCGTCGCCCATGAAGACACTGCGGTTCTGCAGCGACAGCACACCCACCATGAACAGCACCGACATGGTGCGGGTGCGCCAGCCCAGCAACAGCAGCACGCTCCACACCACCGCGAGCGCGTAGCCGGCCTCGAACCAGCCCTGGCCGTCCGACCACAGCAGCACGGTGAAGGCACCGTTGGACCCGACCAGCTGATCGGCGAGATCCCAGTCCCACGGGCCGTCGGGACCGTACAGCTCCTGGCGGTGGGGGAACTCCCGGAGCAGGAACAGCAGCCAGGTCGCGCTGAAGCCGATCCGGATCACTGCGGTCTGGTACGGGCCGAGAGCGGCGTCGGTGACCCGTGCGACGGCGCCGGAGACCCGTGCGCCGGCAGCGGAGACCCGTGCGCCGGCAGCGGAGACCCGTGCGCCGGCAGCGAAGACCAGGAGAGAGAAGCGGTTCACCCGATGCCTTCCCGTGCCTCGTCCTCCGGCACCGGCCACCAGGGCAGGGTGCGGTGCACCGGCTTCGTCGAGACCTGCTCCTCGCTCCACCGGGGCGGCGGCACGTTGACGGTGCGGGACCGGACCTGGATCCGGTCGACGACGCCGCCCGGCCCGGCCGCGTCCGACCGTGCGAGCCGCATCACCATGATCCGGCGCAGATACGACTCGGCCAGCGCGCCCCGCATGCCCACCGGACGATCGTCCTCGTCGTGCGTGGCGACGAAGAAGTCCCAGGCGCGGCGGAGCTCGTTCTGCTGGGTGTGGCTGGGCAGGAGGTTGCCGTCGATGGCCCGGCCGTCCTGGGCGGACAGGTCGTACCAGCCGGTGGTCCGCACTCCCCCGTCCGCCGTCAGGATCTCGGCGCGGACCTGGACGGAGATGTTCTGCTGCAGCGGATTGGGCGCGAACAGCTTCCAGTTCTGCTCGAACTCCGGGTAGATCCAGTCCTCGATCGCCGTGCCGTGCTCCTTGGAGACCGTGTTCGCGGGCGCGACGTGCAGGAACGTCATCCCGAGGTGCACGCAGACCACGACCGCGACGACCCCGAGGGCCACCGCGGCGGCGATCCGGTGCCGCAGGGAGAGGGCGGCCACGCCGGTGGCCGGCTCGGGCGGCGGGGCGAGGCCGCCCGGTTCCTCCGGTCCGTCCGGCCCGGCCCGCTCCTGCCGGGCGTGCGAGCCCTCGTCGTACGCGTTCATCCCGCCCCGTTCCCACATTCCCGGTCCGTGTCCCGGCCGCGGCGCCGTCGTACCGCCCGCACACCGCTTCGCGGCTTCACCGTGTCGCACGGAACGGTACTCAGCACCGGCCTCCGGGGCACAGCCCCGGAGGTCATCCACAGCTGTTGACACCTTGCGGCGGCCGTCTCACCATGGAATCGCACGAACCGAACGATCGGTCGGGAGCGTGTTCCGGGAAGAACCCAGAGCGGGAAGACCCAGAGCAAGAAGAATCAAGGTCGAGAAGAACCAAGGTCGAGGGGGACCTCATGGCGACAGCAGCCGCTCGCGGCACGGTCGGCGGCCGTACGCATGACGCACCGGACGGCGCCGGCGACCGTGCCGGTGACCCGCTCCTCGACGGCGCGGGACACGAGCGTGCCTTCGACGCGACCGTCGCCGCCGACGAGAGGATCGAACCACGCGACTGGATGCCCGACGCCTACCGGGCCACACTCGTCCGGCAGATCGCCCAGCACGCGCACTCCGAGATCATCGGCATGCAGCCGGAGGCCAACTGGATCACCCGCGCGCCGTCGCTGCGCCGCAAGGCGATCCTGATGGCCAAGGTGCAGGACGAGGCCGGACACGGCCTGTACCTCTACAGCGCCGCCGAGACCCTCGGCACCAGCCGCGAGGAGCTGCTGGACAAGCTGCACTCCGGCCGCCAGAAGTACTCCTCGATCTTCAACTACCCCACGCTGACCTGGGCCGACGTCGGTGCGATCGGCTGGCTGGTGGACGGCGCCGCGATCACCAACCAGGTGCCCCTGTGCCGCTGCTCGTACGGTCCGTACGCGCGCGCCATGGTGCGCATCTGCAAGGAGGAGTCCTTCCACCAGCGCCAGGGCTACGAGCTGCTGCTGGCCCTGAGCCGCGGCACCCCCGAGCAGCACGCGATGGCCCAGGACGCGGTGGACCGCTGGTGGTGGCCGTCCCTGATGATGTTCGGCCCGCCCGACGACGAGTCGCAGCACTCCGCGCAGTCGATGGCCTGGAAGATCAAGCGGCACTCCAACGACGAGCTGCGCCAGCGCTTCGTCGACATCTGCGTCCCCCAGGCCGAGTCGCTCGGCCTCACCCTCCCCGACCCGGACCTGCGGTGGAACGAGGAGCGGGGGCACCACGACTTCGGCCCGATCGACTGGGCCGAGTTCCGGGACGTCCTCAAGGGCAACGGCCCGTGCAACGAGGAGCGGCTGACCCGGCGCAGGCGCGCCCACGAGGAGGGTGCCTGGGTCAGGGAGGCGGCAGCGGCCCACGCGGCCAAGCACGCGAACGGCGAGACAGGAGCACCCCGTACATGACCGACACCGACTGGCCCCTGTGGGAGGTCTTCGTGCGCTCCCGCCGGGGGCTCTCCCACACCCACGCCGGCAGCCTGCACGCCCCGGACGCGGAGTTCGCCCTGCGCAACGCCCGCGATCTGTACACCCGGCGCGGCGAGGGCGTCTCGATCTGGGTCGTGCCGTCGTCCGCGGTCACCGCCTCCTCGCCGGACGAGAAGGACCCGTTCTTCGAACCCGCCGCCGACAAGCCCTACCGGCACCCGACGTTCTACGAGATCCCCGAGGGAGTGCGGCACCTGTGACGACACCACCCGGCGCCCCCGCACAGACGGCCGCCGAGGACGACACCGCCCGCACGACGGCCGCGCTCGCCCTCGGCGACGACGCCCTGGTGCTCTCCCACCGCCTGGGCGAGTGGGCGGGCAACGCCCCGGTGCTGGAGGAGGAGGTGGCCCTCGCCAACATCGCGCTGGACCTGCTGGGCCAGGCCCGGGTGCTGCTGTCGACGGCCGGGGACGAGGACGAGCTGGCGTTCCTCCGCGAGGAGCGCGCCTTCCGCAACCTCCAGCTGGTGGAACAGCCGAACGGCGACTTCGCCCACACCATCGTCCGCCAGCTGTACTTCTCCACCTACCAGCATCTCCTGCACGCCGAACTCGCCGCGGGTGACGGCCCGTTCGCGCCGCTGGCCGGAAAGGCCGTCAAGGAGGTCGCCTACCACCGCGACCACGCCGAGCAGTGGACCCTGCGGCTCGGCGACGGCACGGACACCAGCCGGGCCCGGACCCAGCGTGCCGTGGACGCCCTGTGGCGGTACACCGGCGAGATGTTCCAGCCGGTCGAGGGCCTCGACATCTACTGGCCGGCCCTGGAGGCGGCCTGGCTGGAGCAGATCGCCCGGATACTGCGCCGGGCCACCCTCACCTTGCCCGAGGGACCGCGCACCGGGGCCTGGACGGCCGGTGCCGGCCGCCAGGGACTGCACACCGAGCCCTTCGGCCGGATGCTCGCCGAGATGCAGCACCTGCACCGCAGCCACCCGGGGGCGACATGGTGACCACGGCGCCCACCACCCCGCTGGAGGCCGAACTCCTGGAACTGGCCGGTTCGGTGCCCGACCCCGAGCTGCCCGTGCTGACCCTGCGCGAGCTGGGCGTGGTGCGCGCGGTGCACGCGCGCGGAACGGACTCCGTCGAGGTCGAGCTGACCCCCACGTACACGGGGTGCCCGGCCGTCGAGGCGATGTCGGCGGACATAGAGCGGGTCCTGCGCGGACACGGCGTGCGTGAGGTCACCGTCCGCAGGGTGCTCGCGCCCGCCTGGTCGACCGACGACATCACCGAGGAGGGGCGGCGCAAGCTGCGGGAGTTCGGCATCGCCCCGCCTCGTGTACGGCCGCCGTCCGGAGCGGTCCCGGTGGGCCTCGGCCCGACCCGCACCCGCGACCCGCTGGCCGGCGCTCCACCGGCCGGCGAGGCGTCCGCCGCTCCGGAGCCGGTGCGGTGCCCGCGCTGCGATTCCGCCGACACCGAACTGCTCAGCCGTTTCTCGTCCACGGCGTGCAAGGCGCTGCGCCGGTGCCTTTCCTGCCTCGAACCGTTCGACCACTTCAAGGAGCTGTGATGGCGCGCTTCCACCGGCTCCGGGTGGCCGCGGTCGAGCGGCTCACCGACGACTCCGTCGCCCTCACCCTCGCCGTTCCCCCGGAACTGCGCGAGCAGTACCGCCACGCCCCGGGCCAGCACCTCACCCTGCGGCGCAGGGCCGACGGCGAGGACATCCGGCGCACCTACTCCATCTGCTCCCCGGCGCCCGACGGCCAAGGGCCCGGCACGCTGCGGGTGGGGGTGCGGCTGGTCGACGGCGGGGCCTTCTCGACGTACGCCCTGAAGGAGATCGGCGTCGGGGACGAGCTGGAGGTGATGCCCCCGGCGGGCCGGTTCATCCTCCGGCCCGCGCCCGGCCGGTACGCGGCGATCGTCGGCGGAAGCGGCATCACACCGGTGCTGTCCATCGTCTCGACCCTGCTGGGACGCGAGCCCGAGGCCCGGTTCTGCCTGATCCGCAGTGACCGCACGGCCTCCTCCACGATGTTCCTGGAGGAGGTGGCCGATCTGAAGGACCGCTACACCGAGCGGCTCCAGCTGGTGACGGTGCTGTCACGGGAGGAGCAGCAGGCGGGGCTGCCGTCCGGGCGGCTCGACCAGGAGCGGCTCACCGCACTGCTGCCGGCGCTGCTGCCCGTGGAGCAGGTGGGCGGCTGGTTCCTGTGCGGCCCGTACGGGCTGGTGGAGGGGGCGGAGCGGGCGCTGCGCGGCCTGGGCGTGGCCCGCTCCCGCATCCATGAGGAGATCTTCCACGTGGACACCGGCACACCGGTCGCTCCCGCGGCACCGGCCCCCGCCCACAGCACGGTCACCGCCCTGCTCGACGGGCGCGGCGGCACCTGGCCCGTCCAGGACGGCGAGTCCCTGCTGGAGACGGTGCTGCGCAACCGCCCCGACGCCCCCTACGCCTGCAAGGGCGGGGTGTGCGGAACCTGCCGTGCCTTCCTCGTCTCGGGCGAGGTCCGGATGAACCGCAACTTCGCACTGGAGTCGGAGGAGACCGAGGCGGGCTACGTGCTGGCCTGCCAGTCGCATCCGGTGACGGAGGGGGTGGAGCTGGACTTCGACCGCTGAGGGCCGTTGCCCGCTTCCAGAGCCTGTTCCGGCACCCGGACTACAGCACGTGTCCGGGCTGCCCCTCATCCGTGACCACGGGGCGTCCCGCCGACTCCCACACCTGCATCCCGCCTGCCACGTTCACGGCGTCGATGCCCTGCTGGACCAGATACACGGTGACCTGGGCGGAGCGCCCGCCGGAACGGCAGATCACATGCACCCGGCCGTCCTGCGGGGCCGCCTCGGTCAGCTCGCCGTACCGGGCGACGAACTCGCTGATCGGGATGTGCAGCGCCCCTTCGGCATGGCCGGACTTCCACTCGTCGTCCTCGCGGACGTCCAACAGGAAGTCGCCGTCCTTGAGGTCCGTGACCTCGACCGTGGGCACTCCAGTCGCAAAACTCATGCCCCCGACGCTACCGGAAGCAACCGAGCCGGACGCCCCACCGCGGGGTGGCCGGGATTCCGGCCGCTCCACGGCTCAGCCCTGCAGGGCCGCCAGCTCCGCCTCGCGTTCGGCCACCTGGGCGCGCAGCTGTTCGGCTATCTCCTCCAGGAGACGGTCCGGGTCGTCCGGGGCCAGCCGGAGCATCGAGCCGATGGCACCCTCCTCGAGTTCCTTCGCGACCAGCGTGAGCAGTTCCTTGCGCTGGGCGAGCCACTCGAGCCGGGTGTAGAGCTCGTCGACGGCGCTCGGGGCCTGCTCCTTCGGCTTCGGGCCCGCGGCCCACTCCTCGGTGAGCTCACGCAGCTCCGCCTCGCTGCCGCGGGCGTAGGCGGCGTTGACGCGGGTGATGAAGTCCTCGCGGCGGCGGCGTTCCGGCTCCTCCTGCGCCAGGTCCGGGTGCGCCTTGCGGGCGAGGTCGCGGTAGAGCTTGCGGGCCTCCTCGCTGGGCCGCACCCGCTCCGGGGTCCGGACCGGCTGGTCCGTGAGCATGGCCGAGGCCTCCGGGAAGAGGCCGTCGCCGTCCATCCAGCCGTTCAGCAGCTGCTCCACACCGGGGATCGGCAGCAACCGGGAGCGCGCGTCCTCGGCCAGCCGACGGTCCTCGGGATCACCGGTGCGGTCGGCCTTGGCCTCCAGGATCCGGGCATCCAGTTCCTCGAGGCGCAGATACACGGGGCCGAGCCGCTGCTCGTGCAGCCGGGAGAAGTTCTCGACCTCGATGCGGAAGGTGTCCACCGCGATCTCGAACTCGATCAGCGCCTGCTCGGCAGCCCGCACGGCCTGCTCCAGCCGCGCCTCGGGCCGCTGCGCACCACCTTCGGCCGTCACCTGCTGCTCCGCACCGGCGCCGCCACCACCCTGCTCACCCTCCGAGGTCGTCACCCGCACAGCGTAGGCCACCGCCGCCGCCCCCGGAGCCCACCCGGCCCGCTCCCCACACCGGCCCGGCCCGCCGAACCGCAGGCCGGACCACCCGCCGAACCACCCGCCGAACCACCTGTCGGATCGTCTGCAGCACCCCCGAGGAGACACCGCACACGACACACAGACATCCGGTCATCCGGCCCGGCCCCCTGCCGAGCGACCCCGCTGCTCAGACCCCCGTCTCCGCCGCGATCCGGCCCGACCGCACCGCCGCCACCAGATCCGCGTGGTCGGCCTCCGTACGGTCGGCGTAGCGGAGCGCGAAGTCGGCCATCGCCTCGTCGAGCTCGTCGCTCTTGCCGCAGTAGCCGGCGATCCGGCGGGGGTCGGCGCTGTGGGAGTGGGCGCGGGCCAGGAGGGCGCCGGTCATCCGGGCGTAGTCGTCGACCTGGTCGGCGGCCAGGGCCGTCGGGTCGACGCTGCCCTTGCGGTTGCGGAACTGCCGGACCTGGAAGGGCCGCCCCTCGACGGTCGTCCAGCCCAGCAGGTTGTCGCTGACCACCTGCATCCTCTTCTGGCCCAGGACCACGCGCCGGCCCTCGTGGTCGGCGTCGGGGACGTCGAAGCCGGCCGTCAGCAGATGCGGGACCAGCGCCGAGGCCCGGGCCTCCTTCACCTGGAGGACCAGGGGCTCGCCCCGGTGGTCCAGGAGCAGCACGACATACGAGCGGGTGCCCACGCTGCCCGTGCCGACGACGCGGAACGCCACGTCCTGCACCGCGTGCCGGGCCAGCAGCGGAAGCCGGTCCGGCTGGAGGGTGCCGACGTACTCCTCCAGGGAGTGGGCCACCGCGGCGGCCTCGGCGTCGTCGACGCGCCGCAGTACCGGCGGGGCGTCGACGAAACGGCGTCCGCCGTCCGCCGTCGCCTCGGTGGACTTGGCCGCGAAACGGCCGCTGGTGTTGGCGCGGGCCTTCGCGTAGACCCGCTCCAGGGTGCCCAGCAGATCGTGCGCGTCGGTGTGGGAGACCAGTTCCTCGTCGGCGATGGCGTTCCAGGCGTCCAGCACCGGCAGCTTGGCCAGCAGCCGCATCGTGCGGCGGTAGGCGCCCACCACGTCATGGGCGGCCTTGCGGCAGATGTCCTCGTCCGCGCCGACCACCCGGCCCGCGAGCACCAGCGAGGTGGCGAGCCGCTTGACGTCCCACTCCCAGGGGCCCCACACCGTCTCGTCGAAGTCGTTCAGGTCGATGACCAGTCCGCCGCGCGCGTCGCCGTACAGGCCGAAGTTGGCCGCGTGCGCGTCGCCGCATATCTGCGCGCGGATCCGCGTCATGGGGGTATGGGCCAGGTCATGGCCCATGAGGCCCGCCGCGCCGCGCAGGAAGGCGAACGGTGTCGCCGCCATCCTGCCCACCCGTATCGGCGTCAGCTCGGGCAGCCGGCCGCGGCTGGACTCCTCGACCGCGCTCACCGCGTCGGGGCGGGAGGGGTCCAGGTCGAGAGCGGCGTGGGCGCTGCGGGGGACCAGCCGGCGCAGGGCCTTGCCGTCCTCCTTGGCCGAATCCTGGGGCGGCCATGCGGCGAAGCCCCGTACACGCGGCAGCCGCACCTCACCGGCCGCCCGACCGTCCGGCCCCGTCCACGCCGGCACCTCTTCCGTGCCGGCCCCACCGGCAACGATCTCGGTCACAGCAACCACCTCCCCGTACGCCCACACGTACGTCCGTACACACGCTCGACCACGCGCACGCGTCGACGACCGACGCGAACGGCCCTCGGCCCGACGTCGACACAGGTATCGGCGCAGGCCAAGACATCAACCGTGCCGACCGTACAACCCGGTGGACGAAACGCGTCAGGTCTTGTGGACAACTCCGGTGCTGTGGACACCCCTCTCCCCCACACGCGCACCTGTGACCACCCGCCACAACTGCTGCCCCAGCCTCACCACGCCCACGCCCATCCCCACACCGACATCCACCCCCGTGCCCACACCCGCCCACTCCGCCTACCCCACCTACCCCGCCTCGGCGACATCTCCCCCCACCGGTTCCAGCCGTCCCTCCGCGAGGGCCCGCTGGGCGCGGTCCGCCGAGATGTCCAGCCGGGCCAGCACCGCCGGAACCGCGATGCCCGGCAGCATGTGCTGGAACAGCACGACGACCCGGTGCTCCAGATCCTGCCGCTGGCAGCGCAGCTGCGAGAGGAGCTGCACCCCCGAGTAACTCGCGACCAACAGCTCAGCCGTCTCCGTCACTTCGACGTGCGGCAGCAGTTCGCCCCCGGCCTTCGCCTCGGCCAGGGTCCGGATGGTCTGGTCGATCCACATACGGAACGCCGGGGTCCGGTCCAGCCCCAACGCCCCCTGATCCAGGGCAAGTCCGACACTGGCCCGCACCAGCGGATCGGTCCGCAGCCGCAGGGCCAGCACCAGACCGGAGTCGACGAGTTCCTGGAGCTTGCTCGCCTGGGGCGGCAGGGTGACCGCCAGCTGCTCCTCGAAGATGCCGAGCGCGAGCTCCTCCTTGGAGCCGAAGTGGAAGTACAGGGCACCCTTGGTCACCCCGGCCCGGTCCAGGATCTCCCCGATGGTCGCGGAGGTGTAGCCGCGTTCGTCGAAGACGGCCGCGGCCGCGTCCAGAATGGTCCGCCGTGTGCGGATCGCGCGCTCCTGTCGCGCCATCGGGTGCCTCCTGATCTCCGTGGATCTCGTGGATCGCCGTGAAGTCGCCGCGCGGGCGCCATGCGTGATCGTGATGCCGTGCGGGCGCGTGGGCTCGTCTCCAACGGTATGGATCACCCTTGAAAAAAACCGGCTCGTCCGTATCTTAGTGCGAAAGTCGACCGGATCCAGGCCGTCCACTCGGGGGGTTCCCATGCCGCAGTCAGGTCCTTCAAGTACATCCACGGAGGATCAGACCGGACAGGGGGGCGGGCCCGCAAACGTGGCCGGACAGGCTGCCGGTGCCCGCACCGGCCCCGGCGCCACCCGGGTCACCGAGCGACTCGCGCACCGCACCCGCGCGGCGGACGTCTTCCCCACGGACTGGACACGCCTCTCCGACCTCGCTTTCCGCGTCACCGCGCACTGGCCCGCCGACCACTCCTTCTTCGGCCCCGCCGACGATCGTCACCAGGACCCGATGATCATCGGCGAGACCCTGCGCCAGACCTCGATGGCTCTCGCCCACGCCGAGTTCGGCGCCCCACTCGACACCCACTTCGTCATGTGGGACCTGTCGGTCACCGCGGACCCCTCCGGGCTGTTACTCGTGGACGCCGCCGAGCCGGTCACCATCGACGTCGTCTGCTCCGAGGTGCGCCGCCGGGGGCGTGGACTGAGCAGCATGCGGACGACCATGGAGTTCCGCCGCGCGGGACGGCTCGTCGCCCGGGGCACCGGCAGCACCGGCTGCACCTCACCGGCCGCCTACCGGCGCCTGCGGGCCCGGCAACTGGACGCCATGGACAGCGCGATACCCCTGCCACCCCCCGTGGCCCCCGAACTGGTCGGCCGCGACCGCGCGGAGGACGTCGTCCTCGCCCCCGCCGACCGCCCCGGCACCTGGCTCCTGCGGGCCGACACCGGCCACCCCGTGCTCTTCCCCCGGCCCAACGACCACGTCCCCGGCATGGTCCTGTTCGAGGCGGCCCGCCAGGCCGCGACCGCGGCATCCGGCGGACGGCCCTTCCTGCCGACCGACATGGCCGCCTCCTTCAGCCGCTACGCCGAACTGGACAGCCCCTGCCTGCTCGAAGCCGAAGTCCTCGACAAGGCCGACACCGACACCGACACCGCTGACGCCACCGAGCACGGCGAGGTGACCGTACAGATCTCCGGCCGGCAGAACGACAAGCCCGTCTTCACCGCCACCCTCACCTCGGCACCTCACGGCCGCACCCCTGACCACGCCCCGGTACGTTCGCCGCTGTGACGCCGAAAACAGTGAACCTTCTGATCACGGGCGGCACCGGCTTCATCGGCAGCCGGGTCGCGGCGGCCGCACACCGACACCCGGACACCCACGTCCGTCTGCTGTCCCGCCACGCCCTTCACACACCCACCGAGGCCGAAGCCGAGACCGTACCCGGCGACCTCGCCGATCCCGCTTCCCTGTACGGCAGTTGCACCGGCATCGACGTACTCGTCCACTGCGCCTCACGCGTGAGCGGCGACCCGGAATCGCTCGCGGCGGTCAACGACCGGGGCACGAAAGCCCTGGTGGAGGAGGCGGTACGCGGCGGGGTGCGCCGCATCCTCTACGTGAGCACCGCCGCCGTCCACGGCCGGGGCCCCTTCCACGGCGTACGGCCGGGCGAGGCCCCCGTCGTCCCCGCCTCCGCCACCAGCCGCGCCCGTGCCGCCGCCGAGCGGCACGTCCTGGACGCGGGCGGCCTGGTGCTGCGCCCCCACCTGGTGTACGGCGAGGGCGACCGCTGGATGGTGCCCGGACTGGTCGGACTCCTGCGGGAGTTGTCGGCGACCGTGACGGGCTGCGAAGCCCTGCACTCGATGATCGACGTGGACACGCTGGGCCGCGCCGCCGTCGCCGCGGCACTCTCCCCGGCCCTCGAGCCCGGGGTCCACTACGTCAACCACCCGGCCCCCGTCTCCGCGTCCGAGCTGCTCGGGGCCGTGTGCGCGCATGTGGAACAGCCCGCCGAGGGCGCTTCGGTGGACGTCACGACCGCCTACGCGCGAGCCGCCGACTCACCGCGCGCCCTGCACCACCTCGGCATGCTCACCGTCGACCACTGGTTCAGGGACGACTCCTTCTGGAGCACCCTGGACTGCTCCCCGGGCGACGCCTTCGCCCACACCTTCCCCCGTGCGGCCTCTTGGTACCGGTCGTTCCTCGACACTCCCTGACCGACTCCCCGCACACCGGCCCGCGCTTGCGCCCATCCACCCCCAGGAACAAACCAATTCGTCGGTTTATCCCCTGGAGCAGAAGCTCGAATCCCTACCCGGAACGCGATGAGATGCTCATCACACCCCCTGGACCGCACCCACTCCGCCCGCACCCACTCCGCCCGCACCCGGTCGTACTCGCCGAGATCCGTCAGCGGGCGTGACAGCAGGACCGCCACGGCCTCCTCGCCGCAGCGGTCCGCCTGGCCACAGTGGACCAGCCGCCGATCACCCTGCCTGTCAGCTCGGCTCAGGTCGGCTCAGGCCGGCTCGGTCCGCGTCGAGGGCCGGTACCAACAGCGTGCCGCTCGGTTCCTGCTCCTGCTGATGGAGGAGGGCCGTCTCGGCGAGGGTGTTGACGGCGGTGTTGAACCGCTCCATCGAGGTGGGCTGGTCGGGACCGAGGACGTACTCCTTGAGCGTGTGCCGGTCGAGTGCCATCGGGTCATGACGCGGCTCTCGCACCGACCGCAGGATCTCCGGCAGTCGGGTGCAGGCCCGGTCGAGGAGATAGGCCCCGCCCGCGGTGGTGTAGGCGGCGCGGAATTCCTCGTCGGGCAGATCATTGGCGTTGGTCAGGACATACGGCTTGAGGCTTGCGACGAAGTCGGCGACGACCGATGAGACGTCGCTGATGAGGATGTCCGCCTGGTTGAAGCACTCGTACAGGGTGGGCAGCTGACCGGTGATCACCTGGTGGCGGGAGGGGCCGGTGCGGCTCCAGAAGAGGCGGTGCCATTCGGCTTCCAGTGCGTGCCACTCGTCGGAGCCGGTGTGCTCCGGCATCCGCGCGTCGCGCGTCTGCTGGGCGTCGTCGCCTATTCGGTTGCGGCCGGCGAGCTCGTCGAGCCGCTCCCTGATCTCCTGCATCCGCGACTCCGGATCGACGGCGGAGTCGGGCAGGGCGTCGGCGGACTGGCGTCGGTGGTTGTCGGCGTCGAGCATCTCCCGGATGGCCTGGTCGGCGGCCGCGGCTTCCTCGGAGCGCCTGCCGGTCAGCGGATGCGGTTTGTACAGGACCCGTACGCCCTCGTCGAGCAGGGCCCTGACCAGTTCCGTCCCCATGGGGATCAGGGAGGTGTGGCAGTCGTCGTCGCTCCAGCCTTCCCAGGTCGGCGCGTACAGCACGGTGGGCAGCGGACCGGGTACGTGCTCGGTGTGCAGTCGGATCGGAGCCAGCTGAGGACGGCCGACCTCCACGATCGCGGCGTCGTCGATGGCGTGCCGGATCCGCTGGTAGCGGTCACGGCCCGCGCGTCCGGCCACCCAGATCTCGTCGTACACCTTGCTGACCCGGTTGCTGCTGGCGAGCTTGTCGCTGTCGCCGTGGCCGATGAAGACGTGCTTGGCCTCGGCGACGCGCAGCATGTGGACGTTCTTGCCCGCGTTGCCCGGGTACAGCACCACCTTCAGGTCGGGCAGTTCGAGCTGGGCCAGGTCGTCGGCCCTGGGCACGCACACGACCGGGAGACGGGTGCGGCTGAGGTAGGCGAAGGAGGCACGTTCCCGCAGGATGATCAGCGGGCGGCGGTCGAGGTTCTCCAGGGTTTCGATCCACATGTTGACCTGGTACATGAAGTCCCGGGAAACCGCGGCGAAGCTGAAGTACAGGGCCACCTCCGGCCGGTAGTCGGCCAGCTGCCGGTTGAGTGTGGCGATGATCTCCTCCCGCTCCGGCGTCCGGCGGGCCCTTCGTACCTGGGCGGCCAGGGCCAGCAGCAGGAGAGCGGACAGACCGAGACTCACCGCGTATCCGGCCTTGGTGAAGGTCCAGCCGGCGGTCGCCAGACCGGCGAGCAGCCCCGCGTGCATCGGCAGGTCGAGGTGGAGCATCCGGCGCAGGTAACGGCGGAACAGCATGGCCGGCGGAGCCTTGGGGATACCCGCGTCGCCCATGTCCATGTTGCGCACGGCGACCGGCAGCGCCCGCTCCCGGCGGATGACGCGGTGCAGCGCGGTGTAGAGCACGAGCATCCCGAACTGGGCGCCCAGGACGAACAGCCCGGCGGCCAGCACGGGCTCGGGCGCCTCCATGCGTACCGCCAGCATGAGAAGCAGCACGTCACGGGCCAGGAATCGGGTGACCCGGTCGACCCTGAGCGCGGCCAGCCGGCGGATGAAGGCGGGCTCGACGCGGTGCAGCCGCGCATCCACGACATAGCTGACGGCTGACGCGGCGATGAACCCCCACAGATGGGGGAGCAGAGCGAACAACGGTAGCGCCGCATAGCTCGCCCCGAGCAGAAGCGCCAGCGCAAATCCGCCCCATGTATGTATGCGCAGCGCGGCACGCAGCGGTTGGAGCATGGTTGCTCGATGTCCCTTCCAGGATGCGGCTCGGAAGCCGGCCGAGAGTTGGGTAATACATGTGTTCGACATGTAGATGGGGTGAATGGTTGTGTAACGAGAGGTAACTTTCTCGGCGTGCGAATCGGGCGGCCTCGACGCACCTGATTCAGGGCCCGCTCGACGCCCGCTCGGCCGTCAGGCGTACGCCCTCGTGTCCACCGCCTGTGCGCGGACACGAGGGAGAACGACCCACCGGGCCCGGGCCTCTCTTCGGCAGAGACCGGATCTGCATCCATGACGGACTCGGAGACCACTGCACCCCGGCGGCCCGCGGAAGCCCGCCGCACTCCGCCCACCGGCACCGGGCGATCCCCGGACCGTGCCGCCGGCGACCTCCCCGGTCGGGCGGGCCGATCAGGAGGGCGGTGCGATGCGTCTCAGCAGGATCGGTGCGTCTCGGCGACGTCTGAACTCTGACCCCCTGCCGACGGAATCCGGGTGGGCCGGCCCACCGGCACGTTCACGAAACCGACCGAAAAGATCCAGCCGTATCTGGAGTGGTCACGAACCGGCCGGTTCAGCGCACCTTAGCTCTGACGAACCGGCAGACCGGTCTCCGGGGGTGGCTTCCAGGCGCGAGCCCGCAAGCCGTGAAGAGCGAACGAGGACGCGACCGCGAACAGGGCAGACACCGACGAACCACGGGCAGACGAAGCAGGGGCCCCGCCCGTGAGATACCTCACGGGCGGGGCCCCTGCGCGCTTCAGCCAGGCCGTGCATCACCGCACCGCCCTCAGCAAACGAGAAACGGGCCCCTGCGGTGACTTTCGTCACTCGCAGCGACCCGTTCCGTCGTTTTCTCGATGTGCGCGAGGGGGGAGTTGAACCCCCACGCCCTTGCGGGCACTGGAACCTGAATCCAGCGCGTCTGCCTATTCCGCCACCCGCGCATTGGGTGTGTCCTCAGCCCCGCCCCGTAGTGGTTCGGCGCCTTCCGACACCAGAACATTAGCACGCTGATCGAGGTGGATTCACATCCCTTTCCCTCGCCCCGGACCCCACCCGCCCGGGCGGCATCGCCGTACGAGGACGTCACACCTCGAACAGAAACGGCGCCCCGTCCCGGACACGCCCGCCCGCACGCACGGACAGGTGCCGACGGGCACGTACGGGCATGGATGCGCTTGGATATGTCCCCGCCCCCTCCACGAGAACCACTTCACGTATCAACCTCGTACCGGTAGCCCTCGTCTCCCCAGGTGCCGGACGGAGTGCACAGCCGCGTACGGGACACTGGTCCACAACCCCCTCTACGATCCATGGCAGGGCGGCTCGCACGAACACGGCCGAAGGAGTTCGAAGATGCCTCCCGGAGGGAACCCCGAGAGAACTCCGTCAGGCATCGACACCGGTCGGCCGGGCAGGCAGGGGGAACCAGCCGATCGACCGGGGCGTGGATACGATCAGTAAGCAGTACCAGGTAGACGGTGCGCGGATCGGCGCACCGGGCAGTAGACCCGGTGGACAGGGCAGTACACAGGACGGCGACGACGGAGGAGGTGCCCCATGGGAGTCCTGAAGAAATTCGAGCAACGGCTCGAAGGCCTGGTCAACGGCACCTTTGCCAAGGTGTTCAAGTCCGAGGTGCAGCCCGTGGAGATCGCGGGAGCACTCCAGCGGGAGTGCGACAACAACGCGACCATCTGGAACCGCGACCGCACCGTCGTCCCCAACGACTTCATCGTCGAACTGAGCACCCCCGACTACGAGCGGCTCAGCCCGTACTCCGGGCAGCTCGGCGACGAACTCGCCGGCATGGTGCGCGACTACGCCAAGCAGCAGCGCTACACCTTCATGGGCCCCATCAAGGTGCACCTGGAGAAGGCCGAGGACCTCGACACCGGCCTGTACCGGGTGCGCAGCCGTACGCTCGCCTCCTCCAGCAGCCAGGCGGGCCCCGCGGGCCCCGGCCCGGGCTCCCCGCCCGCCGGCCGCCCCGGCGGCTACGGATACCCGCCGGCCGCTCCCGCGGGAGCCCCGCCCATGCCGGCCGCGCCGCCGCCCGGCGGTTACGGATACCCGCCTGCCGCAGGCGGCCAGCGGCCCCCCGCAGCGCCCCCGTCCGCCGGCCGCACCCGCTACTGGGTCGAGATCAACGGCAACCGCCACCAGATCTCCGACGCGACGCTGGTACTGGGCCGCAGCACCGAGGCCGACGTACGGATCGACGACCCCGGCGTCTCCCGCCGGCACTGCGAGATCCGGACCGGAACGCCCTCGACGATCCAGGACCTCGGGTCCACCAACGGCATCGTGGTGGACGGACAGCACACCACCCGCGCTACGCTCCGCGACGGCTCGCGGATCGTCGTGGGCAGCACCACCATCATTTACCGGCAAGCCGAAGGGTGAAGCGGGGGCAATGTCAGAGCTGACCCTCACGGTCATGCGGCTGGGTTTCCTGGCCGTACTGTGGCTGTTCGTGATCGTGGCCGTGCAGGTCATCCGCAGTGACCTCTTCGGCACGCGGGTCACCCAGCGCGGCGCACGCCGGGAGGCCACCCGGCCGCAACAGAGCGCCCGGCAGGCCGCACCGCCGCCGCAGCGCCAGCAGTCCGGGGGCGGCCGCCGCGGCCGAAACGCCCCCACCAAGCTGGTCGTGACCGAGGGCACCCTCACCGGCACCACCGTCGCGCTCCAGGGCCAGACCATCACGCTGGGCCGGGCGCACGACAGCACGATCGTGCTGGACGACGACTACGCCTCCAGCCGCCATGCCAGGATCTACCCGGACCGCGACGGCCAGTGGATCGTCGAGGACCTGGGCTCCACGAACGGCACGTACCTGGACCGGTCCCGGCTCACGACACCCACACCGATTGGACCGGGTGCGCCGATCCGCATCGGCAAGACCGTCATCGAGCTGCGGAAGTAGTGCTACACCAATGACAGAACGCGAGCGGAGCGAGCACGCGGTGGGGGTCCCGACCCAAGACCCCGGCGCGCTCCCGACCGGAGGGTGGGCAGTGTGGCTCGACACGACCGGCTGTACCCGGAGCCGACGGGCGAGGTGCGCATGAGCCTGTCCCTGCGCTTCGCCGCCGGATCACACAAGGGGATGATCCGGGAGGGCAACGAGGACTCCGGTTACGCCGGTCCCCGCCTGCTCGCCATCGCCGACGGCATGGGCGGCGCCGCGGCAGGCGAGGTCGCCTCCTCCGAGGCCATCTCCACCATCGTCGCGCTCGACGACGACGTTCCCGGCTCCGACCTGCTCACCTCCCTCGGCACGGCAGTGCAGCGCGCCAACGACCAGCTGCGCATGATGGTCGAGGAGGACCCCCAGCTCGAGGGCATGGGCACCACCCTGACCGCCCTGCTGTGGACCGGCCAGCGCCTCGGCATGGTGCACGTCGGCGACTCCCGGGCCTACCTCCTGCGCGACGGCGTCCTCACCCAGATCACCCAGGACCACACCTGGGTGCAGCGGCTGGTGGACGAGGGCCGGATCACCGAGGAGGAGGCGACCACCCACCCGCAGCGGTCCCTGCTCATGCGGGCCCTCGGCAGCGGCGAGCACGTCGAACCCGACCTCTCCATCCGCGAGGTCCGGGCCGGCGACCGGTACCTGATCTGCTCCGACGGTCTGTCCGGCGTGGTCTCCCACCAGACCCTGGAAGAGGCCCTGGCGGGCTACCAGGGCCCCGAGGACACCGTGCAGACCCTGATCGAGCTGGCGCTGCGCGGCGGCGGCCCGGACAACATCACCGTGATCGTCGCCGACGTCCTCGACCTCGACACCGGTGACACCCTGGCCGGCCAGCTGTCCGACACCCCGGTCGTGGTCGGCGCCGTCGCCGAGAACCAGAACCAGCCGCACGACAGCAGCGCCATGCAGACCCCGGCAGGCCGCGCCGCCGGTCTCGGCCGCAGGCGCGGCCAGGGCGGCGGCGGGGGCGAGTTCGGCCCGCCCGGCAGCGGCGACGTCACCGGCTTCATCCAGACCGACGGCTTCGACTACGACGAGAACGACTTCGTCAAGCCCCGCAAGAGCCGAAAGTGGATCAAGCGCTCCTTCTTCAGCCTGCTCACCCTCGCCGTCCTCGGCGGCAGCGTGTACGGCGGCTGGCGCTGGACGCAGACCCAGTACTACGTCGGCACCAACGGCGAGCACGTCGCGCTCTACCAGGGCATCAACCAGGACCTGGCCTGGGTCTCGCTGTCGAAGGTCGAGAAGGACCACCCCGAGATCGAACTCAAGTACCTGCCGCCCTACCAGCGGAAGCTGGTCGAGGCGACCATCGCCGAGGGCGACCTGCACGGCGCCCGGTCGAAGATCGACGAACTCGCGGTACAGGCTTCCGCATGCCGGAAGGAGGCCGAGCGACGCACCGCCGAGAGCAAGAGCAACGCGAAGACCGGCGAGGGCGAGGCCGGAGGCACCACGGGAACCACACCCGCCTCCTTCACGTCCAACACGCCGACGCCGAACCCCTCGGGTTCGACCGAGGCTCCGCAGAAGTCCACGCCCCAGTCCACGACCGCACCTACTCCCAGCCCCGGCCCCAGCCTCTCGGAGGAAGAGCAGAAGGTCGTCTCGCTGTGCGGTAAGCAGTAGGCAAGCCGTGAGAGGCCCTGTCACACGATGAGCAGTACTACCAACCCATCGGCGCAGCACACGTCCACGATCGGCGCGATCGGGGCGCCGAGCCGGCGCAACACCGAGCTCGCGCTGCTGGCGTTCGCCGTCGTCATCCCGGTCTTCGCCTACGCCAACGTCGGACTGGCTCTCAACGGCGAGGTCCCGACCGGCCTGCTGAGCTACGGCCTCGGCCTCGGTCTGCTGGCGGGCATCGGCCACATCGTCGTACGGAAGTTCGCGCCGTACGCGGACCCGCTGATGCTGCCGCTGGCCACCCTGCTCAACGGACTCGGGCTCGTCGCCATCTGGCGGCTGGACCAGTCGGAACTGCTGCAGCAGATCTACCAGGCGGGCACCGCCGCCCCCCGGCAGCTGCTCTACACCGCCCTGGGCATCGCACTGTTCGTCGCCGTGCTGATCTTCCTCAAGGACCACCGCGTCCTGCAGCGCTACACCTACATCTCCATGCTCGGCGCACTGGTCCTGCTGCTGCTGCCGCTGGTGCCCGGCCTCGGCCGGAACATCTACGGCGCCAAGATCTGGATCCAGATCGGCAGCTTCAGCATCCAGCCCGGTGAGTTCGCCAAGATCGTCCTGGCGATCTTCTTCGCCGGCTACCTGATGGTGAAGCGCGACGCGCTCGCCCTGGCCAGTCGCCGCTTCATGGGCCTCTACCTGCCCCGCGGACGCGACCTCGGCCCGATCCTCGTCGTCTGGGCGATCTCGATCCTCATCCTGGTCTTCGAGACCGACCTCGGCACCTCACTGCTCTTCTTCGGCATGTTCGTGATCATGCTGTACGTCGCCACCGAGCGGACCAGCTGGATCGTCTTCGGTCTGCTGATGTCCGGCGCCGGCGCCGTCGGCGTGGCCAGCTTCGAACCGCACGTCCAGCAGCGCGTCCAGGCCTGGCTCGACCCGATGAAGGAGTACACGCTCAGCCGGGCAGGCCAGGGGGGCCACTCCGAGCAGGCCATGCAGGCACTGTGGGCCTTCGGCTCCGGCGGCACCCTCGGCACCGGCTGGGGCCAGGGCCACTCCGACCTCATCCGGTTCGCCGCCAACTCCGACTTCATCCTCGCCACCTTCGGCGAGGAACTGGGCCTGGCCGGCACCATGGCGCTGCTGCTGCTCTATGCGCTGATCGTGGAACGCGGCGTGCGCACCGCCCTCGCCGCCCGCGACCCCTTCGGCAAGCTGCTCGCCATCGGCCTGTCCGGTGCCTTCGCCCTCCAGGTCTTCGTCGTCGCCGGCGGCGTCATGGGCCTGATCCCGCTGACCGGCATGACGATGCCCTTCCTGGCGTACGGCGGTTCGTCCGTCATCGCCAACTGGGCACTGATCGGCATCCTGCTCAGAATCAGCGACACCGCCCGCCGCCCGGCCCCCGCGCCCGCCACCAACCCCGACATCGAGATGACCCAGGTGGTCCGCCCGTGAACAAGCCCCTGCGCCGAATCGCGATCTTCTGCGGCCTCCTCATCCTCACCCTCCTCCTCCGCGACAACTGGCTGCAGTACGTCAAGGCCGACGAGCTGAGGACCGACAAGAACAACCGCCGGGTCGCCATCGAGCGGTACGCATCACCGCGCGGCAACATCATCGTCAACGGCGAGCCGATCACCGGACACACCACCACCAAGGGCGAATTCAAGTACAAACGCACCTACAAGGACGGCGCCATGTGGGCGCCGGTCACCGGCTTCGTCTCGCAGGCCTTCGGCGCCAACCAGCTGGAGTCCATCGAGGACGGCATCCTGACCGGAAACGACGACCGCCTGTTCTTCCGCAACACGCTCGACATGCTGACGGGCAAGAACAAGGAGGGCGGCAATGTCGTCACCACCCTCAACGCCGACGCGCAGAAGGCCGCTTACGAGGGCCTGAAGAAGCAGGGCGGCAAGGGCTCGGTCGTCGCCCTCGAACCCTCCACCGGCAAGATCCTCGCGCTCGCCTCCTTCCCCTCGTACGACCCGTCCGTGATCGCCGGCGGCAGCGACAAGGACGCCGAGGCGTGGAAGAAGCTGCAGAAGAAGGAGAACCCCGCCGACCCGATGCTGAACCGGGCGCTGCGTGAGGTCTACCCGCCCGGCTCCACCTTCAAGGTCCTCACCGCCGCCGCCGCCCTGGAGGAGGGGCTGTACAAGAGCGCGGACGAGAAGACCGACACGCCCCTGCCGTGGATCATGCCCGGCACCACGACCGCGCTGCCGAACGACGGCGACATCCCCTGCGAGGACGCCACCCTGCGCGAGGCGCTCCGGGTCTCCTGCAACACCGTCTTCGGCAAGATCGGCGCGGACCTCGGCAATGACACGATGCTCGAGTACGCCAAGAAGTTCGGCTTCACCGAGGAACAGTTCGTCCCGGTCCGCTCCAGCGCCTCGGTCTTCTCCGACGACATGAACGAGTCGCAGACCGCGCTTTCCTCCATCGGCCAGTTCAACACCGCCACCACCCCGCTGCAGATGGCCATGGTCACCGCCGCCATCGCCAACAACGGCACCCTGATGAAGCCGTACATGGTCGACGAACTCCAGGCCCCGAGCCTCGACACCATCGAGAAGACGGACCCGGAGAAGCTGAGCGAGCCGATGTCGGCGGAGAACGCGCAGATACTCCAGTCGATGATGGAGACCGTCGTCTCCGAGGGCACCGGCAGCAACGCGAAGATCGACGGCGTCACCGTCGGCGGCAAGACGGGTACCGCCCAGCACGGCGTGGACAACAGCGAGAACCCCTACGCGTGGTTCATCTCCTACGCCAAGGGCGAGGACGGCAGCTCACCGGTGGCCGTAGCCGTGATCATCGAGGACGACGACGCCGTACGCGGCGACATCTCCGGCGGTGGTCTCGCGGCCCCGATCGCAAAGAGCGTGATGGAGGCGGTCGTCAAGGGCAGGTAGTGACCCCGGTCACGTCCGCTTCACATCGGTGCACGTTGTGGTACCGGTCCTGTATCGGCTGACGTACTTGGCCAGGTCACACAAAGCGAGCCGGGTACGGTAGGGCCCGGACGGCAGCCTCCGGCCGCACGAACGTGCCGACCGGGACCGACGGAGAGGGCTGGTAGTTAGCTATGGAAGAGCCGCGTCGCCTCGGCGGCCGGTACGAACTGGGCCACGTGCTCGGCCGCGGTGGCATGGCGGAGGTCTACCTCGCGCACGACACCCGCCTCGGCCGCACCGTTGCTGTGAAGACGCTCCGCGCCGACCTCGCGCGCGACCCGTCCTTCCAGGCCCGGTTCCGCCGGGAGGCCCAGTCGGCCGCCTCGCTCAACCATCCCGCGATCGTCGCGGTCTACGACACGGGCGAGGACTACATCGACGGGGTCTCCATCCCGTACATCGTCATGGAGTACGTCGACGGCTCCACGCTCCGGGAACTCCTGCACAGCGGCCGCAAGCTGCTGCCGGAGCGGACGCTGGAGATGACCATCGGCATCCTCCAGGCCCTGGAGTACTCGCACCGGGCCGGCATCGTCCACCGCGACATCAAGCCGGCGAACGTCATGCTGACGCGCAACGGCCAGGTCAAGGTCATGGACTTCGGCATCGCCCGCGCGATGGGCGACTCCGGTATGACGATGACCCAGACCTCCGCGGTCATCGGCACCGCACAGTACCTCTCGCCCGAGCAGGCCAAAGGCGAACAGGTCGACGCCCGCTCCGACCTCTACTCCACCGGCTGCCTGCTCTACGAACTGCTGACCGTCCGTCCCCCGTTCGTCGGCGACTCCCCCGTCGCGGTCGCCTACCAGCACGTCCGCGAGGAACCGCAGGCACCCAGCGTCTTCGACCCCGAGGTCACACCGGAGATAGACGCGATCACGCTGAAGGCGCTCGTCAAGGACCCCGACTACCGCTACCAGTCGGCCGACGAGATGCGCATCGACATCGAGGCCTACCTCGACGGCCAGCCGGTCGCGGCCACCGCGTCGATGGGCGCGGTCGGCTACGGCGGCTACCCCGACAACCAGGCGACGACGGCTCTGCGCACGGACGCCGGCGCCGCCACCTCGATGCTGCCGCCCATGAACCCGGACGACGGCGGCTACGGCTACGACGACCGCCCCGGCAGGCGCCGCCAGCAGCAGAAGAAGAACAACACCTCGACGATACTGCTGGTCGCGGCGGGCGTCCTGGTCCTGATCGGCGCGATCCTGCTCGGCCACTCGATCTTCAACGGCAACGGCGGCGTGAGCAACGACAAGGTCGACGTCCCGAACTTCGTCGGCCAGACGGAAGCCGGCGCCGAGAAGCTGGCCACCAACTCCGACCTGGTCCTCAAGTTCACCTCCGAGCCCTGCGAGAAGCAGCCCAAGGGCAAGATCTGCGAGCAGGACCCCCTGCCGAACAAGGAGGTCGAGAAGGGGGACACCGTCAACCTGGTGGTGTCCACGGGCGCGCCCAAGGTGGCGGTGCCGAGCGTCGTCGGCGACAGCCTCGACGACGCCAAGGCGGAGCTCGAGGGCGACAAGTACGAGTTCGTCGTGGAGACGAAGGAGAAGGAGTCCTCGGAGGCCGTGGGCACCGTCCTCGAGCAGGACCCGGGCCTCGGCGACGAGGTGGAGAAGGGCACCACCATCACCCTCACCGTCGCCAAAGCGGTCGCAAGGTCGACCGTTCCGAACGTCCTCGGCAGGACGTGCGACGAGGCCAGGGCGCAGATCACCGCCAACGACCTGGTGCCGAGCAGCTGCGAAGAGCGGGATGTCGACGACCCGAACCAGGTCGGCAAGGTCATCGAGACCACACCGCAGAACGGCCAGCAGGTCGACAAGAACTCCCCGGTGCAGATCGTCGTCGGCAAGGCCAAGGAGGCCGAGAAGGTCGCCGTCCCGAACGTCCTCGGCGACACCCTGGCGGACGCTCAGAGAAAGCTCGGGGAAGCCGGGCTGGCGGTCGGCGACATCAAGGGCTCGCAGGACCCCAACTCCCGCGTCTTCCGCGCCGACCCCGGCCAGGGCAACCCGGTCGACAAGGGAACGGCGGTCACCCTGTTCACCACGGACCAGGGCGGCGACAACGGCGGTAACAACGGCGGCGGCCCCGGCGGCTTCTTCGGCGGCCTCACCGGCGGCGACAGGGACTAGGCACCCTCCGGAACGCCCCGAAACACGCCAGAGCCCCGGCCCCCTCTCCGGAGGGCGCCGGGGCTCTGGCATACCCATGTACGGGCCTGTACAGAACTGACCCCCTCCAAGGGGGCCAGTGGGATCCAGTCCCGTTCCCGATTCTCCCTCTGCGGTGTCCTCAACACGTTGACCTGCGGCAACCCAGGAGTGACAACGTGTCACTCCAGCTGGCTGGTTATCCACAGGCCCACCGAGCCCCCTCTCACCCACCCACAGCGGAGCCCCGGCCCTTGCACACACGTCCTCACCTCGCTCGTGCCTTCGCGTGCCACGGCTCGTTAAACGGGTGGGGTGGCGCAATGAGTTCTGCCCCGACTACGAGATCCGAAGGGGCAGAAGATGATCAAGGAATCAGTCCTGCTGGAATCACCGTCGCTGCGCAGCAGCGTGCTGGACCGCACGGACGTGCTCGACAGGGTCAAGGCCCTGTCGCTGCTGCCGGACGGCATGCACGTGACGACGGCGATGGTGGCGACGTACTTCGAGGTGAGCCACAAGGCCATCGAGTCGCTGGTGTTCGATCACCGAAAGGAACTGGCCGCCAGCGGGTACCGCGTATTGGCAGGTACAGAACTGACCTCCTTCAAGGAGGTCAGTGGGATCCAATCGCGCTCCCGGGCCCTCGCCCTCTACTCCCGCCGCGCCGTCCTCAACGCAGCCATGCTCCTCCGGGACAGCGAAGTCGCACGTCAGGTACGTGTGTATCTCCTGGACATGGAGTACCTGGCGCGCACACAGCCTGTGGATAACGTGGCACCGACAGCCCCCGACGGCCTCGATGCCCGTATCGAACAGCGCATCACCCACATCCTCGGCAAGACGGTCGTGCCGATGTTCAACGCCCTGATCACCACGTCCGGTGAGCACCGCCGCGAGCTCCTCGAACTCCGCGAGGACATCGAGAACGTCGAACGCAGGCTGTGCTGGCACCACAAACGCCTCGCCACCCTCGAAGGAGAAGCCCCCACGGAGAACGTCAGGTCGACACTCAAGGCGATGACCTGGCAGGCGTTCGAACAGCATGTCGCCGAACTGCTGCGGCGCGACGGTTGCACCGATGTCGTCGTACGTCAGGCCCGCAGCGACAGGGGCATCGACATCACCGGCCGCACCGCGGACGGGCGGACCGTGGCAGTCCAGTGCAAGAACCGGTCCGGCCGTTGGACCGTTCCCAGTGCCGACATGCAGAAGTTCGCGGGCGCGACGTGTGCCATCGACCGTGTGGACCTCGCGCTCTTCGTCGCCACCTGCAACTTCAGCCACGAGTCCCAGGCGATCGCCGACCTGACCGGAGTCGTCACGGTCAATCGGGAGGAAGTGGAGGCCTGGACCGCCGGAGTGCGTCTCAAGGCTCTGCGGTAACGACGAATCACGGAAGCCCGAAGCCGCAAAGGCAAGTTGCGGCTTCGGGCCTTCGTCATGGTAGGGGACCGAGGTCCTCGGAGGGCTTCGGTCAGCGCAGTTCCTTCGGCGGGGTCCGGTCCTTGTCGACCTTCTCCGTGCGCTCCAGTTCGCCCCAGACGATGTAGCGGTACGTGCTGGTGTACACCGGAGTGCAGGTCGTCAGGGTGATGTAGTGGCCGGCCTTCTCGCGGCCGGACTCCTCGGGGATCTTGGAGAGGACCTCGATGTTGTACTTCGAGGTCTCGGGAAGGATCGCGTACGTCTTGTAGACGTACCAGGTGTCCTTCGTCTCGAAGACGATCGGGTCGCCTTCCTTGATCTTGTGGATGTCGTGGAACTTGGCCCCGTGGCCGTCCCGGTGCGCGGCCAGCGAGAAGTTGCCCTTCTTGCCGGAGGTCGGCAGGGTCGCCTTCACGGGGTCGGTGTAGTAGCCGGCGACGCCGTCGTTGAGCACCTCCATCGTGGTGCCCTTCTCGACCAGGATGTCGTTGCCCATCGCGGGCACGTGCAGGAAGCCGATCCCGTCCTTGCTGTCGTAGGAGGCGGGGTCGTCCCCGGCGCCGGCGCCGGGTCCCTGGGCCCAGTTGTCGCGCACCTTGTCCGCCTGCTGGCCCGCCGCGCGGTCGGCGAGCACGTTCGTCCACCACAGCGAGTAGACGACGAACAGGCCGAGCAGCAGGCCCACGGTGATGAGAAGTTCCCCGAGCGCGCTCACCACGATCGCGACCGGTCCCATGCGGCGGCGCGCCGGAGGCGGCGGTGACGCGGACATGGCGGTGTGCTCTTCGGTGTCGTCGGCGGTCACTGCCACGTTTCCTCTGCCCTTAACTGACGAGCGCATCCGGCTTGCCCTTGCTGCGCGGCCGTTCCTCGTCCATCTTGCCCCAGACGATCATGCGGTACGTGCTGGTGAACTCCGGCGTGCAGGTGGTCAGCGTGATGTAGCGGCCGGGCTCCTTGAAACCCGACTGCTTCGGGACCGGTTCGAGCACGCTGATGTTGCTCGGCGAGGTCACCGGCAGGATCGACGCCATCTTGTAGACGAAGTACGTGTCCTGCGTCTCCACCACGATCGGGTCGCCCGGCTCCAGCCGGTTGATGTACCGGAACGGCTCCCCGTGCGTGTTGCGGTGGCCCGCGACCCCGAAGTTGCCCTCCTTCGCTTCGGGCATCGCCGTCTTCAGCGCGCCCTCCGCGTAGTGGCCCACCATGCCCCGGTCGAGCACCTTCTTGCTGTCGATCCCCTCGGCGATCGGCACGACCACGTCCAGCCGGGGAATGTGCAGCAGCGCGAAACCCTTCCCCGGTTCGAACGCCCCCGGACTGCGCTTGCCGCTGGCCCAGTCGCTCTGCAGGTCGCTCGCCTCCCGGCCGGCCTGTGCCTGCGCGCGCACATTCGTCCACCACAACTGGTAGGTGACGAACAGCAGCATCAGCACGCCGCAGGTGATGAACACCTCGCCGATCCCCCGGCTCGCGACGACGGCGGCACTCGGCTTCCGCTCCCGTGCCCGCCGCCGCGCCTCCACGCGCGAGAGCGGCGCCCGGGGCTCCTGTGGCGCGTCGTGGCCGTGGGGTGCGTCCAGGTCCTCGGCGGGCCGATTCGCGCCGCCACGGCGCCCCTGACGCTTCTTGGCGGCCTTCCTGCGCGCCGCCCGGCCTCCGGAATCCGCGGAAGCCGCCGAGGACTCCCCGCGCGAGCCGTACGTCGCGGACCCCGTGTCCTCGTCGTACCCCGTGCCCGCGTCGTACCCCGTGCGCTCCGGCGGATCGGGGATCCGCAGCGCCACCGTCTCCTCGTCGACGGGAGGCAGATACGCGGTGCCGCCGTCGACCCCGGCAGCACCGCCCCCGCCGACACCGCCCCCGGCAGCACCGCCGTAGGAGTAGGCACCCTGCTGGGTGGTGTCGTACCAGCCGCCGTCCCCGAACGCGCCGGGCTCCCCGTACGGCTGCTGCCCGTACGGGGTCCCCTGCCCGCCGCCGGCGCCGTACGGGGAACCGTCCGTGAAGGACTGCCCGTATCCGGCACCGGACTCGCGCTCGGGGCGCAGCGCGGTCACGCCGACGACCTGCCCACCACCGGGGTCAGCCCCGCCGATCTCGCCACCGCCCCGGCGTCCCCGCACTCCGCCAGCCAGTTGGCGAGCATCCGGTGCCCGTGCTCGGTGAGCACCGACTCGGGATGGAACTGCACGCCCTCGACGAGCAGTTCACGGTGGCGCAGACCCATCACGATGCCGTCCGGCGTCCGGGCCGTCACCTCCAGCTCCGCCGGTACGGTGGCCGGTTCGGCCGCCAGGGAGTGGTAGCGCGTCGCCGTGAACGGTGAGGGCAGACCCGCGAAAACGCCCTTGCCCTCGTGCTCGACCGGCGAGGTCTTCCCGTGCAGCAACTCGGGCGCACGGCCCACCACACCGCCGTGGGCCACCTGCACGGCCTGCATACCGAGGCAGACGCCGAAGACGGGCACTCCGGCCGACGCGCAGTGCCGCACCATGTCCACACAGACACCGGCCTGTTCGGGAGTACCCGGCCCCGGGGACAGCAGCACGCCGTCGAAACCCTCCTGCGCATGCGCCGTCGACACCTCGTCGTTGCGCAGGACCTCGCACTCGGCACCCAGTTGGTACAGGTACTGGACCAGGTTGAAGACGAAGCTGTCGTAGTTGTCGACGACGAGAATGCGCGCGCTCACTGGTTGTCCACCGTCACATCGTTGAAGGGCAGCAGCGGCTCGGCCCAGGGGAAGACGTACTGGAAGAGGACATAGACCACAGCGATGATCAGCACGAGTGAGATGAGCGCCTTCGCCCATCCGTTCCCCGGCAGATGCCGCCAGATCCAGCTGTACATGCCGTCCCTTCCGTCGCACCACGGCACCGGACCCACGCCGTTCGTCACCAGACTAACGGCGTAACGCCTCCGGTTTCCCGGCCTCCACAGGCTGCGTGGAGTCCGGATGCGCCCGGACGGTCAGCCGACGACCGCGCCCCCGTTCCGGTTCGCACGTCGTCAGCGTCGGCCAGCGGCCGGGACGCGTGTATCCGGAAGTACGTGGCGCAGGGCCGATCACCTCGATACCCGAGGACACGGTTTCGTACGGACGGGGTGCGCCGTCGGCCCGCGCCCCCGCGCCCCCCGCCCGGAGCCCCTCCGGCCCGGGGACCGCCCCGTGGGCTCTACCGCACCGGCTTCGCGTAGTGCAGGTCCACTGTGCCCGAGTAGCCGGGCAGGGTCACCGCCCCCTCGTCCTCGACCTTCCAGCCGAGCCCGTAGACGTTGACGTACACCATGTAGTTCTGGATCGACGGGGAGGCCGCGAGCGCGTTCTTCAGCTTCTCCGGATCTCCGACCGCCGTGATCTTGTACGGCGGTGAGTAGACACGGCCCTGGAGGATCAGGGTGTTGCCCACACAGCGCACCGCGCTGGTGGAGATCAGCCGCTGGTCCATGACCTTGATGCCCTCGGCGCCGCCCTGCCACATCGCGTTCACCACGGCCTGGAGGTCCTGCTGGTGGATGACCAGGTAGTCGGGCTGCGGCTCGGGATACCCGGGAAGCCTGGCGGTGGCGTCCGGCGGGGCGTCGTCGAGCGTGACCGTGACGGCCTCGCCCTTGAGCTTCCGCGTGCCCGCACGGCCCTCCAGGTCGGCGAGCTGGTCGTCCTCCGCCTCGGTCCTGCCGCCGTCCTGCTCGGCGAGGGACTCGATGTCCCCCCGGAGCGCCCCGTTGGTCTCCTCCAGTGCGCCGTTCTTGTGGCTGCGCTCATGGATGAGGTCGGACAGCTTCAGCAGGGAGTCGTCCGTGCGGATGTTGGTGCCCTTCGCCGTGTCGAAGCTGGTGAAGAAGATGAGACCCGCGAGGGCGAACACGCCCGCGGTGAGCATCCGGACGGGCCGGAAGCCGCGTCGGCGGACAGGACTGGATTCCGTCCCTGGGGAGTCGGCAGAATTGCTCAACGTACCCTTATCTCCTTCGGCGCCACGGAAGCACTACGCTAACTGACGCCCAAAGGAGCGCTCGGAGTCCCCTTGCAACCGCCCCGAGCACGACCCAGTGCCCTGCGCGGTCACGCAGCGCATCGACAGGAGAGACCCTCGTGCCGAAGTCACGTATCCGCAAGAAGGCCGACTACACGCCCCCGCCGGCGAAGCAGACGACCAACCTCAAGCTGACCAGCAGCTCCTGGGTCGCACCGGTGATGCTGGCCCTGTTCCTGATCGGCCTGGCCTGGATCGTCGTGTTCTACGTCACCGACGGCCAGCTGCCCGTCAAGGAGCTGGGCAACTGGAACATCGTGGTGGGCTTCGGATTCATCGCTGCGGGCTTCGGCGTCTCGACGCAGTGGAAGTAGCGCTGAGCAGTACGGCCCCGCCCCAGCCCTGCCCTGAACCGCCCGGCGGTTCAGGGCAGAGTTGTCCACCGGATCCGGGCAGGGCTGTCCACCGAGTTATCCACAGGCATGTCCACAGCATGGGGAAAAGAAACGACGATCTGTGGATAACCTGTTGGAGATTGACGCCGGTGTGACAGAAGCACCAGTAACCGAAAGCGCGTTCGCACGATGCTGACCTGCGGAAACACGGGTCAGCGACAACGGGTACAGATGTTCCTGCACACTGTGCACAAGATCCGGCACGGACTGTGGACAACCGGTGCTCAGGCGAGCTGGGCCGTCCTCAGCAGGGTCATCAACACGACCACGGCAAGAACCAGTGCACAGGTTCCATACTGGATCAGAGCCCGCCGCTCGCGCGAGGCGTGGACCATGGCGTACCCGATCACCACACCGGCGACGAGCCCTCCGACATGGGCCTGCCAGGCGATGTCGAAGCCTGGGCTGAAGGTGAAGACCAGGTTGATCACCAGCAGGACGATGATCGGCCGTATGTCGTAATTGAGCCGGCGCACCAGGACGGCCGTCGCACCGAACAGCCCGAAAATGGCGCCGGAGGCACCGAGTGAGGCCGTGGTCCCCGGGGCCAGCAGATAGGTCAGCGCACTGCCCGCCAGGCCCGAGATCAGGTACAGCGCGAGATAACGGGACCGGCCCAGGGCCTGCTCGAGCGGCCCGCCGAGCCACCACAGGCCGAGCATGTTGAAGCCCATGTGCCAGATCGCCTCGTGCGTGAACATCGAGGTGACCAGGCGGTACCACTCGCCCTCGGCGACGCCCTCGACGGGGCCGAGCGGCGGCCAGGTCCCGATCAGCACGAGGCGGCCCAGCAGCGACGGCCAGACATGCACCGCGACGAACACCGCGGCGTTGATCCCGAGCAGGATCTTGGTGATCAGCCGGGGGTCCCCGGCGACGGTGCCGCCGGCGATCGTGCGGGGCATCGAGGCGGCTGGTGCGGGCCCGGCGCCCGGGCCTCCCCCACGGACGCATTCGGGGCACTGGAAACCGACCGAGGCGCTGACCATGCACTCGGGGCAGATCGGGCGCTCGCAGCGGGTGCAGCGGATGCCGGTCTCGCGGTCCGGGTGGCGATAGCAGACCGGGAGACCGCGGGCGTCCTGCGGGCTGCCTGCAGCCTGGTCGTCCATGGGATCCCCTAGGTCGTGTGGAAAAAGCCCCGCCCCGCCCATCCTTACGGATGAGCGGGGCGATTGGTTCCCTCTGGGGGCTTTTCGCACTCCTGGGAGGGGGCAGGGCCGTACGCGGCCCTTGCGGTGCGCTCAGCCCTCGCGGATCTCGACCGACTCGATGACGACGTCGTTGACCGGACGGTCGGTCCGGGGGTTGGTCTGCGTGGCCGCGATGGTGTCGATCACCTTCTGGCTCGCGGCGTCGGTGACCTCGCCGAAGATGGTGTGCTTGCGGTTCAGCCACGCCGTCGGGGAGACGGTGATGAAGAACTGCGAGCCGTTGGTGCCCGGACCCGCGTTGGCCATGGCCAGCAGGTAAGGCTTGTCGAAGCGCAGGTCCGGGTGGAACTCGTCCTCGAACTGGTAGCCGGGGCCGCCGGTGCCGTTGCCCAGCGGGTCACCGCCCTGGATCATGAAGCCGCTGATCACCCGGTGGAAGACCGTGCCGTCGTAGAGCTTGTCCGTGGACTTGGCGCCCGTCTCCGGGTGAGTCCACTCCCGCTCGCCCTTGGCGAGCTCGACGAAGTTCTTGACGGTGATCGGCGCCTGGTTCGGGAAGAGCCGGACCTCGATGTCGCCGTTGTTGGTCTTCAGGGTGGCGTAGAGCTGATCAGCCACGATGTACCTTCCGTCGTCTTTCCGTAACTCCCCGATCCTCGCACGGACGGGACGTGCAGTCGCCCGCCGCCCGTTCGCAGGAGGGCAACAGGGCCGAACCGCTTGCAGAAAACCGGGTGAGTCCTTCCGTGACGGGGGCACTCGGGAACGATCCGTGGCACTGTCGACGACAAGCTCCCGTTCTCCCGTATTCATCCGCTATTGCACTCGATCAGCGCCATCAGCACCCGTATGCCCCTCCGCACATGCCCGGCAGCGAGGCGGAAGGCATGATCCGTAAATGGGTGGACAGTCGAAGAACGTACGCCACCGAGGAGGAGGAACCGTGACCCGCATCGACAGCGTGCGCGCCGCGACTGATTCGGCGAAGGACAGCATGCTCCATGCCGCGGAAGTGGTGGCGCCCTACGCCGACACGGCCAAGCTGAAGGCCGCGCACTACGCACAGGAGGCGCGCGTACGGCTGGCGCCCAAAGTGACCCAGGCCGCGGGGCAGGCCCTCGTTCAGTACGGCGCCCATGTGCAGCCGTATCTGGAGCAGGCCCGGAGCCATGTACCGCCGAAGGTCGATCTGGCTGCTCACGAGGCCGCCGTCCGGACCCGTAAGGCCGCTCAGCAGGCGGCGGACTATTCCCGGCCGAGGATCGAGCAGGCCCGGGCCGCCGCCGGTCCGGCACGGGACGAGGCCGCGGCCCGCAGTGCGGCGGTACTGGCCGCACTGCGCGGTCAGGTCTCGGCCGAACAGATCAACAAGCTCGTCCGCAAGCAGCGGCGGCGCGCGAAGGCCGGCCGGGCCGCGAAGGTGATCGTGGTTCTGGGCGCCGTCGCCGGCGGCGCGTTCGCCGCCTGGAAGTGGTGGGACAAGCAGGCCAACCCGGACTGGCTGGTGGAACCACCGGCCGCGACCGACGTCGGGGAGCCGGGCACGCTGTCGTCCGTGGACGGCAGCCGCGGTTCCAGCCTCGACCCCGAGGTCCGGGTGAAGGAGGCCGAGGAGGAGGCCGCCAAGCGCGACGAGCAGCCCTGACGCTCGGGCGGCATCGAAAGATCTCGGTGCCGGCGGCCCGCGGCATCCCTCGTCTGCGGTATCAACAGCCTGGTGGGGCGGGAGACTTCAGCGTCTTCTGCCGTGCCGGGCTGTTTCACGTGAAACAGCCCGGTGAGCCTGGAGCCCCGGCCCTGGAGCCAGGACCCCGAAGGCTCCCCGGAGCCGTGACGCCAGGCTCCCGGAGCTACTGAGCAAGAACCCCTCCCATCTGCTTTCCGCAGGTGGGAGGGGTTTCCTTGTGGAGCCTAGGGGAGTCGAACCCCTGACATCTGCCATGCAAAGACAGCGCTCTACCAACTGAGCTAAGGCCCCGTGTGGGAAGCGTCCGCCAGGAACAAGCACATCCGGGTGGGCGCCGGAAACAAGAGTACCGGGTCCCCGGGGGGGTTCCGCAAAAAGATTGGGGGTCCCCGTGACCAACCACTCTCCGTAAGATGCTCGGCGTGGTTCGCTACAGCGAACCACGGTTCTCGGGGAAGCGATGGGGAGACGCCATGGACGCCGCACAGCAGGAAGCCACCGCAAGAGCGCGGGAACTGCAGCGGAACTGGTACGGGGAGCCGCTGGGGACGCTCTTCCGTAAGCTCATAGACGACCTGGGCCTCAATCAGGCTCGTCTCGCCGGGGTGCTGGGACTGTCCGCACCGATGCTGTCGCAGCTGATGAGCGGTCAGCGGGCGAAGATCGGCAACCCCGCGGTGGTCCAGCGGGTGCAGCTGCTGCAGGACCTGGCGGGCCAGGTCGCGGACGGCAGTGTCAGCGCGGCCGAGGCGACCGAGCGCATGGAGGAGATCAAGAAGTCGCAGGGGGGTTCGGTGCTCAGCAACACCACGCAGACGACGAGCAGTTCGGGCGCCCCCACGGTCAAGCGGGTGGTGCGGGAGATCCAGTCACTGCTGCGTTCGGTGGCCGCTGCCGGCGACATCATCGACGCCGCCGACGTCCTCGCCCCGACCCACCCCGAGCTGGCGGAGTTCCTCCGGGTCTACGGCGCCGGCCGTACCTCCGACGCGGTCGCGCACTACCAGTCCCACCAGAACTGATCCCCCGGCCGTAGTCGCGGCAGGGGCAGAAGGGGTAAGCACACAGGGGTAAGGCAAGGGGAGATCCCGCCGGGGGAGGAGCGACGCACAGCCATGGGTGAGGTCTTTGCCGGCCGGTACGAACTGGTCGACCCGATCGGGCGCGGGGGTGTCGGTGCCGTCTGGCGTGCCTGGGACCACCGCCGTCGCCGCTATGTGGCGGCCAAGGTCCTGCTGCAGAGCGACGCCCACTCCCTGCTCCGTTTCGTGCGCGAGCAGGCCCTGCGAATCGATCACCCCCATGTGCTCGCCCCCAGCAGCTGGGCCGCCGACGACGACAAGGTCCTGTTCACCATGGACCTGGTCGCCGGCGGTTCGCTGGCGCACCTCATCGGCGACTACGGGCCCCTGCCGCCGACGTTCGTCAGTATCCTGCTCGACCAGCTGCTGGCGGGTCTCACCGCGGTGCACACGGAAGGCGTCGTGCACCGCGACATCAAGCCCGCCAACCTGCTCCTGGAAGCCACCGGTACGGGCAGACCACGTCTGCGGGTGTCCGACTTCGGTATCGCCATGCGGCTCGGCGAACCGCGCCTGACCGAGACCGACCTGGTGGTGGGCACGCCCGGCTATCTCGCGCCGGAGCAGCTGATGGGCTCCGAACCGGACTTCCCCGCGGACCTGTTCGCGGTGGGACTGGTCGCGCTGTATCTGCTGGAGGGCGCCAAACCGGACGCCAAGGCGCTCATCCAGCACTTCGCCGAGCACGGTACGCCCGGGGCGCCCCAGGGCATCCCCGACCCGCTGTGGCAGGTCGTGGCCACCCTGCTGCAGCCGGCACCGCAGGCACGGTTCCGTACGGCCACGGGGGCGCGCAAGGCCCTGGCCTCGGCCAGGGAACTCCTCCCGGCGCCCGGCCCCGACGACGAGTTGATCGAGATCTTCGACCAACTCGGCCCGCTCCCACCGGGTTTCGGCCCGGAAGGCCCGCTGAGGGCGGCTTCGGGCGTGCGCTCGGCCACAAGTCGTCCTGGAGCGGAGGGCGGGGAGACGGGCCGTCCGCCCGGGGCAGGAGCGGCAGGCGCCCTGCTCGGAGACCCCTGGCAGGGCGACCCACCCTCCCGCTCCGAACCGGACCACGGCGGCGCCTCCCCTCACGGCGGCGAGGGCGGCCGTCCGGTTCCCGCGAGCCGATCCACCGCGGACGGTGTCGCCGGCACCGGTCCGGCACCGTCCGCTCCGCCGCGTCAGCCCTCCATGTCGGACACCGGCAGCTTTCATCTGCCACCGCCCCAGGCCACGGTCACGTCCTCCCCCGCCCCCGCTCGCCCGTCCCACGCACCCACCCCACCGGGTCAGGGGCAGGGTCGGGTACCGGAGCAGGCGCACGTCCGGGCACAGCCCCAGAGCCTCACACCGTCCCAGCCCCCGTACGGCGCACAGCGGGTGACCCACGCCGACCCCACTCACCCGCTGCGCTCCCCCCTGTCCCCGCCCTCGTTCCCGCCGTCGGCGTGTCCCGGCCCCGCCTCGCATCGCGCCGATGCCTCCACTGCCGAGTACACCGCCCGCGACCCGCAGGCTCCGTCTTCGGACTCTGCGGTGTCACGGCACAGGGCGACCGGTCGGCGCCGGCGGCGCCGCCCCGGCCCTCCCGCCCGGGTGGCCGTCCCTCTCCTGTTCCTGGCATTGGCCTGCTATGCCGTGGGGTTATGGGCCCTCACGCGGATCTGATGCCCGGATCGTTCCCGGACCGTCCGGGGAGACGGTTCTCCGTCGAGCGGCCACCGTCCACACGGCGAGTCCCACCAGCAGTGCACTGCCGGTTCCGATACCGCCCACCGCGAGCGCCGTCATCGCGGTGCCGTCGTCCGTGGACCGGCCCCGGGCCGCCGCCTCGCGGTCCTGCGCGGTGACCGCGAAGATGCCCGCCGGGGCGGACTCCCCGGCGTACTCCGGCCCGTCCTGCGCCGCACCGCCGACCCGTACCCGCAGCGTCAGCGGGACGGGTCCGTCACCGAAGTCGTCCGCCACCTCCGCCCTGAGGTGGGCGACGAGGTAGTAGGAGCCTGCGAAGCGCATCGCGCCGACCTGAGCGCCGGTGGCATGGCGATTGGCGTACGCGACGCGGGGGAGCGGGGGGAGGCTGCCCGACTTCTGTCTGCCGTCGTAGCCGAGACCCACGTCCGCGACATGCCCGCGTACGGGGTTGTAGAGGTCCAGGTCCAGGGCGGCGGGGACGAACCCGGTGCCGTCGAAGCGCGCACTGCCCAGTTCGGCGGTGGCGTGGAACTGCCGGCCCCAGTCGACGGGAACCTTGTAGAAGAGCGTTTGGCCGGGCCGGATGTCGTCCCGCCAGACTCCCTCATCGAGCGGGGTGGCCTCGGTGAAACCGGCGCCGCCCGAGCGCCGCTGTGCCTTCCCGGTGACGGGCCGGGGCGAGGCGGAGTCCCACTCCTCGGGCGCGGTCGTCGCGCCGGTCCGTTCCAGCCGCGGTTCCGACGCGGTGGTGAGTTCCAGCTCCCAGGCGTCGGGGGAGGCGCCCTTTCCGTCCGGATCGGCGCGTTCGACGGTCACGTAGTACGTACCGGCGTCCTGGCAGAGGGATTTCCTGGGGGAGATCTCGCGCACGGCCGACGCGGCGACCGGGTGCGGGCCGGCGGCGGCACCGAAGGTCGCGGTGTCCACGTCGCAGGAGCGGCCGTCCGCGTCCTGCAGGGACACCTTGACGCCGTCGATGACGGCGGCGCTGCCGTCGCCCGGGGGGACGGCGGTGGCGGAGACGTAGACGTTCGAGCCGGCGTCGAGTTCCAGGAGGTAGTGGATCCTGCCGCTCGCCGGAAGGGTGCTCCGGTAGGCCCGACCGGCTTCCAGCCGTAAGGCGTCGGCGGTGCTCCCCGCCCCGTCGATCCGTTGCGCGCCCTCGGTGAAGGCATACCCCTCAGGAGTTCCAGGAGCCCCGGAAGCAGCCCGGACGGCCTCGGGGACCCCGACAGTGCCGGAAGCCCGGGTGACCGCCTCGGCGGCCCCGGCCCCCGGGAAGACCGCAGAGGCACTGGAGGCGACAGACACCCCCGGCGCCCCCAGCAGCATCACCGACGCGAGCGTCACCACGCCCGAGCGCACGGCAGCCGGTGCTGCCCGACCACGTCCCGCCCGGACGTGCCGCCCCCACGCCCTGCACCGCCGTCCCCTCACGCGCCACCCCTCGTCGTCGCCCGGACGTCGCACCGTGCCCCATCCTGCCCCGCGGACAAGGCCCGTCGGCAAGGCCTCACGACACACAAAACCCCGACCGCGAGCGCGGCCGGGGTCTGTTCAGCGTCGTATGTCGGTACTCACGAACCCGTGGGCACGGAGTCAGTCGCCTCCGTCCACAGATCCTGCTCGGCGCGATCCGCCTGGATCTGGCGGTACACGAGGAGCCCGCCGATGGCGGCCAGTGCGACCAGGAGAAGCTTCTTCACCGCGCGACCTCGTCTTTCTTGACGTAGGGGACCTCTGGCGCCCGACTATACACACCGACCGATACCGATCAGTGACCTGTGTCGGCCGGGCAACTCCCCATCTTTACTGTGCAGTAGGGGCGGAACACATCGACCGGATCAGAGGGTGACCACCCCCGCACAGCCGGTTAATTTGACCATCTCCCTCCGCACTCTTTCACTTTTCTCCCCTCTTGCGACCATCCGGGTGGTGTTCATCTGAACATCGACGCGCCACGGGCGTTGGTCCACCACTTCGCGGCCCACATACACATCATGAGGAAAGTACGCAAATCGCCCGACCCGAAAGTGAGGGGCCATGGCCCGGAACAAGGTCATGAAGCTGTGGACCGCCATCGTCACCGCCCTCCTCGCGCTGTGCACGGCGCTCGGACTCATCACCACCACCGCTTCCGCCGCGGTATCCCAGACCGAGACGACCCGCAACAGCAAGAGCGCCCCGGACATGACGACGCAGGCCGCGTCCGTCCGGCCCTGGTCCCCTACCAGTGCCCTGCCCCCCACGATGAAACAGCGCATCCGCGCGGAGGCCCACGGAGGATCCCCCAGGTGCCGTCACCGCCCGCTCGCGACCCCGGCCCCTGACTCGGCCTCCGCCCCCTGCTCCGACGACACGACATCCCCCGCAGCGCCCCGCACCGGCCACCTCCCGCTCCAGCGCTGAGCCGCTGGGCCCGCTTGAGCCCACTGAGCCGCTGGGCCCGTGGAGGCCCACCCGCCTCACCACACCCCACCCGTGCCGTTTCCGGCTCCCCCCGAAGTCCCGGCGAACTCGCGTACAGCCCCGACGGCACGCGAAAGGCCCGGTTGCTCGGCAACGAGCAACCGGGCTTTCCCCCTGCCCACACCCGTCGAACGCGTCAGGGCCCGGCCGCCACCGCACCGCACCCCGCCGGCGAACGGTCCGGAGGGAGCGGAGCCCCACCCCTCCCCGCACGCACACAGCACCAGCACTCCCACCCCGCGCAAGGGCACGGAGCAGACCTGGTGAGACGAGATGAGGGTCGGCGGGCCGAGACCGGGCGCACCACACGACGGACGCAGAAGACCCCCCGGCCATACCGGCCAGGGGGTCTCATGATGATGTGGGGCTAACAGGATTTGAACCTGTGGCCTCATCCTTATCAGGGATGCGCTCTAACCAACTGAGCTATAGCCCCGCCGCGCTCTGCGGTACATGTCCCGCGCGCTGACTCCTGAAGATTAGCGCACGACCCGGGCAGTCCCAAAATCGGTTGCCGGAGGACCGTCAGAGCAGGCCGGGAAGCTGCCGGGCGTCGCTCACTCGTCCTCGGCCAGCGTGAGCTCGACGCCGCCCACGAAGCCCGCGGAGAGGTTGTAGATGAACGCGCCGAGAGTCGCCAGAGCCGTTGCCAGGACGACGTCGATGACCGCGATGACCGTCGTGAACAGCAGCACGTTGGGCAGCGACAGGAACGACTGGAGGTCGAAGCCGTTCGACTCGTTGGAGCCCGTCGCCTCGGAGATCGTGCCGCCGACCGTCGAGAAGACACCCATCGCGTCCATGACCATCCACAGCACCGCGGACGCGACGATCGTGCAGATGCCCAGGGCGATGGAGAGCAGGAAGCTGACCTTCATCACCGACCAGGGATCGGCCTTGGCCACCCGCAGGCGCGCCTTGCGCACGCGCGGTGTGGTGCGCGCCCCGGTGCGCGGGCGGCGTACCGCGCCGCCCGGGCCCTCTGCCGCACCGGTCTGCGCCTGGTAGGCCTGCGGCGGGTGGTACGGCCCCGCCTGCTGCTGCGACTGCCGTTCCCCCGGCAGCGGTGAGGCCGTACGATCAGCGGCGCCCTGTCCGGGCGTGCTCTGCTGATGGCCTCGGGTGTCCGTCACAGTTCCCCCCTGGGATCCATGTCTGTCGGACGAAGGCGAGTCCTTGCCGGGCGACTTGATCGCTTTCAGGTTGGTCGTGTGCGGATCTGTCGCCCGCGTGGCAGAGCCACGGCCACCGCCGTCCGTCCCCATACTGGTACCGGTCGGCCCGGTGCCCGTGGCTCCGCTCACGCTGACTCACTCCTCGTGCTACTCGGACGAGGGCGCCTCACCCTCGTCCGTGCCGGTGGTCACGGCACCTTCGTCGGTCTCGTCCACGGCCACGTCGCCGTCGACTTCCTCCGCCTCGCGTCCCGCTTCGGCGTTACGCGCGATGCCGACCACGGCATCGCGCTTGCCCAGATTGATCAGTTGGACGCCCATGGTGTCACGGCCCGTCTCCCTGACTCCGCTGACCCGCGTGCGGATCACACCGCCCGACAGCGTGATGGCGAGGATCTCGTCGGTCTCCTCGACCACCAGCGCGCCGACGAGAGTTCCACGGTCCTCGACGATCTTGGCAGCCTTGATGCCGAGGCCGCCGCGACCCTGGACGCGGTACTCGTCGACGGCGGTCCGCTTCGCGTACCCGCCGTCTGTGGCAGTGAACACGAACGTACCGGGTCGAACAACATTCATCGAGAGCAGCTCGTCCCCTTCGCGGAAACTCATGCCCTTCACGCCCGAGGTCGCACGGCCCATGGGCCGCAGCGTCTCGTCCGTCGCGGTGAACCTGATCGACTGTGCCTTCTTGCTGATCAGCAGTAGATCATCATCTGCCGAGACGAGTTCGGCCCCGATCAGTTCGTCGTCGGAACCGTCCTCCTGCTCCCGCAGGTTGATCGCGATCACACCACCCGAGCGGGGTGAATCGTAATCCTTCAGCGACGTCTTCTTGACCAAGCCCGCCTTGGTGGCCAGCACCAGGTAGGGCGCCGCCTCGTAGTCGCGGATCGCAAGGATCTCGGCGATCGCCTCGTCCGGCTGGAAGGCCAGCAGGTTGGCCACGTGCTGGCCGCGTGCGTCCCGGCCGGCGTCGGGCAGCTCGTACGCCTTCGCCCGGTAGACCCGGCCCTTGTTGGTGAAGAACAGCAGCCAGTGGTGCGTGGTGGACACGAAGAAGTGGTTGACGATGTCGTCTTCCTTGAGCTTCGCTCCGCGTACGCCCTTGCCGCCGCGCTTCTGGGCCCGGTAGTCGTCGGTCTTGGTGCGCTTGATGTAGCCGCCGCGTGTGACCGTGACGACGATGTCCTCCTCGGCGATCAGGTCCTCGATGGACATGTCGCCCTCATAGGGCACCAGCTTGGTCTTGCGGTCGTCACCGTACTTCTCGACGAGCGCGGCCAGCTCCGCGCTGACGATCCCCCGCTGACGGATCGGGGAGGCGAGGATCTCGTTGTACTCGTTGATCTTCGCCTGGAGTTCGTCGTGCTCCTGGACGATCTTCTGACGCTCCAGTGCCGCCAGCCGGCGGAGCTGCATCTCCAGGATCGCGTTGGCCTGGATCTCGTCGATCTCCAGGAGGCCCATCAGGCCCCCGCGTGCGATCTCGACGGTGTCGCTGCGCCGGATCAGTGCGATGACCTCGTCGATGGCGTCCAGGGCCTTCAGCAGGCCGCGCAGGATGTGCGCGCGCTCCTCGGCCTTGCGCAGCCGGAACCGCGTACGGCGGACGATGACCTCGATCTGGTGGTTCACCCAGTGGCGGATGAACGCGTCCAGGGAGAGCGTGCGCGGGACACCGTCGACCAGCGCCAGCATGTTGGCGCCGAAGTTGGTCTGCAGCTCGGTGTGCTTGTAGAGGTTGTTCAGGACGACCTTGGCGACCGCGTCCCGCTTGAGCACGATGACCAGACGCTGGCCGGTACGGGACGACGTCTCGTCGCGGACGTCCGCGATGCCGCCGATCTTTCCGTCCTTCACCAGGTCGGCGATCTTCTGCGCGAGGTTGTCGGGGTTGGTCTGGTAGGGCAGCTCGGTGACCACCAGGCACTGGCGGTTCTGGATCTCCTCGACCTCGACCACCGCACGCATGGTGACCGAGCCGCGGCCCGTCCGGTACGCCTCCTCGATGCCCTTGCGGCCCACCACCAGGGCGCCGGTCGGGAAGTCGGGGCCCTTGATGCGCTCGATGAGCGCGTCGAGCAGCTCCTCGTTCGACGCCTCGTGGTTCTCCAGGTACCACTGGGCCCCGGACGCGACCTCACGCAGGTTGTGCGGCGGGATGTTGGTCGCCATACCGACCGCGATACCGGCCGATCCGTTGATCAGCAGGTTCGGGAAGCGTGCGGGCAGGACGGTCGGCTCCTGCGAGCGGCCGTCGTAGTTGTCCTTGAAATCGACGGTCTCCTCGTCGATGTCGCGGACCATCTCCATCGACAGCTGTGCCAACTTGCACTCGGTGTACCGCATGGCTGCCGCGGGGTCGTTGCCCGGGGAGCCGAAGTTGCCGTTGGAGTCCACCAGCGGCATCCGCATCGACCACGGCTGCGCGAGGCGGACCAGCGCGTCGTAGATCGAGGAGTCGCCGTGCGGGTGGTAGTTGCCCATGACGTCGCCGACGACGCGGGCGCACTTGTAGAAGCCCCGCTCGGGGCGGTAGCCGCCGTCGTACATGGCGTACAGCACACGGCGGTGGACGGGCTTGAGGCCGTCACGGACGTCGGGCAGCGCACGCGAGACGATGACGGACATCGCGTAGTCGAGGTACGAGCGCTGCATCTCCGTCTCGAGCCCGACGGGCTCGACGCGCATGCCGGTCGCGTCCGCGTCCTCGAGAGGCGTGACGGGAGTGTTCTCGTCGGTCATTGCTGGTGAAGGTCCTTCCTGGTGCGGTCAGCTGAGACCGACTCAGATGTCGAGGAAGCGGACGTCCTTGGCGTTGCGCTGGATGAACGCGCGGCGGGCTTCGACGTCCTCGCCCATCAGGACCGAGAACAGGTCGTCGGCCTGGGCGGCGTCGTCGAGGGTGACCTGGCCGAGGACGCGGTGCTCCTGGTCCATCGTGGTGATGCGCAGCTCCTCGGCGTTCATCTCGCCGAGGCCCTTGAATCGCTGGACGGAGTCCTCGCGGATGCGCTTGCCGGCCTGGCGGCCCATCTCGATCAGTGCGTCGCGCTCGCGGTCGGAGTAGGCGTACTCGAAGTCGTCCCGGCCCCACTTGATCTTGTAGAGCGGGGGACGGGAGAGGTACACGTGCCCCGCCTCGACCAGCGGCCGCATGAACCGGAACAGGAACGTCAGCAGCAGGGTGTTGATGTGCTGGCCGTCGACGTCGGCGTCCGCCATCAGGATGATCTTGTGATAGCGGAGCTTCTCGATGTCGAAGTCCTCGTGCACCCCGGTGCCGAACGCGGAGATCATCGCCTGGATCTCCTGGTTCTGCAGGATCCGGTCGATGCGCGCCTTCTCGACGTTGAGGATCTTGCCCCGGATCGGGAGGATCGCCTGGTACTGCGGGTTCCGGCCGGACTTGGCCGAACCGCCGGCGGAGTCACCCTCGACGATGAAGATCTCGCACTTGGTGGGGTCGTTGGACTGGCAGTCGGAGAGCTTGCCCGGCAGGGACGCCGACTCCAGCAGGCCCTTGCGGCGGGTCAGGTCGCGGGCCTTGCGGGCCGCCACGCGCGCGGTGGCCGCCGCGATGCCCTTGCGGACGATGTCCGCGGCCTCGTTGGGGTTGCGGTCCAACCAGTCGTTGAGGTGTTCGTAGACGACCTTCTGGACGAAGGTCTTCACCTCGGTGTTGCCCAGTTTGGTCTTGGTCTGGCCCTCGAACTGGGGCTCGCTCAGCTTGACCGAGATGATCGCGGTCAGTCCCTCGCGGATGTCGTCACCCGTGAGGTTGTCGTCCTTCTCACGCAGCAGCTTCTTCTCGCGCGCGTACTTGTTCACCAGGTTGGTGAGCGCCGCGCGGAAGCCCTCTTCGTGCGTACCGCCCTCGTGGGTGTGGATGATGTTGGCGAAGGAGTACACGCCCTCGGTGTAGCCGCCGTTCCACTGCATGGCGAGCTCGAGGGACAGCTGCTTGTCCTTGTCGTCGGCCTCGAGATCGATCACGGTGGGGTGCACCGGATCTCCCTTGCGGGAGTTGAGGTACTTCACGAAGTCGACGATGCCGCCCTCGTAGTGGTACGAGACGCTCTTGACCTCGTACTTCTCGTCCTCACCCGCCTCGTCCGCCCCGGCGGTGGCCTTCGCCGACTCGCGCTCGTCGACGAGGTTGATCCGCAGCCCCTTGTTGAGGAACGCCATCTCCTGGAAACGCCGGGAGAGCGTCTCGAAGGAGTAGTCGGTGGTCTCGAAGATGTCCGGGTCGGCCCAGAAGGTGACCGTCGTCCCGGTCTCCTCCACCTCCTCGTGCCGGACCAGCGGGGCCGTGGGGACGCCCATCTTGTAGTCCTGCGTCCAGCGGTGGCCGTCACGCTTGATCTCGACGGAGATCCTGCTCGACAGGGCGTTCACCACGGACACACCGACGCCGTGCAGACCACCGGAGACCGCGTAGCCGCCGCCGCCGAACTTGCCGCCCGCGTGCAGCACGGTCAGCACGACCTCGACGGCCGGCTTGTTCTCCGAGGGGACGATGTCCACCGGAATGCCCCGGCCGTTGTCGACGACCCGGACGCCGCCGTCGGCCAGGATCGTCACATCGATCGTGTCCGCGTGCCCGGCCAGCGCCTCGTCGACGGAGTTGTCGACGACCTCCTGCACCAGGTGGTGCAGGCCTCGCTCACCGGTCGAACCGATGTACATACCGGGTCGCTTGCGGACCGCGTCCAGGCCCTCGAGGACGGTGATGGCACTGGCGTCGTACGAGGCGGTGACCTCGCTGTCGAGGGCGGTCGCCTCGCTGTTCACGCCGGTGTCGGTGGACGGGATGTTCTCGTTGGGGTTGCCGGAATCGGCCACGAAGCGCCCTTTCTGGCACACCACGAGCCAGGCTCGGCGGCGGGTTGCCGGAGCGGCTGCGGCATGTTGCGTTGGTAAGCCTTGATCAGCGTTGCTCAGCTTTTCCCGGGCGGTCCCCACGGTCGGGGCGGGATTGCTCCCAGTCTACCGGTAGCTCGGACATTGATGGGGGTTTGCCGGTGCCTGAGTCCGCATGTGCCGCCCTCAACCGGTCTCGTCCGACTCCCGGTATACGGATGGGGGCTCCAAGAGGCTCACGAGGGCACCCAGCGCTTCCGACCGTCACCCCTTGGCTACTTAGGAGTCAGGTGGCGATCGCGCACCTCGCCCGGTCGTACGACGAAAGGGGCACCGGCGGACCGAACGCACTCCCGAAAAGCCCCGATGTGACGTCGATCACCTTGTCCCGGGCGGCCCGGAAGAGGGCTCCGGGTCACCCGTACGTGTCCCCGGGACCGGTGCTCCCGGGAGCCCGCAGCAGGCCGTAGCGGCGTGCGGGGCCACCCGGTCCGTTGACCTTGATCAGCCTCACCGTGCCGTGGCCCAGGTCCTCGTTCAGCCGGGCGACCAGGGTCGGGGCGAGCAGCCGCAGGTTCGTCGCCCAGGCCGTGGAGTCGCAGCGCACGAACAGCACCCGCTCGTCCTCGTCGTAGCGCTCCGGCTCACAGTGCTTGGCCACGTCCTCACCGACGATTTCGGGCCAGCGCCCCATCACCCCGCCCACCGCGGCCGGGGCCTCCCAGCCACGCTCGGTGAGCAGCCGGTTGATCGCCGCACCGAGTGCCATGGGATCGCGCCGGTCGCCGCGCGCGCCGGAGCGCAGGCCACCGCGCCGTGCCTGCTTCTTCTGCTGCGCCGCATCCCCACGCGCGCGTGCCGCCTCCTTGGCCGCGCGCAACGCCACGCGCGCCAGGTCGACCCCCGAGGGCTCAGCAGCTGCCCCGGGCACCCCCGCGGGGGGTCCGTCGGGCCGGTCGGGCTCGCTCATACCCGCCGCACCGTTCCCTCGGCCACGACGCACCGCGTCCCCGCCAGCGCACGGGGAACGTCGTCGTCGACGGCCGCGGTCACCAGGACCTGCTCCCCCGGCGCGACGAGCTCGGCGAGGCGCTCGCGGCGGCGCGCGTCCAGCTCGGCGAAGACGTCGTCGAGCACCAGCACCGGCTCGTTGCCCTCGGCCCGCAGCAGGTCGTAGGAGGCCAGGCGCAGCGCCAGGGCATAGGACCAGGACTCGCCGTGGGAGGCGTAGCCCTTGGCCGGCAGCTGGCCGAGCTTGAGCAGCAGATCGTCCCGGTGCGGGCCGACCAGGGTGACGCCCCGGTCGACCTCCTGCTTGCGCGCCTCGGCGAGAGCCGCCGACACCTGCTCGAACAGGTCCTCGCGGGTGTGCGCCTCACCGGGCGCCGACGGCTTGTACTCCAGGGCGACGGGCCCGCCGCCCGGTGCGAGCTGTTCGTACGCCTTGTCGGCGAGCGGCTGGATCGCGGCGATCAGATCCAGCCGCTGAGCCAGCAGTTCGGCACCCGCACGCGCGAGATGCTGGTCCCAGACGTCCAGAGTGGACAGATCCATGGTGCGCCCGCCGTGCCGACGGGCCAGCGCGGCCGACTTCAGCAGCGTGTTGCGCTGCTTGAGGATCCGGTCGTAATCGGAACGGACACCCGCCATCCGCGGGGAACGGGCCGTGATCAGATCGTCCAGGAAGCGGCGCCGCTCGCCGGGATCACCCTTCACCAGGGCGAGATCCTCGGGCGCGAACAGCACGGTGCGGACGATCCCCAGCACGTCCCGGGGCCTGACCTGTGAGGATCTGTTGATACGGGCACGATTGGCGCGGCCCGGGTTCAGCTCGAGCTCGACGAGCTGCTGCCGCTCGCCCTGCCGGACCTGGGCCCGGATGATCGCTCGGTCGGCGCCCATGCGCACCAGCGGGGCGTCGGAGGAGACACGGTGGCTGCCGAGTGTGGCGAGATAGCCGACCGCCTCGACGAGATTCGTCTTGCCCTGCCCGTTGGGGCCGACGAAGGCCGTCACCCCCGGGTCGAGCGGGACCTCGACCCGGGGATAGGAGCGAAAATCGGCCAGCGACAGATGCGTGACGTGCATGATCGTGCGCCGACCTCCCCCGGCGTTGTGGACCGTCGTGCGGTCCTGCGGACGACAGCCAGGGATGCCCCGTGGCTGCTGCTGTGGCCTCTCTCGGCCGCTCTGTGGACTACTTCTTCTCGACCGCGTGCCCGCCGAACTGATTGCGCAGCGCCGCGATCATCTTCATCTGCGGCGAGTCCTCCTGGCGGGAGGCGAACCGCGCGAACAGCGACGCGGTGATCGCCGGCAGCGGGACCGCGTGGTCGATCGCGGCCTCCACAGTCCAGCGTCCCTCACCGGAGTCCTGTGCATAACCCCGGAGGTTGTCCAGGTGCTCGTCCTCGTGCAGCGCGTTCACCGCGAGATCGAGGAGCCAGGAGCGGATGACGGTGCCCTCCTGCCAGGAACGGAAGACCTCCCGGACGTCGGTCACCGAGTCGACCTTCTCCAGGAGCTCCCAGCCCTCGGCATAGGCCTGCATCATCGCGTACTCGATGCCGTTGTGGACCATCTTGGCGAAGTGGCCCGCGCCGACCTTGCCCGCGTGCACCGAGCCGAAGTCGCCCTCCGGCTTGAGGGCGTCGAAGACCGGCTGCACCTTGGCGACGTTCTCCTTGTCGCCGCCGTACATCAGCGCGTAGCCGTTCTCCAGGCCCCAGACGCCGCCGGAGACACCGCAGTCGACGAAACCTATGCCCCTGGCCGCCAGTTCCTCGGCGTGCTTCTCGTCGTCCGTCCAGCGGGAGTTCCCGCCGTCCACGACGACATCGCCGGGCTGGAGCAGCTCTGCGAGCTCATCGACGGTCGACTGCGTCGCCCGGCCGGCCGGGACCATCACCCAGACCACGCGCGGGCCCTCGAGCTTGCCCACAAGTTCTTCCAGGCTGTGGACATCGGCGAGGTCCGGGTTGCGGTCGTATCCGACGACGGTGTGGCCCGCGCGGCGGATCCGCTCCCGCATGTTGCCGCCCATCTTGCCGAGGCCGACGAGACCGAGCTCCATCAGTTGTGTTCCTTAGGTTGCGACGTGGCATGGCGGCACGGACGTGCCGCGGCACTTACGTACCGACACGACCCTAAACCCGGGCGCTCACGCACATCTGTGGGCATACGCGCTCATGCGCACGCCCTCACCTGCGGCTTCGCTCACGGCCACTTCCGGGCCCGGCTCTGGCCGGTATCCACGATCCGGTGTCCACCGGGCCCGGAAGGACTGTGCACAACTGTGGACTGCCGGGGGCAGCCGCGGACGGGTGGTACGACGTCAGCCGCTGAGCCGCACCGGCATGATCAGGTACTTGTAGGCGTCGTCCGCCTCCGCGTCCACCGCGGGCCTGCCGCTGAGCAGCGCGGGCTTGGTGGACGTGGTGAACGACAGCTGCGCCACCGGGGAGTCGATGGCGCTCAGACCGTCCAGCAGGAACGTCGGGTTGAAGGCGATCGAGATGTCATCGCCCTCCAGCTGGGCGTCGACCCTTTCCACAGCCTGTGCGTCGTCACTGGAGCCGGCCTCCAGGATGAGCACACCCTGCTCGAAGCTGAGCCGCACCGGGGTGTTGCGCTCGGCGACCAGGGCCACGCGCTTGACGGCCTCCACGAAGGGGGCGGTCTCGATGACGGCGACGCTGTTGAACTCGGTCGGGAACAGCGTGCGGTACTTCGGGAGGTCGCCCTCCAGCAGCCGTGTGGTGGTGCGGCGGCCCGCTCCTTCGAAGCCGATCAGGCCCTCGCCCGCGCCCGAGCCGGACAGCGCGAGGATCACCTGGTCGCCACTGGTCAGCGCCTTGGCGGTGTCCAGGAGCGTCTTCGCGGGCACCAGGGCGACCGCCGAGGCCTCCGGGTCCTCCGGCTTCCACAGGAACTCGCGGACCGCGAAGCGGTAGCGGTCGGTGGAGGCCAGCGTCACCGTGTCGCCCTCGATCTCGATGCGCACACCGGTCAGGACGGGAAGGGTGTCGTCCCGGCCGGCCGCGATGGCGACCTGCTGCACGGCGGAGGCGAAGACCTCACCGGGGACGGTGCCCGTCGCGTTCGGCATCTGGGGCAGGGCCGGGTACTCCTCCACCGGCAGGGTGTGGAGTGTGAATCGCGAGGAGCCGCACACCACGGTCGCCCGTACACCGTCTGTGGAGATCTCCACCGGCCGGTTGGGGAGCGCGCGGGAGATGTCGGCGAGCAGACGGCCCGAGACGAGGACGGTGCCCTCTTCCTCGACCTCCGCCTCCACCGAGACCCGTGCGGAGACCTCGTAGTCGAAGCTGGACAGGCTCAGCTGCCCCTCCTCGGCCTTCAGCAGCAAGCCGGCGAGGACCGGCGCCGGCGGACGGGCCGGGAGGCTGCGCGCAGCCCAGGCCACTGCCTCCGCGAGTACGTCGCGTTCCACCCGGATCTTCACCGTAAGCCGCCTCCTGCTGTTGCCGGCGTTCTCACGCCCTGCTTCGCCTTCGTCGTCTGCCTCGGTGTCGTCGGCCTCTGTGAGGGAAGGACACCGGGGACCAGTCTGACGCACTGCACTGACAGTAGGTGCCCCTCGGGGTCAAGTCATGACGAGCGGCAGTCGGCGTCGAACCGGCAAGTTGTGCACAGGACCCTCTTCGAAGCGGATTCCTCACTCTCTCTAGTTGGGAGTAGTAGTAGGGCCTGTGGATACCGTGGATAACCTCGTTTTCCCAGCTCAGGGCCAAGATTTTGTCCACCGGGCCTGTGGGCGGAGGCGGTGGACAACTCGGGGTTTCTGTGGAGAACAAAAAGTTCTGCACACTCCGTCCCCAGGGAGGGGCGAGTTCTCCCCAGCTCCGTCCCCAGGTTTGCCGGGCTTTCCCACAGGCAGCCGCGGCACCCTGCTGTGACGCCTTTCACTCGACCCGGTGAGGAGGCGGGCGGCGTTGCCGAACAGTGGACAGGCGTGTGGAGAAGTGCCTGATCACTGGGGACAACCGGCCTCACCCTGTGGGTTGCCGGTGGAAAACTTTATCCACAGCCTGTGGATCACCGTCTCGTCCACAGCCTGTGGAGATCGTTTGTCCACGAATCCACAGCCGGTTGACCTGGCTCGATGGTGCCCCAACAGGCAGGGCTGTGGATAGTTTCGGGACAACTTCGCAGTCCCCAGGATGTGGACGGGAGAAAGTTGCCACATCTGTGGAGGACAGCCGTAACCCGGTGCCGAAATCGAACAGTGGACGGGACCCCGAGGGACGGGACACTGCCGACCGCGAGGGTCGGCTCTCGGCGGCCGACGGGCGAGCGCAGGTCGGCGGCGGGCGCACAAGGGCGGGTCGGCAGGCGCACGAAGAAGGGCGTTCCCGGAGGTGGTCCGGGGACGCCCTTCTTCGTGCGCCTGCGGGCGCTCAGCCGGCCTTGATGCGGTTGGTGAGCTCGGTGACCTGGTTGTAGATGGAGCGTCGCTCCGCCATCAGATTGCGGATCTTGCGGTCCGCGTGCATCACCGTCGTGTGGTCGCGGCCGCCGAACAGCGCACCGATCTTCGGCAGCGACAGGTCCGTCAGCTCACGGCACAGGTACATCGCGATCTGCCGTGCGGTCACCAGGGCGCGGCCGCGCGAGGTGCCGCACAGGTCCTCGACCGTGAGCCCGAAGTAGTCGGCGGTCGCGCTCATGATGGCCGTCGAGGTGATCTCCGGCGCGGAGTCGTCGCCGCCGGGGATCAGATCCTTCAGGACGACCTCCGTCAGCCCGAGGTCCACCGGCTGCCGGTTGAGCGAGGCGAACGCCGTCACCCGGATCAGCGCGCCCTCCAGCTCGCGGATGTTGCGCGAGATCCGGGAGGCGATGAACTCCAGCACCTCGGGCGGGGCGTTGAGCTGCTCCTGCACCGCCTTCTTGCGCAGGATCGCGATCCGCGTCTCCAGCTCCGGAGGCTGGACGTCGGTGATCAGACCCCACTCGAAACGGTTCCGCAGCCGGTCCTCCAGCGTCACCAGCTGCTTGGGCGGCCGGTCGCTGGAGAGCACGATCTGCTTGTTGGCGTTGTGCAGCGTGTTGAAGGTGTGGAAGAACTCCTCCTGCGTCGACTCCTTGTCCGCGAGGAACTGGATGTCGTCGACGAGCAGGATGTCCATCTCCCGGTACCGCTTGCGGAAGCTGTCGCCCTTGCCGTCGCGGATGGAGTTGATGAACTCGTTGGTGAACTCCTCCGAGCTCACGTACCGCACCCGCGTGCCGGGGTAGAGACTGCGCGCGTAGTGCCCGATCGCGTGCAGCAGGTGGGTCTTGCCGAGTCCGGACTCCCCGTAGATGAACAGGGGGTTGTACGCCTTCGCGGGTGCCTCGGCGACCGCCACCGCCGCCGCGTGCGCGAAGCGGTTGGAGGCGCCGATGACGAACGTGTCGAAGAGGTACTTCGGGTTCAGCCGCGCGGTCGGCTCACCGGGGCCGGCCGCCGGCGCGGGCTGTGCGGCCAGCGGGCCGGGTGCCCCGCTCGTGGGCAGGTTCGGGCCGACGGGGCCACCGCGGTGGACGTGCCCCGAGCCGGACGGGGGCTCGGGAAGCTCGCGGCGGGCGGCGTCGCGCTGGTCGTAGTCACCGCGGTCGTAGCCGCCACGGTCGTAGTTACTGCGGTCGTACTCCGCGCGTGACGATTCGTAGTCGGAACGCTGCTGTTCGTAGGAGGAGCGTTCCGGCGGCTGCGGGCGGTAGTCCGGTGAGGGCGCGCCGCCGTAGCCGTCCTGGGGGCCGTAGGCGTTCTGCGAAGGCGAGGCGTACGGGTCGCGGTCGGGGAAGCCGAGGCGCTGCTGCTGCCAGCCGTACTCGTCCTGACCCGGTCGCGGCCAGGAGCTGGGCTCCGGGCGCTGGTACTCCGAGGGGTAGGCGGGGCGGGCGGTGGGCAGCTGGTCACCGGGCGGCCCGGGGTCCTGGTCGGCGCGGCGCCGGCCGTAGCCCTCGTACTGCTCGTGCCCTTGACGGTCCGGCCGGTCCTGCCGGGCGGAAGGGAGCTCGGGCTCCTCGTAGCGCGGCTGGGGGCGGGCGACCGGCGGAGCCGGGGGCTCTCCCGCGGAGTCGTCGACGGTGATGGCGATGCGGATGGGACGCCCGCACTCGCGGCTCAGGCTTTCGCTGACGATCGGCGCGAGGCGACCCTCGAGCACGCCCTTGGCGAACTCGTTCGGCACGGCGAGCAGCGCGGTGTCGGCGACCAGCGCCAGCGGCTGGCAGCGCCGGATCCAGTGCTCGTCCTTCCCCTCGACTCCCTGGCTCCGGCCCTCACCGAGCAGTTCTTCCAGTACGCGTGGCCACACTGCGGCAAGATCGGCAGGTACGTCAGCCACAGGGCACGCTCTCTCACAGGTCCCTCGAACGTGTGATTCGGGGACGGGTCGGGGGTGGTAAAGGGGGTGGTCGAGGGACAAAGGAACGAATCGGAGTTCCGTCACGGTAGTCAGGGCGGACGGTACGGTTCAAGTCGTTGTCCCCAGCCTGTGGACAAGTGTCCCCCCGCGGCCGCTGGTTTGACCGAAGGAGGCAGCCGCGCGTACCGTGACGAGGTCGAGTTGTCGATGGCTGCTGCCGCCTGCCTCCGATGGGCACAGATCACGCAAGTTGATCGGTCAGCGGTGCACTCGGGCGTAACGCGAGCTACTCGTGGGCGCACGGTGACAGCCAGGACGGCACCCCGCAATCAACGACATCTTTCTGGAGCCCCCGAGTGAGCAAGCGCACCTTCCAGCCGAACAACCGTCGTCGCGCGAAGACCCACGGCTTCCGGCTGCGTATGCGCACCCGTGCCGGCCGCGCGATTCTCGCGTCCCGCCGTGGCAAGGGTCGCGCCCGCCTGTCCGCCTGATCCCGATCAGGTCATGACGTCGTGCTGCCCACCGACAACCGGCTGAGGCGGCGCGAGGACTTCGCGACCGCGGTACGACGAGGACGCCGGGCCGGACGCAGGCACCTCGTCGTACACCTTCGCAGCGGTGCTACGGACCCGCACGTGCCGGGGGAGAGCGCTCCCCCGGCACGTGCGGGTTTCGTCGTGAGCAAGGCTGTGGGGGGAGCGGTCGTGCGGAACAAGGTGAAGCGCAGACTTCGCCACCTGATGCGCGACCGAATGGCCCTGCTGCCCCCCGGTAGCCTGGTAGTCGTACGCGCGCTGCCCGAAGCGGGTGACGCCGACCATGCACAACTGGCCCAAGACCTGGATGCCGCTCTGCAGCGGCTGCTGGGAGGGGGCACGCGATGAAGTACCCGCTGCTGGTTCTGATCAAGCTCTATCAGTGGACGATCAGTCCGCTGCTCGGGCCTGTATGCAAGTACTACCCGTCGTGTTCCCACTACGGCTACACGGCCATCGACCGGCACGGTGCCATCAAGGGCACAGCACTCACGGCCTGGCGCATCCTGCGGTGCAATCCGTGGTCGCTGGGCGGTGTGGACCATGTCCCGCCGCGCAAGCGCCCGCGGTGGCACGAAATGCTGCGTGACGCCTGGCGTGCACGCAAGGGCGGGCCTGCCTCCGCCGAACCGGCCACCGAAGGACAGACTTCTTCCGTAAGTCCGACAAGCCCTTCGAGCCCGGCCGCAGAGACCTCGCCCCATGCCCAAGGAGCATGATTAGTGGACACGATTGCCAGCCTCTTCAGCTTCATCACGACACCTGTCTCCTGGGTCATCGTCCAGTTCCACTCCGTGTACGGGGCCATCTTCGGCCCCGACACCGGGTGGGCCTGGGGCCTGTCCATCGTGTCTCTGGTGATCCTGATCCGTATCTGCCTGATCCCGCTCTTCGTGAAGCAGATCAAGGCGACGCGCGCGATGCAGACGCTCCAGCCGGAGATGAAGAAGATCCAGGAGCGCTACAAGAACGACAAGCAGCGTCAGTCCGAAGAGATGATGAAGCTGTACAAGGACGCGGGCACCAACCCGCTCTCCTCGTGCCTTCCCATCCTGGCGCAGTCCCCGTTCTTCTTCGCTCTGTACCACGTGCTCAACAGCATCGCGTCCAACGACACCGTCGGCGTGATCAACGAGCGTCTGCTGGAGAGTGCGCAGAAGGCGCACATCTTCGGTGCCCCGCTCGCGGCGAAGTTCACGGACAATGCGGACAAGGTCGAGGCCCTCAACGCCTCCCTGACCGATGTACGCGTCGTCACGGCGCTCATGATCGTGCTGATGTCGCTGTCGCAGTTCTACACGCAGCGCCAGCTGATGACGAAGAACGTCGACACCACGGTGAAGACGCCGTTCATGCAGCAGCAGAAGATGCTGATGTACGTCTTCCCCGTCATCTTCGCCGTCTTCGGTATCAACTTCCCGGTCGGTGTCCTCGTCTACTGGCTGACCACCAACGTGTGGACCATGGGCCAGCAGATGTACGTCATCCACAACAACCCGACGCCGGGTTCCAAGGCGCAGGCCGCGTACCTGGAGCGCCTTGTCAAGCACGTCACCCACCACGGCAAGACCCGTAACCGCCGTGATCGTGCCGTCGTCAAGGCCATCGTCGCCAAGGGCCGGGACCGTAACGAGTACGAGCGCAAGTTCGTCAACGGTCTGAACAAGGCGGGCCTCGCGGCTCAGGCCGACGGTGCCGTGATCAAGAGCGACGCCACGGCCGCCGCGCAGGCTGAGGACGGCTCTCCGGCCACGACCCAGACCGCGAAGCGTCAGCAGCCCAAGCGGCAGAGCAAGTCCCAGCGTCAGGGCGGTGCAGCGAAGGCGGCTGGTGAGCCCACCTCGCTGACCAAGACCGAAACGCCCCAGGACGACGTCAAGCCCGCCGCCGCTGCCCAGAAGGGCAACGCGAAGTCCGGCGGAAGCACCCGCAGCAGGGCCCAGTCCGGACAGCGCAAGGGTCCGCAGCGGCCCAAGTCCCCGTCCAAGAAGTAAGAAGGAGTCCATCCCGTGACGGAAGGCACCACCTCCACCGCTGCCGAGGGCGCAGACACCCTGACCCGCCTGGAGCAGGAAGGCGAGATCGCAGCGGACTACCTGGAGGGTCTGCTCGACATCGCCGACCTCGACGGTGACATCGACATGGACGTCGAGGCCGACCGTGCCTCTGTCTCGATCATCAGCGACTCGGCCGGCCGTGACTTGCAGAAGCTGGTCGGTCGGGACGGTGAGGTGCTGGAGGCGCTCCAGGAGCTCACGCGTCTGGCCGTGCACCGGGAGACCGGGGACCGCAGTCGGCTCATGCTCGACATCGCGGAGTACCGCGCCAAGAAGCGGGCCGAGTTGTCCGAGCTGGGCGCGAAGGCCGCCGCAGAGGCCAAGAGCAGCGGTGAGCCCGTGAAGCTCGACCCGATGACGCCGTTCGAGCGCAAGGTCGTGCACGACGCGGTCAAGGCCGCCGGCTTGAACAGTGAGTCCGAGGGCGAGGAGCCGCAGCGCTTCGTCGTCGTGCTTCCCGCCTGAACGGTTCCACGTTCCACCGGCCCCGTCTGTTGCGCAGGCGGGGCCGAATTTTGTCAGCCTGATAGTTCTGTGGTGCCGGCTCCCGAGGCCGGCACGCTACGGAAGGACGGTCCCCCGTGACGGAGGCAGCGGAGCTTCCCCCCGCGCCCGAGCAGGCCCGCGAGGTGTTCGGCGATCGTTTCGCGGACGCGGTGCGTTACGCTGAGCTGCTTGCTGAGGCGGGAGTTCAGCGTGGTCTGATCGGCCCGCGGGAGGTGCCGCGCCTGTGGGAGCGGCACCTGCTGAACTGCGCGGTGCTCTCGGAGGTCGTGCCCGAAGGTGTCACGGTGTGCGATGTCGGTTCGGGTGCCGGTCTGCCGGGCATCCCCTTGGCGCTGGTCCGCGAGGACCTCAAGATCACACTGCTGGAGCCACTGCTGCGGCGTACCACTTTCTTGACCGAAGTCGTGGAGCTGCTGGGGCTGGACCATGTGACGGTCGTGCGCGGCCGGGCCGAGGAGGTCATGGGCACGATGTCTCCGGTGCACGTGGTGACCGCACGAGCCGTGGCGCCGCTCGACCGTCTCGCCACCTGGGGCATCCCCCTCCTTCGGCCGTACGGAGAGATGCTCGCGCTCAAGGGTGACACTGCCGAGGAGGAGCTGAAGAACGCGACCTCGGCGCTGAACAAGCTCGGCGCCGTGGCGACCTCGGTCGTGCATGTGGGTGAGGGGGTGGTGGATCCGATGTCCACGGTGGTGCGGGTCGAGGTGGGGGAAAGCCCCGGCGGTGTGCGTTTCGCGGCGAAGCGCGCGAAGGCTGCTCGCGCCGGGCGTGCGCGGCGCCGGCGCGGATAGGGGCGTAGGGGCGCGGTCTGCCGGGCAGCAGGACATCTGACGGGCAGGCTTGCGTCCTGAAGGGGCAGATGTACTCCACACAAGCTGCCGAACCTTCGTAGGCCGGAGTGTCGCGGCAGCGCGGCCCCGGCTGCTGTGCATCGTGTTTCACGTGAAACGTCGCTCCCTGCTGCACGGCATCATCAGTCGCGGTCGCGCCGCGGCCGAACCCCGCGATCGTAAGCCTCTCGGTTCACGCAGAGAGGGTCCTGTTCCCCGCGAGGCTTCGCCCCCCTCAGGGGGTACGGAGTTGTCCACAGAAGTGGATTTCTCCACAGAACGCCAGGCCTCACTGGTTCACGACCCCGAAGACATGGGAGGCTCTGTTCATTGCGAGCCTGAAGTCGAGGAGAGTGAATCCACCTTGCGGTCCGACGCCAACATCGCGGGACCGATGACCGACCCGGTCCCCGGTCCCCGTGCCGAATCGATGGGGGCAGATGTTTCACGTGAAACACCGCCCCCTATGGACGACACTCCCATCGGTCGCTCTGCCCAGCTGGCGGTGGATGTACTGGGCCGCGCAGGCGAGGGCCTGCCACGGCCCGAGCAGACACGCCTCATGGTGGTCGCCAACCAGAAGGGTGGCGTGGGCAAGACGACGACGACCGTCAACCTCGCCGCGTCGCTTGCGCTCCATGGCGCTCGGGTCTTGGTGATCGACCTCGACCCTCAGGGCAACGCCTCTACAGCCCTGGGGATCGACCACCACGCCGAAGTTCCTTCCATCTATGACGTGTTGGTCGAGAGCAGACCACTGGCGGAGGTTGTCCAGCCGGTTCCCGACGTGGAGGGTCTCTTTTGCGCACCCGCCACGATCGATCTCGCCGGCGCGGAGATCGAGCTGGTGTCACTGGTGGCGCGGGAGAGCCGGTTGCAGCGTGCCATCCAGGCGTACGAGCAACCGCTGGACTACATCCTCATCGACTGCCCTCCGTCCCTCGGCCTGCTGACGGTCAACGCGATGGTGGCGGGGCAGGAGGTCCTGATCCCGATCCAGTGCGAGTACTACGCCCTGGAGGGCTTGGGGCAGCTGCTCCGCAATGTCGATCTGGTGCGGGGCCACCTCAACCCCTCCCTGCACGTATCGACGATCCTGCTCACCATGTACGACGGCCGGACGCGCCTCGCGTCCCAGGTTGCGGACGAGGTGCGTAGTCACTTCGGTGACGAGGTACTGCGGACAAGTATTCCTCGCTCTGTGCGTATCTCGGAGGCGCCGAGTTATGGGCAGACGGTGCTGACCTACGATCCTGGATCGAGCGGTGCCCTCTCCTACCTCGAGGCGGCACGCGAGATCGCGCTGAGGGGCGTGGGTGTCAGCTATGACGCGTCGAGCGCACACAACGGTGCACAGCAGAACGATCCGAGCATGGTGGAGGGCGTCCAGTGAGTGAGCGACGGAGAGGGCTGGGCCGTGGTCTTGGCGCACTTATCCCTGCTGCCCCGACAGAGAAGGCGGTCGCCCCGGCTGTGACGGGAGGCGTAGCTTCCTCCTCTCCCTCTGCGCCGCAGGTGCTGCCGAACGAGCGCGGGGTGGCTGTGGCCAAACTGGCCGCACTTCCTTCTGTTCCACGTGAAACAGAGGAGCCGTCGACGCGTGGTGCGGCGGAGATGCCCATGCCTCCTCTGGGGGCACACTTCGCGGAGATTCCTCTCGATTCCATCAAGCCGAACCCGCGTCAGCCGCGCGGGGTCTTCGATGAGGATGCGCTGGCAGAACTTGTCACCTCCATCAAGGAGGTCGGTCTCCTCCAGCCCGTCGTCGTACGGCAGGTCGGGCCCGCGCACTACGAGCTCATCATGGGTGAGCGCCGCTGGCGGGCGTGCCGTATCGCGGGGCTCGAAGCCATCCCGGCGATCGTGCGGGCCACGGAGGACGAGAAGCTCCTCCTGGACGCCCTTCTGGAGAATCTGCACCGGGCCCAGCTGAATCCGCTGGAAGAGGCAGCCGCCTACGACCAGCTGCTGAAGGACTTCAACTGCACGCATGATCAGCTGGCGGACCGTATCGGCCGTTCCCGCCCGCAGGTTTCCAATACCCTGCGTCTGCTGAAGCTCTCGCCGAGGGTGCAGAGCCGGGTGGCTGCCGGAGTGCTCTCCGCCGGGCACGCGCGGGCCCTGCTCTCCGTGGAGGACTCCGAGGAGCAGGACCGGCTGGCGCATCGGATCGTGGCCGAAGCGCTCTCGGTGCGGGCCGTCGAGGAGATCGTGACCCTGATGGGGTCCGGGCCGCAGAAGTCGCCGCGATCCAAGGGGCCGAGGGCGGGTGCCCTGGTCTCTCCGGCGCTGTCCGATCTGGCCACTCGTCTTTCGGATCGTTTCGAGACGCGGGTGAAGGTCGACCTGGGGCAGAAGAAGGGAAAGATCACCGTCGAGTTTGCCTCCATGGAGGACCTCGAGCGCATTCTCGGCACCCTCGCTCCTGATGAGGGGCCGGTTCTGCAGAAGAGTCTTGTGGACGACGACTCAGTGGAAGATTCCTGAGCTTCGGCCAGGTCAGCCGAACAGCCGACCGCGGGCGGATCGTGTCCGATATATCCCGGAAACGATCCGCCCTTTGCTTTCTGGCGGTATCGGTGGAATCGCTTCATGGATACGATGCAGTGAGACAGGGTGTGTCCACCGCCAGTACCTGAACCTCTGAGCGCAAGGCAGGGCCATGCGAATGATGAGCCGCACCGGATGGGTGGGAGCAGGGCTGGCGATTTCCGCCTTCGGAGGGTTCATCGGCAGCCTGTTCAAGGAGCGGCACGCTCTGGCAGCCGCCCGCGAGGCAGCAGGCGGAGGAAGCGAGGAACAGGCTTCATGGGGCGTCGGCTCGTACCGCTCACGCTGGACAACCTTCAGGACCTTCCCCGGCGCTGTCGTTCGTGTGTCTTCTGGGAGCTCGACCCCGTCAGTGGTGAGGCAGCAGTAACGGCGGGAACGTCAGCGGTCGAGAAGGAGTCGTGGATCTCGGCTGTGCTGCTGGACTGGGGGTCCTGCGGAAGGGTCGTCTATGTCGATGACGTCCCCGTGGGCTTCGTTCTCTACGCCCCTCCTGCCTATGTGCCGCGTGCCATGGCGTTTCCCACGAGCCCTGTGTCGTCCGATGCCGTGCAACTGATGACCGCGTTTATCGTGCCGGGCTACCAGGGGCAGGGTTTGGGGAGAGTGATGGTGCAGACGGTGGCGAAGGATCTGCTGCGTCGAGGGGTCAAGGCGATCGAGGCCTTCGGCGACGCGCGTTGGAAAGAACCGGCCTGTGTTCTCCCTGCTGACCACCTCTTGGCCGTGGGGTTCAAGACGGTTCGTCAACATCCCGCGTATCCCCGGCTCAGACTGGAGCTGAGGACAACACTGTCGTGGAAGGACGATGTCGAGATGGCGTTGGACCGGTTGCTCGGAGCCGTCCAGAAGGAGCCGGTATTGCGTCCCCTCTGATGCGTCGCCGTTCTGGTGTACGTCATGCGAATGGGCCGACCCGTCCGGGTCGGCCCATTCGTGTTTCACGTGAAACGTGTGCCGCCGACGAGGCGGTCGACGTTCACTCGCTGATGAACTCCTCGAGGTCGCGGACGATCGCGGCCTTCGGCTTGGCACCGACGATGGTCTTGGCGACCTCGCCACCCTGGTAGACATTCAGGGTCGGGATGGACATGACGCCGTACTTGGCGGCTGTACCCGGGTTCTCGTCGATGTTCAGCTTGACGACCTCGATCTTGTCCCCGTACTCCGAGGCAATCGCTTCGAGGGAAGGGGCGATCTGGCGGCAGGGACCGCACCAGGCGGCCCAGAAGTCCACCAGGACGGGCTTGTCGCTCTTGAGGACGTCCTGGTCGAAGGAGTCGTCAGTCACATTCTTCAGGGTGCCGGCCACGGTGGGCTCCTTAACTACTGATCGGTGCGTGGTGAGGGTGGAAGTCAGACAGCGGTCTTCTCGGGCTCGGCCTGCTCTCCGTCCGCGAGAGCGGCAAGGAACCTCTCGGCGTCGAGGGCGGCGGCACAGCCCGTACCGGCCGCGGTGATTGCCTGGCGGTAGGTGTGGTCGACCACATCGCCGGCACCGAACACTCCGGTGAGGTTCGTACGCGTCGAAGGCGCGTCGACCTTCAGGTAGCCCTCTCCGTCCAGCTCCAGCTGGCTCTTGAAGAGCTCCGTGCGAGGGTCGTGCCCGATCGCGATGAACAGGCCGGTCACCGCCAGGTCCGAGAGTTCGCCGGTCTTGACGTTCCGCAGCTTCAGACCCGAGAGCTTCTGGTCGCCCTGGACCTCTGCGACCTCGCTGTCCCAGACGAACGAGATCTTCGGGTCGGCGATGGCACGCTCCTGCATCGCCTTCGAGGCCCTCAGGGTGTCGCGGCGGTGGACGACCGTGACGGACTTGGCGAACCGGGAGAGGAAGGTGGCCTCCTCCATCGCCGTGTCACCGCCGCCGATGACGGCGATGTCCTGGTCCTTGAAGAAGAAGCCGTCACATGTGGCACACCAGGAGACACCGCGGCCGGTGAAGGCATCCTCGTTCGGCAGGCCGAGCTTACGGTGCTGCGATCCAGTGGCGACGATGACGGCCTTCGCCTTGTGGACCGTTCCTGCGGTGTCCGTGACGGTCTTGATCTCTCCGGTCAGGTCGACGGCGACCACGTCGTCGGGAATGAGCTCTGCCCCGAAGCGCTCTGCCTGGGCGCGCATGTTGTCCATGAGCTCGGGGCCCATGATGCCGTCCTGGAAGCCGGGGAAGTTTTCGACATCGGTGGTGTTCATCAGCGCACCACCGGCGGTCACGGCGCCCTCGAACACCAAGGGCTTCAGCGACGCACGAGCGGTGTAGAGGGCTGCCGTGTAGCCGGCCGGCCCCGAACCGATGATGATCACATTACGGACGTCGCTCACGGCTTGTTTCCTCGTCTCTGGGCTGTGTCATCCGACCGGTGGGAGCTTCTGTCGGAACTCTCACCTCACCCAACGGATTTTAAGGGGCGAGCATTCCCGCTGTGCCTGAGCACACCGATGGAACTGACGGACGTGGTTCCCGGGCGGGCGCGGGCAGGCGCATACCGTACGAGATACCGCTCAGGACGGATACGGAGCGTCGACTGTCAGCCGCGGGTGTAGGAGTTCTTCAGCAGAATCTTCGCCGTGGTGGCCGAGGACGGATTGCCGACGCAGGTGGCGTCGACGATGTAGGCGGTCACACGGGTGTCGTCGGAGGGGTTGGGAAGCACCACCAGGAGAGCTTCTCGCCCTTTGTAGATGCCCTGTTCTGTGGCGAGTGCGGCGTCATCGCGGCCGATTCCCTCGCGGACGCATGCCGGGACCGTGGGTTGCTGGAAAACCCTGGGGCTGGCGGCTTCGGGCTCCGATTCCATTTCCAAGGTCTGCGGCATGCGGGAGGACGCGCCCTTCCGCTGGTTCTGCGCGAGGAGATCGGAGACCTGCTTCCCCAGCTCACTTTCGGTGAAGGTGTCCGAGGCCGTCTGCTGAACGACACCCGGGCCCGTCTCGTCGTTCTGGGACGTCAGGAACAGTGTGCCGAGTCCCAGAGTCGCAACGGTGAGCACGGTTCCCAGCACAGCCGCCTTGCGGCGGCCGCGTTGCATACGGTCCTTACGACCTGGACCGGTGGTGGAAGGGCGTGGGCGCCCTGAGGGGCGGCCCGTCGACGTCGATGTTTCACGTGAAACATGCGCACGGTCCTCATCGGACGGGGAAGGGGAGAGGCCGACCAGCTCTGTGGCCTTCTCGGACCCCGGTGCCCTGGCATGCAGGAGTGCTTCCGCGGCGAGCGCGGCATCGATACGGCGTGCCACTTCGGCAGGCGTACGGGGTGGACCCGGCACCGTGCCAAGCAGTCCCCTGATCTCCTCCAGTGACGCATGGACGTCTGCGCAGAGGTCGCACTCGTCCATGTGTCGGCGCACAGCGGCGGTTCGAGCGGGTGACAGGAGTCCCTCGGTGAGGTCGGAGATCTCCGCGACGTCCGGGTGCTCCGTCATGTCTGGTGTCGATGTCACGTTTTCCCACCTCCGCCCTTCACTGCCGCTGGGTCACTCGGGCTTGTAGCCGGCGGATCCGCTCGATGCGGTCCCGCTGCGGGTGGGACGGATGCCCCCTGCGTCCGGTTCCGTTCCCCCTCCCGCTTCCTGCTGTCACCGCTCCCGTCCGGCCGTAGATGGTGCAGAAGGGGAAGGAGTCTGGCTCTGCCTCGGGCGCAGCGGCTCTTCACCGTGCCGGTGGGCACATCGAGGATGCGGGCGGCCTCCGCGACGGGGTAGCCCTGCATGTCCACCAGCACGAGAGCCGCCCGCTGATCGGGTGGGAGAGTTCCCATGGCGGCTATGAGCTGACGGTGCAGATCGTTGCGTTCCGCGGGAGCCGAGGCGGACTCGTGGGGCTCCAACAACTGTTCCAGGCGCTCTGTGTCGTCGACCGGGGAGGTCTTCCGGGATGCAGCCTTGCGCGCACGGTCCAAGCACGCGTTCACCGTGATCCGGTGCAGCCATGTCGTGACGGCCGACTGGCCTCGGAAGGTATGGGCGGCCCGATAGGCGGAGACAAGAGCGTCCTGAACCGCGTCAGCGGCCTCCTCCCGGTCCCCCAACGTCCGGAGGGCCACCGCCCACAGCCGGTCCCGGTGTCGGCGTACCAGCTCGCCGAAGGCTTCGGGATCGCCCTCCACATGGCGGGCGAGGAGGTCCTGATCGCTTGCGTCGTGGTGCGTGGTGCCGTCCGGCATCGGACCCCCTCCCCTCGCTCGGTGAGACGTCAGCCGGTGAACTTCAGGTCGGTGATGGCCTGCTTGTAGCCGGCACCGCTGTAGCCGTCGGCGGGCGCGTTCGGGACGGCCGTGATCCACAGCAGTACGTACTGCGTCTTCACCGGGTCCGACGCCTTCACATTCAGCGATCTGTCACTGGTCGTGGCGGATCCGATCTCCTTCATGCCGTCGATTCCGGTCGAAGGCGTCAGCGAGTCGGTGGCGTAGAGGTGCACCGTCGTGTGGTCACCGGTGTACCGGAGCCCTATCGACGCCGCCGAGACCTCCTTGGCCGAGCCGAGGTCGTAGACGATGCCCACTCCGGGTTTGTAGGGCGCGAGTGCCGGGCCGGCGTTGTACTTCTTGGTCCGCCAGTAGGTCGACTCGTCATTGTCGTAGGTCTTGGCCACATCACCGGGGGCCTGGGCCGCACCGGTCGCCACGTACTCCTGAGAGCCTTGGATCGTGAGTGGCTCGGCCGGCTTGGGTTTTTGGGGGCTCTTGTCGTTGCCGTCCGTCGTCTGCGTCTTGTTGGTGTCGTCCGCGCTGCCGCCCTGGTCGATGAGGGCGTCCGCGAGCTGCCAGCTGCCCAGACCGAGTGCGGCGATCAGCAGTGCCGACACGGCCCACTTCAGCGCCTTGCCCGTACGGCTCTGCAGCGGGGGCGGCGGGGCCGGCGCCGACTGGGTGACGCCCAGACCGGGTGCCGGACGCCCGTAGGAACCCTGCTGGTACGTCGTGCGCTGGTAGTCCGGCGGGGTGGTGAAGGCAGGCTCCGGTGGACGGATGCGGGGCATCTCGCCGATCGCCTTCACCAGCTCCTCCGGCGTGGTGCACGGGGACTCATGCCGGGAGGCGGTGGCGCCGTCGTTGGCCAGTGCGCGCATGGCGAGTTCGGACAGGCCGCGGTGGACACCGGCCCGCACCTGGTCGGGCGGGATCAGACCGATGTCCTTCGGCAGCCCTGACAGACCGTATGCGTCGATCTCGTACGGCCAGCGCTGGGTGAGTGCCGCGTACAGCAGGGCACCGATGGATTCGGTGTCGGTGCGCTGTGGGGTGTCGGAGCCGATGCCGCGCAGTGCCGCGTTCACGGCGAGACCCCGAATGCGCCACTGGCCTGTCGAGGTACGCAGGACCGCATTGGGGTTCAGGCGCAGATGGGCGAGTCCCTCGCGGTGGGCCGCGGCCATGGCGGAGGAGATCTGACTGGCCATCTGATAGGCGTCGTACACCTCGAGTGGGCCGGCCGCCAGGAGCGCGGTCAACTCCGTGGCGTCGGGGAGCCACTCGTGGACGACGTAGACGATGTCGTTCTCCTCGACGGCGTCCAGGACCTGAACGAAGCGAGGGTCGCCCAGCAGGGCGGAGGAGCGAGCCGAGGCGAGGACGGAGCGGGCACGGGAGTGGTCCGCGGGCAGAATGTGCACACCGACGGCGCGGCGGAGTTTCTCGTCCACGGCACGCCAACTGCTGAACCCGTCCAGACGGGTGACGCACTCTTCGAGACGATAGCGTCTGGCGAGCTTGTGACCGCTGTGCAGTTCGAGCGGCGACGGTGTCCCGGAACCCTCGGTCCCGGTGTTCTCCTGTGCCGCGTCGCTGTCCGTGTCCTGCTCCCGGTTCTTGACCACCCCGTCGGCCGTGGACTGGCCCGCCTGCGCGGTCAGCGGCTGCTCGCCGCTGTTGTCTGCCACGTCGACGGCAGCTGTGCTCCGTTCCGCCACCGTCGTTCCCTGCCTCCCCATTCATTGCGCGTCGGCCGACCGCCCTCGCGCGCCGTTCGACGCCAAAACCAATTGTGCCCACAGTCTGCCGCTATGCACGACACACAAGGGCTGACGATGGTTGTGCGGTTACCCGTGACTCAGCGTCCCAGGCGTCCGCGGACCATACCGACCAACGAGTTGACCTCCACGATGCGCATCCGGCGGGCGGCGACGAAGAAGACGCCGAACAGGACGGCCCCACCGGCCAGCAGCGCGGCGAACGAAGCTCCGGCGCCCTGACCGAGGCTGTGCCCGATGCCGTAGCAGACCGCACCGCTGAGCAGCGCGGCCGGAACCGAGGCGATGCACAGCCGGGCGTACGTCCGCAGCACCCGAGCGCCGTCCAGGTCCCCGCCCAGCCGCTTGCGCAGCCGGCGCCAGGCGACACCGACGCCGGCCGCGTAGGCAAGGCCGTAGGCGGCGGCCATGCCGACCACGGCCCAGCGGGCCGGGAGGACGAAGAAGCAGACGGCCGAGGCGATCGCGTTGACCGCGGCCACGATGACCGTGTTGTAGAAGGGGGTCCGGGTGTCCTCATAGGCGTAGAAGGCACGTAGGACGACGTACTGCACGGAGTAGGGGATCAGACCGAGGCCGAAGGCCATCAGCATGTAACCCATGTTGGTCGCTGCGCCGGTGCCCGAGGAGCCGAAGATCAGGGTGCACATCGGGATACCGAGGGAGATGAAGCCGAAAGCGATCGGCACGATCGCGACGGCCGTGGTGCGCAGGCCTTGGGAGATGTCGTCCCGGACGGCACCGCTGTCGTCCTCTGCCGCCGAGCGGGAGATACGGGGCAGCAGGGCGGCCATCAGCGAGACGGTGATGATGGCCTGGGGCAGGCCCCAGATCAGCTGGGCGTTGGCGTAGGCGGCGAAGCCGGTGCCCTGGGCATCGGAGTTCAGGCCGGCCGCTGTGGACAGCTGGGTCACGACCAGCGCGCCCGCCTGGTTGGCGAGCACGAACAGGATGGTCCACTTGGCGAGCTTCGCCGCCTTCCCCAGACCGTGACCCTTCCAGTCGAAGCGCAGACGGATACGGAATCCCGTCTCGCGCAGGTACGGGATCATGGCCAGGGCCTGGACGACGAGGCCGAGCAGGATACCGATGCCGAGGAGACGCTGGCCTTCCGGCGGAATGCTCGTGACGGTCATCTGCGAGTCGGCGGCGGTGCCGTAGACGTAGATGAACGTACCGAGTGTCACGATGATGACGATGTTGTTGAGGACCGGGGTCCACATCATCGCGCCGAACCGGCCGCGCGCGTTGAGGATCTGCCCCATCACCACGTGTACGCCCATGAAGAAGATCGAGGGCAGGAAGTAGCGGGTGAAGGTGACGGCGACCTCGTTGGCCGCGGAGTCGGAGGCGACCGGGTTGGACAGCGCACGCACGAGGAGCGGCGCGGCGAGCCACGCGACGGCGGTGAGTGCGGCCAGGGCCGCCATCACGAGGGTCAGCAGTCGGTTGGCGTACGCGATGCCACCGTCGGCATCGTCCTTCATGGCGCGGACGAGCTGCGGCACGAAGACGGAGTTGAGGCCGCCGCCGACGGTGAGGATGTAGATCATGGTCGGCAACTGGTACGCGACCTGGAACGAGTCACCGAGAAGACCCAGACCGAGCGCTGAGACGATCAAGGCGGAGCGGATGAATCCGGTGAGGCGGGACACCATCGTGCCCGCCGCCATCACGGCACTGGACTTCAGCAGCCCTCCGGCCCGGCCGCCCTTCTTCGCGGGCGGCGCGGCAGCCGGTTCCGGTGCGGGAGACTCGGCGGCAGGCGGTGGTGTGGCTCCCGCGTAGTGACCGGGTGCCGCGGAGGCCGGGCCGGGTACCGGAACCGATTCAGGGGACTGCCGGCCGGCCACCGGCTGGTAGCCGGGACGCCCACCGCCGTGCTGTTGGGTGTAGCCACCGTCCTGCTGCTGATCGCGGAGCAGGTGGGCGAAGGCGTCCGGCTCACGGCGCTTGTCTCCGGCCTGGCCGACCAGGTCGTCCACGCCCACGAACTGTGTCGTGCGCGGATCATCCCCGTACGGGAGGTACTGGGTCGGAGCGTCCGGTTCCGGTGCCGGGGCCTGGGCCCATACCCGAGGGTCGGGCGCGTGGGGCGACTGGGGAGGCTGCCCGTACAGCGGCTGCTGAGGGGTGTACGTGCCCTGTGGGGGCGGGGGGTGCGCCGCGCGGTCGTACAGGGCCTCCGCGACCGGGTCCTGGGCGGCGATGTCCTGCGCGCGGTAGGGATCCTGGTCGTAGGTGTCCTGGAGATACGTATCAGCGGGCGGCTGCGGAGCCTGGTCGTGCCCGGGCGGCGGACCCTCGGGCGGGTCCGACTCGGGATGGCCCGAGTTGCCCGCGGCACGGCCGCGGTCACCGTCGTACGGCGCGTTCATGGTTACCCCACCTCATCGTCCCTGGCCCACCCGGCCACGACATCCTCAACGGTCCACTCTCTCACCCGTGCCGGACGGGTCTGCGCTTTCCGGTGCGGTGTCCGGTACCGGGTCACTCGGCTGCTCCGGGGCGTCCGTTTCCGAACAGTCCTCCGACTTCTTGGTGAGACGTACCGCGGGGGCGCCCGGGTTCTGCGGATCTTCGCTGCCCCCGTCCGGCGCGCGCTTCTCCTCCAGGACCTCGCGGGCCGCGGCACGCTTGCGCTGGGTGTACATCCTGAAGCCGGCAAGGACGAGCAGCAGGACACCGCCGCCGATGACCAGCATCACCGTGGCGGTGATCTCGGTGACCTTGACGTCGAAGGTGACCGGCTCGCCGTACTTCTGGCCGTCCTGCGTGTACAGCTGGGCGATCACCGTCGCCCGGCCGTTGGCGTTGGCGGACGTGGTGAACTTCACCGACTGGCTGTGACCGCCCGAGACGGTGACCGGCTGCTCTCCGTAGGCGGCCCCCTCGATCTCGAGGCGGGTCGGGTTGGTCGAGGTGAGACGCAGCGTCAGGTGCTCGACGCCCTGCACCAGGTTGTTCTGGACGGTCACGGGGATCGTGGCACTGCGGCCGGACAGTTTCGTCTCCGACTTCTCGATCAGCTTCACCTGGTCGAGAAGTCCGTCGAGGTACGCCTCGACCCCACTGCGGTAGGTGGCCGCCTCGGCGACCTGGCCGCGCCATGAGACGGACATCCCCCGGTTCAGGGCCCGGCCGAACGGGGTCACCACCCGGGACGGGTCGGAGAGGATCACCTGGAACTTGTCGAGCTTGTCCTGTGTCCTCGCGATCTGCTCGAACGCCGACTGCGGCAGTTCCTGCTTGCGCAGCGAGGAGGGATACGAGGAGGCCGAGGGAACCTCGGTGGTGGCGGCGGGGTCCGGCTTCGCCTTCGCGGCGGCGGTGAGGTCCTGGGACTCCGACCAGTTTCCGTCCTGGACGGCCTTCAGCACCTCGGCCATCGTCTGGGCCTGGCTCGCGGAGGGAGTGCGCTGCGGAGCCACGACGATGCTGCGCTGCCGACCGGTCTGGAGGCTGAGCGTCAGGCTCTGTGCCAGGAACCGCTGCACCGTGGACGTGGTCGTGGAGGCCTTGGTCATATCGCCCTGGAACAGGGTGGACAACCGGGCGTCCGCGACCACCGCCGTGGTGCCGCCCCCGATGGGGCGTGCGGCCGAAGGCGTGTACGACAGGTCACCGGTCTCCCGGAAACTGTCGCTGCGGGCGATCACCTTGTCGGCGCCGGCGGATGTGGCGACCTTGACGATGGAGGGGTCCACCGCACCATTGACGGGCCAGGCGAAGTCGGTGGTCGGTTTCACGTGGAGTATCGGCTCGACCGTGTTGACGACGACATCCGTGGCCTCCTTGAGATGACTCAGGGAGCCGGTGACCGACGTGCCGTTGTGGGCGAGGGAGGCAAGATCCGGGTCGCCGAAGGGCAACGCGACGACCTCGTTGTCCGCCACCGCGCTCTGCACCTGGGCGAGCCATCTCTTGGCGACAGCCTGATGACGGCCCGCCGTGGTGGTGTCACCCTCGCTTCGGACTTCGTAGCTCTCGGTCATCGCGTCGACGGATGCCAGCAGGTCCGGATCGACCACCCAGGTGACATCGAGATCCTTGCCCAGTGCCACCATCCGGTCCAGACGGCCGCCCGGGGAGATCTCCTTGGCCAGGACGTCGTCGCGGAGGACCGGGGTCTGCTGTTCGTCGGAACCGGTCTCCGCCGTCGTGTGGACCGTGGAGATCAGCGGCCACAGAAACGTCGTTCTCGTCTTTTTGTCGGCTTCCTCGGGCTGCCACGGCAGGAACGTGTGCCGGACACCGAGGGTCTGCTGCCACGGCTGGGCGGAAGTCTGTCCGGAGAGGGCCACCGCCACCTGGTAGACGCCGTTCTTTCCGAGGCTGAGCTCGTCCGTCGGCACGGAGATACGGAAGGGCTGTGAGACGCCCGGAGCGAGGCGTTCGAACTCCTGGGAGTACTTGTCGTCGATCTCCGGGCCGACGGCGCCCTGGACGTCGTCACTGTTCCTGGCGACGGTCTCGATCCCGGAGCGGGTGTTCAGCAGGGGACCCACCCGCAGGCCGACGTGGGCGTCGGTGACCGCTTTCCCGCCCTTGTTGGTCACCGTACCGGACACGGTGACGGTGTCTCCCTCGGTGGGGGTGCTCGGGGTGAGCGAGTTCACGGAGACGGAGACCGAGCCCGCACCGGAGGGAGCCTGCCGGGTGCTCTGCGCGGTGGCGCCCGCCGGAGACGCGGCGGGCAACTGGAGCAGGCCGGCCAGCAGGGGTACTCCGGCGAACAGGGTTCCGGTGCGCCGCAGCCAGCGGCGGGCAGGTGAGGCACTCGTCCCCTGGAAGTCTGCCGCCTCGGCCACGCGCTCGCCCGTCCCTTGTCGTCGTCAGTGGTCGTCGGAATGTACGTCCACGCATGGTAACGAGGAGCGGAGGGGCTGAGTGCCGCGGACCGGTCCACACGATCGGGGGGAGCGCCGCACTGCCCTCTATGTGGCTGTATAAGGGGAGCGCGTCCCGTCCTGCGGGTACAGACCTCGTGCGGGTCTCGCCGGAGGTGACCGTGCCTGACCCAGGGGGAGCCTCCGGCCGCCCGAGCCACGTACCCTTTTCTGTTGTGCCGAACGCCAACGAACAAACCAGTGCCCTGAGCCAGGTGCAGGACCAAGCGGTCAACGAACTGCTGCGGGTCGCCCCTGTCGCCGACGACCTCGCCCGCCGCTTCCAGGAGGCCGGGTTCTCACTCGCCCTGGTCGGCGGTTCGGTCCGGGACGCTCTGCTCGGCCGGCTCGGCAATGACCTCGACTTCACGACTGACGCCCACCCACAGGACGTCCTGAAGATCGTTCGTCCGTGGGCGGACGCCGTCTGGGAGGTGGGGATCGCCTTCGGCACCGTCGGAGCCCAGAAGGACGTCCGCGTCGGAGACGTTGACCGAAGCTTTCAGATCGAGGTGACGACCTACCGCTCGGAGGCGTACGGCCGCACGTCACGCAAGCCGGAGGTGGCGTACGGCGACTCCATCGAGGAGGACCTCGTCCGTCGTGACTTCACGGTGAACGCGATGGCCCTCGCGCTTCCCGCGAAGGAGTTCATCGACCCGCACGGTGGCCTGGACGATCTCGCGGCCGGTGTGCTGCGCACACCGGGCACCCCCGAAGAGTCCTTCTCGGACGATCCGCTGCGGATGATGCGAGCCGCGCGCTTCGCCGCTCAGCTCGATTTCGAGGTGGCTCCCGAGGTGGTCACGGCCCTGCGGGAGATGGCCGGACGCATCGACATCGTCTCGGCCGAGCGGGTCCGGGACGAGCTGAACAAGCTGGTCCTGTCCGCTCACCCGCGCAAGGGGCTGACCCTGCTCGTCGATACCGGGCTCGCCGACCACGTGCTGCCCGAACTGCCGGCCCTGCGTCTGGAGAGCGATGAGCACCACCGGCACAAGGACGTCTACGAGCACACGCTGATCGTCCTGGAGCAGGCGATGGCGCTGGAGGACGCCGGCCCCGACCTGACACTGCGCCTTGCGGCTCTGCTGCATGACATCGGCAAGCCGCGCACGCGCCGTTTCGAGGGCGACGGCCGGGTCTCCTTCCACCATCACGAGGTGGTGGGCGCGAAGATGACGAAGAAGCGCATGACGGCCCTCAAGTACTCCAACGAACTGGTGAAGGACGTCTCGCGCCTGGTCGAGCTCCATCTGCGTTTCCACGGCTACGGCACGGGAGAGTGGACGGACTCCGCCGTCCGTCGCTACGTCCGGGACGCGGGGCCGCTCCTGGATCGGCTGCACAAGCTGACCCGCTCGGACTGCACGACACGCAACCGCCGCAGGGCGGCCGCGCTGTCCCGTGCGTACGACGGTCTGGAGGAGCGCATTGCCAAGCTCCAGGAGCAGGAGGAACTGGACTCCATCCGCCCGGACCTCGACGGCAACCAGGTCATGGAGATCCTCGGCGTCAAGCCCGGACCGGCGGTCGGTCAGGCGTACAAGCACATGCTGGAGCTTCGTCTGGAGAACGGTCCGATGGGGCATGACGCGGCGGTGGCGGCCCTCAAGGAGTGGTGGGCCGAGCAGCAGGGCTGAGAGTGGGGAACGGGGGTCACGTTTCACGTGAAACATAGCCCCCGTCGGCATGCGTGGGGGGGTGGTGTTTCACGTGAAACACCACCCCCCCCACGCACGGTCTGAGCGAAGGTGTTACTTCACTTCCTTGAGGCAGAGGACCACGTTGTGGCTGCTGCTGCCCGTCTGGTAGTACGAGATCGTCGCTTCCGCGACAGCCTCGCACTTGCTGTCGTCACTGGTGTTGTCGAACTTTTCGACGACCTTGTACTGAGCATCGCCTGAAGAGCAGTCGACCGTCTTGAGGTCCGCACTGGACTGTGTGCCCTCGTTGTGCATGCAGCTGCCCACGGACGTGGTCTCTGCGTCCGTCTGCCCGAAGAACCACTTGCCCAGGGCTATGAGGACCGCGACGACGATGAGGCCGAGGACGCGCAGCAGCTTCTTGTTGAAGCGCCCGGCGGGAGTCGGCGGGGGGACCGGGGCGCCCTGTGCGGGGAAGCCAGGCTGACCTGCCTGCTGGGGGAAACCGCCCTGGGGCGGCTGCGGAGCCTGGCCCTGGGGCTGGCCGTAGGGCTGCTGCTGGCCCTGGGCGAACGGGTTGCCCTGAGGTGGCGGAGTGGTCACTTGGAGGTCCCCCTGGAACGTGAGTGCGTGGCGCGAAAGACGCGTTGATAAGACGCACGTAAGGTATCGGCTGGTACTGACAACGCCACGCCGTGCTGGAGCTCTGTGGCATTGATGTGACACTTACTGGCGCTCAAAGCGGGCGATAGCCACAGCTACTGCTCCGTAGATAACGGCGATCGTTACCACCAGTGGGACCGACCGGCCGTCCGGTGGCAGCATCAGGGCGGCCACCGCGGCGGCACCGACGAAAGCCACGTTGAACAGGACGTCGTAGAGGGCAAAGATCCGGCCTCGGAAACCGTCCTCGACGGAGGACTGGACGATGGTGTCCGTGGCGATCTTCGCGCCCTGGGTGGTCAGCCCCAGGACGAACGCCCCGATCAGCAGAGGGCCGGCGGCGAAGGGCAGACCGAGCGCGGGCTCCAGGACCGCGGCGGCCGCCGCGCACAGCATGATCCAGCGGCCGGGCCCGAACCGCCCCGCGGCCCAAGGAGTCACGACGGCCGCGACGAAGAAGCCGGCGCCGGACACACCCAACGCCAGTCCCAGAAGAGCGAGTCCCTCGTCCGCGGTGTCGCTCAGGGCGTACCGGCACAGCATCAGCAGCATGACGAGCATGGCGCCGTAGCAGAACCGCATCAGGGACATCGCGGTGAGCGCCCAGGCCGCCTCCCTGCGTGGAGATGCGGCAAGGTGGCGCAGACCTGCCATCAGATCGCGGACGGTGCCGGTGAGCGCCGTGGCGAGCCGTGGATGTACCAGCGCCCGGTCAGGACCGAGCAGTTCCTTCGCGATGCGCAGCGACGCCAGGGCCGCGCACAGATACAGCGCCGCGCCCACGAGCACGACGGCGGCGTCGGAGTCCGCGACGACCAGGCGCACGACGAAGGCCAGACCGCCGCCCGCGGTCGCCGCGAGGGTGCCGGCCGTCGGCGAGAGGGAATTGGCGACGACCAGTCGTTCGGAGTCCACCACGCGCGGCAGGGCGGCGGACAGGCCGGCGAGGACGAAGCGGTTGACGGCGGTGACACACAGGGCTGAGACGTAGAGAAGCCAGTCCGGGACCTGGCCGAGGATCAGGACGGCGGTCACCGAGGCCATCAGCGCGCGCAGCAGGTTGCCGTACAGAAAGACCTGACGGCGGCGCCAGCGGTCCAGCAGGACACCGGCGAAAGGGCCGACCAGGGAGTAGGGGAGCAGCAGGACCGCCATCGCGGAGGCGACGGCCACGGCGGACGTCTGTTTCTCCGGCGAGAAGACCACATAGGCGGCGAGGGCGACCTGGTAGACACCGTCGGCGCCCTGGGAGAGCAGCCGGACGGCGAGCAGGCGTCTGAAGCCCTGGAAACGCAGCAGGACGCGCAGGTCACGGACGACGGCCATGAGCCACAGCCTCACATACGGGGAGGGTCCCCGGGGCACACGACCCGGGGACCCTCAACTGCCCACAGTGGGGAGGTTCTAGTGCTCGACCTTGCCCTGGATGAACTGCTCGACCTTGACGCGGGCGTCGTCGTCGAAGTACTGCACCGGAGGGGACTTCATGAAGTACGACGAAGCCGACAGGATCGGGCCCCCGATGCCGCGGTCCTTGGCGATCTTCGCGGCGCGCAGGGCGTCGATGATGACACCCGCGGAGTTCGGGGAGTCCCAGACCTCGAGCTTGTACTCCAGGTTCAGCGGGACATCGCCGAAGGCGCGGCCCTCGAGGCGCACATAGGCCCACTTGCGGTCGTCCAGCCAGGCGACGTAGTCGGACGGGCCGATGTGCACGTTGTTCTCGCCGAGGTCCCGGTCGGGGATCTGGGAGGTGACGGCCTGTGTCTTGGAGATCTTCTTGGACTCCAGGCGCTCACGCTCGAGCATGTTCTTGAAGTCCATGTTGCCGCCGACGTTCAGCTGCATCGTGCGGTCCAGGACGACGCCGCGGTCCTCGAACAGCTTCGCCATGACGCGGTGCGTGATGGTGGCGCCGACCTGGGACTTGATGTCGTCACCGACGATCGGTACGCCGGCCTCGGTGAACTTGTCCGCCCACTCCTTGGTGCCGGCGATGAACACCGGGAGGGCGTTGACGAAGGCGACCTTGGCGTCGATGGCGCACTGGGCGTAGAACTTCGCCGCGTCCTCGGAGCCGACGGGCAGATAGCAGACCAGAACGTCGACCTGCTTGTCCTTGAGGACCTGGGTGACGTCGACCGGCTCCTCCGCGGACTCCTCGATGGTGGCCTGGTAGTACTTGCCGAGACCGTCGAGGGTGTGACCGCGCTGGACCGTCACACCGGTGCTGGGGACGTCGCAGATCTTGATGGTGTTGTTCTCGGAGGCGCCGATGGCGTCAGCGAGGTCGAGGCCGACCTTCTTGGCGTCCACGTCGAAAGCGGCGACGAACTCGACGTCGCGGACGTGGTAGTCGCCGAACTGGACGTGCATCAGGCCCGGGACCTTGGACGCCGGGTCGGCGTCCTTGTAGTACTCGACTCCCTGTACCAGCGATGCGGCACAGTTGCCCACGCCGACGACGGCTACGCGAACCGAACCCATTCCGGTTGCTCCCTGTGTAGTACGAGTGAGGCCCTGAGCGGGACTCACGTGGCGGTGTCGTCGGGCGAATCCGGCCGGGGGCGGTCCCCCGGCCGGGGCAGGTCGCCCGACGCTCCAGATGTGGTGTCCTGTCGAGGGGACGCCCCGGAAGCGGGACCCTTGAGGTCTCGCCCGGCCCGCTCGCTCTCGATGAGCTCGTTCAGCCAGCGCACTTCCCGCTCCACGGACTCCATCCCGTGACGCTGGAGCTCGAGCGTGTAGTCGTCGAGACGCTCCCGGGTCCGGGCCAGTGAGACCCGCATTTTCTCCAGGCGCTCCTCCAGCCGGCTGCGGCGGCCTTCCAGCACACGCATGCGTACGTCACGTGATGTCTGTCCGAAGAAGGCGAACCGCGCGGCGAAGGTCTCGTCCTCGTACGCGTCGGGGCCCGTCTGGGAGAGCAGCTGTTCGAAGTGCTCCTTACCCTCGGCCGTCAACCGGTAGACGATCTTGGCGCGACGGCCCGTGAGGGGAGCGGCGAGGGCGTCCTCTGTGGTGTTTCCCGGTTCCTCGATCAACCAGCCGTTGGCGACCAGCGTCTTGAGGCAGGGGTAGAGCGTCCCGTAGCTGAAGGCACGGAACACACCCAGTGACGTATTGAGTCTTTTGCGCAGCTCATAGCCGTGCATCGGAGACTCGCGGAGCAGGCCGAGTACGGCGAACTCGAGGATCCCGGAACGCCGGCTCATCGTCGCCTCCTCTCTGCCGCGGTCGTGCGGTGACGGTCTCGTGGCCGGCTCATCGCCGTCCTTATGCCGAGCTGATGTATCGACTCGATACATCACGACGATAGAACGGCCATCCGGCTGGGACAAGGGGGAGGGTGGTGAACGGGATCACATCACCGGTTCGATCGGAGCAAGTTGCCTGATTTGAGCCGAACTTCTGCGCTCGACAGGTTTTGGTGATGCGTAGTCTGTGCGCCATGCACAACACACCGGGAACCGAGTGACGCCTGGGGGCGTCCTCGTCCCCGGTGCAGTACGGGATGAATGCGGAACCCACCGCATCCGTACTTCGGGGGGACCGGAAACCAGCTGCCGTTTCCAGGCGCGCGAGATGCGCCTGCCCGAGGAGTAGTCGTTCGATGAGCGAGCACCGTCGCAAACCACCGCAGCCGCAGGGTGGCGGACGTGCCGCGGCCCGACGAGGCCAGTCAGGCTCGTCCTCCGGCCGCCGCGCGGCGCCGCGCGGCGCCACCGGGTCTCCGTCCGATTCCTATGGGTCGGACTCCCGCGACTCGGGTGGTGAGGTCCACAGTCATGGAAGCCGCGCCGAAGCGCGACGCGCGGCGCAGAGAGGCGGGGGCCGCCGGGCCGGTTCCACCGGGCCCGGCCGAGGCCGGGCGGCACCTTCCGACCAGAAACGGATCATCGACTATCCGCGCCACGACAAGTACGGCTGGCGCCGCTGGATGCCGTCCTGGAAGTTCGTCACCGGCCTGTGTATCGCGTTCTTCGGCAGCATGGTGGCTGCCGCGGGGATCGGGTACGCGATGGTGGGCGTTCCTGACGAGGCCAAGACCGCGAAAGCGCAGAACAACGTCTACTACTGGTCCGACAACTCACAGATGGTCGCCACGGGTGGTGAGCGCAACCGCCAGATCATCGAGATCGAAGAGATCCCCAAGGCGATGCAGCTAGCGGTCATCTCCCAGGAGAACAAGACGTTCTACGAGGACAGCGGCATCGACCCCAAGGGCATCGCCCGCGCCGTGTTCAACATGGCCAGGGGTGGCAACACGCAGGGTGGATCCACGATCACCCAGCAGTACGTCAAGAACGCCATGCTGGACGACCAGTCGCAGACCATCTCCCGCAAGGTCAAGGAGATGTTCGTCTCGGTCAAGGTGGGCACCACCAAGGAAAAGAAAGACATCCTTGCGGGCTACCTGAACTCGGCGTACTACGGGCGTGGGGCCTACGGGATCCAGGCCGCGGCGCAGGCCTACTTCGACAAGAAGGCCGTGAACCTCGACGAGGGCGAGTGCGCCTTCCTGGCGGCGGTCCTCAAGGGAGCCACCTACTACGACCCGGCCGGCGCCAGTTCCATCGACCCGGTCAACGCCAGCCCTGCGGCGAACAAGAAGCGTGCCCGGCTCCAGATGCAGGACACGCTGAACAAGATGGTCGAGTACGGGCATCTGGATCCCGCGACCAGAGCCAAGTACACCAAGCTGCCCGAGGTGCAGAACCCCCGGTCGAACACCGCGCTGAGCGGGCAGATCGGTTACCTCGTGGACCTCGCCAAGGCGTACATCGTCAACAACAGCGAGGAAACCGGCATCACCGCCGACTTGCTGGAGCAGGGCGGCTACTCGATCTACACGACCTTCGACAAGAAGAAGGTCAAGGCACTCGAGGAGTCGGTCCAGAAGGTCTACAAGAAGAACATCAAGCCCGAGGAGCGCCCCGACAAGGACACCCACGTCCAGTTCGGCGGAGCCTCGGTGGACCCGGCGACCGGCGCGATCGTGGCCATCTACGGCGGTGCCGACGCGACCACGCACTTCACCAACAACGCCGACGCGACCGGCGCCCAGGTCGGCTCGACGTTCAAGCCGTACGTGCTGGCGGCCGCCATGAAGTGGGGTGTCCGGGACCCCGACGGCGATCCGGACCAGGCCCAGGACGAGCGGACGCAGGTGTCCGAGAAGAGCCTGTACAGCGGCCAGAACAAGCTCAAGATCAAGGAATACGACGGTTCGGTCTGGCAGAACGAGAAGGGCGAGCAGTGGCAGCAGGTCAATGACGGCGACCAGACGTACGGCACTGCGCCCGACTACAAGATCGACCTCCGTGAGGCGATGCGGGAGTCGGTGAACTCCTCCTTCGTCCAGCTCGGCGTGGATGTCGGCCTGGACAAGGTGAAGGAGTCCGCGGAGGACTCCGGGCTTCTGGAGAGCAGCCTCGCCGGAACGAACTACCCGTCGTTCTCCCTCGGTACCTCGAGCCCCAGCGCGATCCGGATGGCGGGTTCGTACGCCACCTTCGCGGCCAGTGGTGAGCAGCGTGACCCGTTCTCCGTCAAGAGGGTGACGAGCAGCAAGGACGGCACGGTCTACACGCACAAGATCCAGACCGAGCGGGCGTTCACCTCTCTGGTCGCGGACAACGTCACGGACGTACTGAAGACCGTCGTCGAGGAGGGAACCGGCACCAACGCCCAGCTCGAGGGCCGTGAGGTGGCGGGCAAGACCGGTACCACGGACGGCAACAAGTCCGCCTGGTTCGTCGGCTACACCCCGCAACTGTCCACCGCGATCAGCATGTTCCGGTACCCCGACGACGAGACCATCAAGAACCGCGAGTTCCTGAAGATGTTCGGCACGGGCGGCCAGGACAAGATCCACGGCGCCTCGTTCCCGTCCGAGATCTGGGCGGACTACATGGAGGACGCGCTGAAGGGCCAGAAGTCGGTGCCCTTCCCGACGCCGAAGCCCATCGGCGAGATCGTCAACGACACTCCGTCGCCGACCCCCACTCCTTCGCCCACCGAGACCGAGGAGGAGACGCCGTCGCCGTCTCCGTCGACCTCGGAGCCGGAGCCGGAGCCCAGCACCCCCACCCCGAGTGAGACCGAGACCTGCAGGCCGCTCGACTTCCGCTGCAAGGGGGAGGACGACACGGGTGGTGCCGGACCGGGCGGTGCGGACGCCGGTGGGACGGACGGCGGGGTGACCAGTTCACCGTCGCCCTCGGAATCGGAAGAGGAAGGCGTCAACCGCGGCAACGGCAACGGAAACGGCGGCGGAAACAACGGTAGTCTCTTCGGAGGCCCGGCCGGCTAATCGCCCGCTTGCCCGACCTGGGTGTTTCACGTGAAACGAGGGCCGCCGTACCCCACGGGTACGGCGGCCCTCGGCGTAGTCCTGGCACGTACGGCAGGATGTGCGGCATGCCCAGTGGAGAATCGACGCAAGCGAGCGTCCGCGAGCCGGAGCCGGTGGAACCGACCCGGGAGGACGAGGTCGCCGAGGCCGGCAGCGAGCTGATCGGTGGTCCGCTCGGGCGGCATGCCCTCCTCGGGGCGTCCTGGTGGAGTCCGGTCCGGGTGATCGTGCTCGTGGCGATCGGTCTGTTCACCCTCGGCCTGGTACAGAAGGCGCCCTGTTACAACGGCGCGTGGTTCTTCGGCGCCGGTTCCCAGTACACGCACGCGTGCTACTCGGACATCCCGCACCTCTACCAGGGGCGGGGCTTCGCCGACGGTCTGGTGCCGTACTTCGACCAGCTCCCCGGTGACATGCAGTACCTCGAATACCCGGTGCTGACCGGTGTGTTCATGGAGGTCGCCTCCTGGCTCACGCCCGGCAGCGGCAGCATCCAGGACCAGGAGCAGTGGTACTGGATGGTCAACGCCGGGATGCTCATGGTGTGCGCGGCCGTCATCGCCGTCTGTGTGACCCGCACGCACACACGGCGGCCCTGGGACGGTCTCCTGGTCGCTCTGGCGCCCGCCTTCGCCCTGACCGCGACGATCAACTGGGACCTGCTGGCGGTCGCCCTGACGGCCGCGGCGATGCTCATGTGGTCGCGTGGCCGTCCCCTCGCCTTCGGGGTCCTTCTGGGGCTTGCCACGGCCGCCAAGCTCTACCCCGTGCTCCTTCTGGGGCCGCTGCTGGTGCTGTGCTGGCGCGCCGGCCGCTGGCGGGAGTACGGCACCGCCCTGGGCGGTGCGGTCGTCGCCTGGGCCGTGGTGAACGGGCCGGTGATGTTCTTCGCCTTTGACGGCTGGTCGAAGTTCTACACGTTCAGCCAGGAACGGGGCGTCGATTTCGGCTCCTTCTGGTTGATCATCGCCCACAACTCGTCCGACCCGCTGAGCACCGACACCGTGAACACACTCGCCACAGCACTGATGTTGCTGTGCTGCGTGGGTATCGCCGCACTCGCTCTCATGGCTCCCCGCCGACCGCGCTTCGCGCAGCTCGCCTTCCTGGTCGTCGCGGCGTTCATCCTCACCAACAAGGTCTACTCACCCCAGTACGTCCTGTGGTTGGTGCCCTTGGCCGCCCTGGCCCGGCCGAAGTGGCGGGACTTCCTGATCTGGCAGACCTGCGAGGTGGCCTACTTCCTCGGCATCTGGATGTACCTCGCGTACACGACCAGTGGAGACGACCACAAGGGACTGCCCGTCGACGGTTATCACTGGGCCATCGTTCTGCATCTGCTCGGGACGCTCTATCTGTGCGTCATGATCGTGCGCGACATCCTGCTGCCCGAGCGGGACCCGGTGCGCCGCTCCGGTGACGACGATCCTTCGGGAGGGGTGCTCGACCGAGCCGAGGACGTCTTCGTCCTCGGCCCCGCCGCCCGACCCGCACAGCATGTCGCACACTTCGACGGGCCACGGGTCAAGTGGGGCGGGGCCGGCGCCACCAGCGGTTCACTCTGAGCGAACGACTGGTGACGCTCGCCCGGAGACAGGCGAGAGAGGCATGAGGAAGGCCGGGCACGGTACTACCGTGCCCGGCCTTCCTCGCTGTCCGGACGCCTGCTCAGACGCCTTCCCGCGTTCTGCGCTCGCCGCTCAGCTCGTCCCCCCACCGCCGCTCAACGGTCGAGGACCCGGTCGAACTGCGTGGTGGTGTGCCGCAGGTGGGCCACCAGTTCCTCGCCGACCTGAGGTTCCGACGCCTCCGCGGGCACGAACAGGATCGACACCTGCATGTGAGGCGGCTCGGCGAACCAGCGCTGCTTGCCGCCCCAGACGAACGGAGAGAGGTTCCGGTTCACCGTGGCGAGTCCGGCGCGGGCAACGCCCTTGGCGCGCGGCATGACACCGTGCAGCGCCTTGGGGGCCTCCAGACCCACCCCGTGCGACGTACCACCCGCCACGACCACCAGGAAGCCGTCGGACGCGGCCTTCTGCTGGCGGTAGCCGAACCTCTCCCCCTTGGCGATGCGCGTGACGTCCAGGACGGCACCGCGGTACTCGGTGGCCTCGTGGTCCCCCAGCCACAGCCGGGTACCGATACGGGCGCGGAAACGGGTCTGCGGGAACTGCTGCTGCAGCCGGACCAGTTCCTCGGCCTTGAGGTGACTGACGAACATCGTGTGCAGGGGGAGACGGGCGGCCCGCAGACGGTCCATCCAGCCGATGACCTCCTCGACGGCGTCCGATCCGTCGGTGCGGTCCAGCGGCAGGTGGATGGCGAAGCCTTCCAGCCGGACGTTCTCTATGGCGGAGTGCAGCTGGGGCAGATCCTGCTCACTGACGCCGTGCCGCTTCATCGAGGACATCACCTCGATGACCACCCGGGCGCCGACCAGACCGTACACACCGTCGACCGACGAAACCGAGCGGATCACCCGGTCGGGCAGCGGGACGGGCTCCTCGCCGCGCCGGTACGGCGTCAGCACCAGCAGGTCGCCACCGAACCAGTCCTTGATCCGGGCGGCCTCGTACGTCGTGCCGACGGCGAGGACGTCCGAACCCAGCCGGGTGGCCTCCTCGGCCAGCCGCTCGTGCCCGAAGCCGTAGCCGTTGCCCTTGCAGACCGGGACGAGCCCCGGGAACTGCTGCTGTACGTGCTTGTGGTGCGCCCGCCAGCGCGCGGTGTCGACGTAGAGCGTGAGCGCCATGGCCGGACCTGGAACCTTTCTGGTTGCTGCGGTGTGTCAGAGAGAGGGGAGCTGATGGATCGGACAGTGCGACGGGGGCGGGCTCAACGGCGCGACATGTACATGTCGAGCGCCTTGTGGAGCAGCTTGTTCAGCGGGAAGTCCCACTCGCCGAGGTACTCGGCGGCCTGGCCGCCCGTCCCCACCTTGAACTGGATCAGGCCGAAGAGGTGATCCGTCTCGTCCAGCGAGTCGGAGATGCCGCGCAGGTCGTAGACGGTGGCGCCGAGCGCGTAGGCGTCGCGCAGCATCCGCCACTGCATCGCGTTCGAGGGCCGGACCTCACGGCCGATGTTGTCGGAGGCGCCGTAGGAGTACCAGACGTGGCCGCCGACGATCAGCATCGTGGCCGCGGACAGGTTCACGCCGTTGTGCCGGGCGAAGTACAGCCGCATGCGGTTGGGGTCCTCGGTGTTGAGGGCGGTCCACATGCGCTGGAAGTACGACAGCGGGCGCGGCCGGAAACGGTCGCGCACGGCGGTGATCTCGTACAGCCGCTGCCACTCGGGCAGGTCGTCGTAGCCGCCCTGGACGACTTCGACGCCGGCCTTCTCGGCCTTCTTGATGTTGCGGCGCCACAACTGGTTGAAGTTCTTGTGGACCTCTTCCAGGGACCGGTTCGCCAGCGGCACCTGGTAGACGTAGCGGGGCTGGACGTCGCCGAAGCCGGCCCCGCCGTCCTCGCCCTGCTGCCATCCCATGCGGCGCAGCTTGTCGGCGACCTCGAAGGCACGGGGCTCGATGAAGTCGGCTTCCAGGTCACGCAGACGCTTAACGTCCGGGTCCTGGATCCCCTTCTTGATGGTCACCGCCTCCCAGCGCCGGATGACCACCGGCGGGCCCATCTTCACCGAGAACGCGCCCTGCTGCTTCAGGTGCGCGAGCATCGGCTCGATCCATTCCTGAAGATTTGGCGTGAACCAGTTGATGACCGGGCCCTCGGGGAGATAGGCCAGGTAGCGCTTGATCTTGGGCAGCTGCCGGTAGAGGACGAGGCCGGCGCCGACCATCTCGCCGGTCCGGTCGTCGAACCAGCCGAGGTTCTCCGCGCGCCACTCCGCCTTGACGTCCGACCAGGCCGGGACCTGCATGTGACTCGCCGACGGCAGGCTCTGGAGGTACGCCAGATGCTGCTCTCGGCTGATGGTCCTCAGGGTCAGGGTCATTCGGGGCGCTCCTCGGGCTGGTGTGTCCCCATGGGATCAGGGGCTCCGGCTCTCGCGCGAAGCCTACTGCGCCTGGGAGCCGACCCGGTTGGGCGCACGGACCTTCGCCCCGGCCGGTCGTCGGCCGGGGCGCTCCACGGTATTCAGGCAGGGGTGCCCGGAATCAGTCGAAGAGCCCGCCGAAGAGGCCGCCGTGGGCCATGCCCAGGAAGAAGCCGACGGCCGATGCGCCCAGGCCCACGATGAGGCCGAAGCGCCCCCGTGTCGTCTGCGAGACCCACTGGCCGTACGCGCCGGTGAGAATTCCCACCAGGCCGGTCCAGGAGCTGAGCAGGTGCAGGTGGTGGAACATCGCCGTGATGAAGGACGTGATGCCCAGCACCAGGGTCACCGCGAGCAGGGTGTCCTGGAGTGGGTGGGACTTTCCGTCCGTGGCGAAAAGGCCTCCGGCGGTGTTGGGTCGCAATGCCTGTGCCATGGCACCTCCTGCGAAAGGCGGCGCATCGTAGCGCCGTACACACCCGATGTGTACAGACTGACGGGCTTCCGGGCCGGATTTCAACCGGAAGCCACTGTGCGGGTACTGTGTACCGTCTGCACCGGTGTCTGTCCGGACAGATCCAGTCAGGATCAGGGCAGGACCACGGTCCGCCCCGGTCGGCCTGGGAAACCGCCGCCCGACATCGATTGTCAGTGGCGGCTGTTCTACTGACAGACATCGTTGCGCAACGCATCACGACCCTCCTGCCACGGAACGACCGTGGCCGCTGAGTCCGAAGGAGGTGGGTTCCACATGCGTCACTACGAGGTGATGGTCATCCTCGACCCCGATCTCGAGGAGCGTGCTGTCTCCCCGCTGATCGAGAACTTCCTTTCTGTCGTCCGTGACGGCGGCGGAAAGGTCGAGAAGGTCGACACCTGGGGCCGTCGTCGTCTCTCGTACGAGATCAAGAAGAAGCCCGAGGGCATCTACTCGGTCATCGACCTGCAGGCCGAGCCTGCGGTCGTCAAGGAGCTCGACCGCCAGATGAACCTGAACGAGTCGGTCCTCCGGACCAAGGTCCTCCGCCCCGAGAACCACTGAGCGTCTCCGCTCAGTCGATCCCGGGATCCGAGTAGCAGTACCAGCAGCCAGCAGCAAACCCGCCGAGAGGTTCCCCCATGGCAGGCGAGACCGTCATCACGGTCGTCGGCAACCTTGTCGATGACCCCGAGCTGCGCTTCACCCCGTCCGGTGCGGCCGTCGCGAAGTTCCGTGTCGCGTCGACTCCCCGCACCTTCGACCGCCAGACGAACGAGTGGAAGGACGGCGAGAGCCTGTTCCTGACCTGCTCGGTCTGGCGTCAGGCGGCGGAGAACGTCGCCGAGTCGCTCCAGCGAGGCATGCGCGTCGTCGTGCAGGGCCGGCTGAAGCAGCGGTCCTACGAGGACCGTGAGGGCGTCAAGCGCACGGTCTACGAACTGGACGTAGAGGAAGTCGGCGCCAGCCTGCGCAACGCCACGGCCAAGGTCACCAAGACCACCGGCCGCGGTGGGCAGGGTGGTTACGGCGGTGGTGGCCAGCAGGGCGGCGGCTGGGGCGGAGGCTCCGGCGGCGGCCAGCAGGGCGGCAACGCCCCGGCCGACGACCCCTGGGCGACCGGCGGCGCTCCCGCCGGCGGCAACCAGGGCGGTGGTGGCCAGCAGGGCGGCGGCTGGGGCGGAGGCTCCGGCGGCGGCGGTGGCTACTCGGACGAGCCCCCCTTCTAGGGCGGGCCGTACCCACACTTCTTGATCACACAGGAGATACATCATGGCGAAGCCGCCTGTGCGCAAGCCGAAGAAGAAGGTCTGCGCATTCTGCAAGGACAAGGTCACGTACGTGGACTACAAGGACACGAACATGCTGCGGAAGTTCATTTCCGACCGCGGCAAGATCCGTGCCCGCCGCGTGACCGGCAACTGCACGCAGCACCAGCGTGACGTCGCCACGGCTGTCAAGAACAGCCGTGAGATGGCGCTGCTGCCCTACACCTCCACCGCGCGATAAGGGAAGGGTGACCGACTCATGAAGATCATCCTCACCCACGAGGTCTCCGGCCTCGGTGCCGCGGGCGACGTCGTCGACGTCAAGGACGGTTACGCTCGCAACTACCTGGTCCCGCGGAAGCTCGCGATCCGCTGGACCAAGGGTGGCGAGAAGGACGTCGAGCAGATCCGTCGTGCTCGCAAGATCCACGAGATCCAGACCATCGAGCAGGCCAACCAGGTGAAGGCCCAGCTCGAGGGCGTCAAGGTCCGCCTCGCGGTCCGCTCCGGCAACGCCGGTCGTCTCTTCGGTTCCGTCACCCCGGCCGACATCGCTTCCGCGATCAAGGCTTCCGGCGGTCCTCAGGTCGACAAGCGTCGCATCGAGCTGGGTGCCCCGATCAAGACCCTGGGCGCCCACGAGACGCACGTGCGTCTGCACCCCGAGGTTGCCGCCAAGGTCGACATCGAGGTCGTCTCGGAGTAAGTACTGCTCGCTGAAGCAGTGAGGTGGGGGCCGCACCCTTCGGGGTGCGGCCCCCACCGTCGTTTCCCGTGAAACACCGCCTTCCGCGGGAACCGCGTCAGCGCGTGGCGCCGGTGACGACCCACTGGCCCGAACGGGTACGGACCCACAGGGTCAGCAACCGAATGGTCATCATGAGCGTCATCGTGCCCCAGAGCGCGGTGAGACCGCCCCCGAACACGGGGACCAGCAGGGCGACCGGGGCGAAGACCGCCAGGGTGATCAGCATCGCCCAGGCCAGGTACGGCCCGTCGCCCGCGCCCATCAGCACTCCGTCCAGAACGAAGACGATGCCGGAGATCGGCTGGGACAGGGCAATGAGCGCCAGAGCGGGCAGCGCCGCGTCGATGACCGTGGAATCGCTGGTGAACAGGGGCAGGAAAACCGGCCGGGAGAGCATCACGAGCACGCCGAGAACGACTCCGACGCCGATGCCCCACTCCACCATGCGACGGCACACCTCACGGGCACCCTGTGCGTCCCCGGCTCCCAGATAGCGGCCGATGATGGCCTGCCCGGCGATCGCGATGGCGTCCAGTGCGAAGGCGAGCAGACTCCACAGGGAGAGGATGATCTGGTGAGCCGCGATGTCGGAGTCGCCGAGTCGGGCGGCGACGGCGGTCGTGATCATGAGGATGGCCCTGAGCGAGAGAGTGCGCACCAGCAGCGGTGCGCCGGCCTGGGCGGAAGCCCTGATCCCCGCGATGTCGGGGCGCAGTGAGGCGCCGTGTCGGCGTGCTCCTCTGAGCACCACGATCAGATAGGCGGCGGCCATGCCGCACTGGGCGATGACCGTGCCCCAGGCGGAGCCCGCGATACCGAAGCCGGCGCCGTAGACCAGCCCGACGTTGAGGATGCCGTTGGCGACGAAGCCGGCGACGGCGACGTAGAGAGGCGTCCTCGTGTCCTGCAGTCCGCGCAGAACACCGGTCGCGGCGAGCACGATCAGCATGGCCGGTATGCCGAGAGCTGAGATGCGCAGATAGGTGATCGCGTAGGGGGCCGCTGTGTCCGAGGCGCCGAAGAGGTCCACCAGGGCCGGTGCCGTGGGCAGGACGACAGTGATGACGGCGACACCGAGGAACAGGGCGAGCCAGATTCCGTCCATGCCCTGGCGGATGGCGGCAGGGAGATCACCGGCGCCGACGCGCCGGGCGACGGCGGCGGTGGTGGCGTAGGCCAGGAAGACAAAGACGCTCACGGCGGTCACCAGAAGGGCCGACGCGATGCCGAGACCGGCGAGCTGTGCGGTGCCGAGATGGCCGACGATGGCGCTGTCGGCCAGGACGAAAAGGGGCTCGGCGACAAGTGCGCCGAAAGCCGGGACGGCCAGCATGACGATCTCGCGGTCGTGCTGCCGTCGGACGGCGCGTGGGCGCGCGGGGGCCTGTGTCATGTGCACCAATCTAATCGTCCACAGGTAAGAGATGCAAAGCTCTATAGACCCTTACTTGATGGCGCAGGGTGTGTGCATGCGCACAGCGATCGAAGGGATCTTGGCCCGTCTGGGAAAGTTTTTCTTCTACACAGGCAGTGGACTAGGAAACCCCAGGTCAGCGTGGTCATCGCGGCGGCAGAGTTTCCTTGTTCACAGGGCTGTCCACCGGGTCGTGCACAGGTTTGGCGAACTTCTCCACAGCATTGACCCCGTTGTCCACAGGGTCTGTGGATAACCAGATTGGCTGACGGTGCATACGGGCCTACGGTGGTCCGGCGCCCGCTCCGTCCGCCGGTTGCCGAATGGCCGCAAATCCGGCGCGCGACAACCGGAGTCGGGCGTCCTATTTGTCAGCGCCGTGCCGTAGAAAGAGGGCCACGGCTAGGTCCGCTCGGCGGACGGGAGGAGGTGGCTCGGTGAGCATTTCCGAGCCCTTGGACGACCCGTGGGCCGACAGCGGCCCCAGCGATCGTCTGCCTGCCTCCCGCCGCCGTGACAACGGAGGCAGGGGCCGCGAGGACCAGCACGACCGCGGCCGGGACTCCGGAGCGTGGGAGGGCGAAGGTACCGCGTTCGAACGGGTGCCCCCGCAGGACCTGGAGGCCGAGCAGTCCGTTCTGGGCGGCATGCTGCTGTCCAAGGACGCCATCGCGGATGTCGTCGAGATCCTCAAGGGCCACGATTTCTACAAACCGGCTCACGAAACCGTCTACACGGCCATCCTCGACGTGTATGCGAAGGGCGAGCCGGCCGACCCCATCACGATCGCCGCGGAACTGACCAAACGCGGTGAGATCAACAAGGTCGGCGGGGCCTCGTATCTGCACACCCTCGTCCAGACGGTGCCCACGGCGGCCAACGCGGCGTACTACGCGGAGATCGTGCACGAGCGCGCCGTACTACGCCGCCTGGTCGAAGCCGGCACCCGCATCACCCAGATGGGATACGCGGCCGACGACGACGTCGACGAGATCGTCAACCGTGCGCAGGCCGAGATCTACGCCGTCACCGAACAGCGCACGAGTGAGGACTACCTGCCGCTCGGCGACATCATGGAGGGCGCGCTCGACGAGATCGAGGCGATCGGCTCGCGCAGCGGCGAGATGACCGGTGTACCCACGGGGTTCACGGACTTCGACTCGCTCACCAACGGTCTGCATCCCGGGCAGATGATCGTCATCGCCGCCCGTCCCGCGATGGGCAAGTCGACGCTCGCGCTGGACTTCGCCCGTGCGGCGTCGATCAGGCACAACCTGCCGAGTGTCGTCTTCTCACTCGAGATGGGGCGCAACGAGATCGCGATGCGCCTGCTGTCCGCCGAGGCCCGGGTCGCCCTGCACCACATGCGGTCCGGCACGATGACCGACGAGGACTGGACCCGTCTGGCGCGCCGGATGCCGGACGTATCGGCGGCGCCGCTCTACATCGACGACTCCCCGAACCTGTCGATGATGGAGATCCGTGCCAAGTGCCGTCGGCTGAAGCAGCGCAACGACCTGCGGCTGGTCGTCATCGACTACCTCCAGCTGATGCAGTCCGGTGGTTCCAAGCGGGCGGAGAGCCGCCAGCAGGAGGTCTCGGACATGTCCCGCAACCTCAAGCTGCTCGCCAAGGAACTGGAACTGCCGGTCATCGCGCTCTCCCAGCTCAACCGTGGCCCCGAGCAGCGCACCGACAAGAAGCCGATGGTCTCCGACCTGCGAGAGTCCGGTTCCATCGAGCAGGACGCCGACATGGTCATCCTGTTGCACCGTGAGGACGCGTACGAGAAGGAGTCCCCGCGTGCGGGTGAGGCCGACCTGATCGTGGCCAAGCACCGAAACGGCCCGACGGCGACGATCACGGTCGCCTTCCAGGGACATTACTCACGCTTCGTGGACATGGCGCAGACCTGATCGGATTCCTGCTGAACTGAGGGCATGACGACACCTCAGGAAGAACTGCTGGCCGGTACGCGTCGGGCGTTGCTGCACCGGATCGCCGTCGCCCAGGCCGAAGAGCGGGCCCCGTCTCTCGTCGCGACCGTGGTGCGGGACGGAGAAGCGGTGTGGGCGGGTGTGCGGACGTCGTTGGAGGGGAACGCGCCGGACGGGGACACGCAGTACCGGATCGGTTCCCTCACCAAGACCTTCACCGCCGTCCTGGTGCTCCGGCTGCGTGACGAGGGGGTGGTCGACCTCGGCGAGCCGTTGGAGAAGTACCTGCCGGGCACGGGCGCGGGGGAGGCGACCATCGCCGAACTGCTCGCGCACACCGGTGGTCTGGCGGCTGAGACGCCGGGCCCCTGGTGGGAGCGTACTCCTGGCTCCCTGCGGCCCGGCCTCGCCGACGTACTGGGCGAGCACCCCCTGGTGCACCCGGTCGGCAGGCGGTTCCACTACTCGAACCCCGGATACGCGCTGCTCGGCGCGCTCGTGGAGAAGATGCGCGGTGCTTCGTGGGAGGCCGTTCTCCGACGTGAAGTGCTCGAGCCCTTGAGTCTGCATCGGACAGGTGTGCGCCCGCAGGCACCGTATGCGGATGGCTGGGCGGTGCATCCATGGGCGGACGTGATGCAACGTGAGCCCGCCGAGGATCTCGGACGGATGGCACCCGCAGGTCAACTCTGGTCCACCACAAGTGATTTGGCGCGTTTTGCCGCGTTTCTGGCCCATGGTGACGAGCGGGTACTGGATATCGGGTCGTTGCGAGAGATGAGGAGGCCGGCGGCACCGGCGGAGGCGGCGGACGTGGCGAGCGGCTATGCGTACGGCCTGGGAATGGAGGTGCGTCACCGGGACGGGCGGGCCCTCATCGGGCACACCGGATCACTGCCGGGCTTCCTTGCCTGTCTTGTGATGAGCGTGGAGGACGACGTGGCCGCGGTGGTCCTGGCGAACTGCACGTCCGGACCGCTGCTGTTCCCGGTCGCCGCCGATCTCGTTCGGATCGTCGCCGAGGCGGAACCCCGTATCCCCGCGCCCTGGCGGCCGTTGCGGGAGGCGGACTCCGCTGTGCTGGAGCTGGTGGGGCAGTGGTACTGGGGGACGCTCGGCTTCGCCCTGCGGCTGTCGGCCGACGGGCTGGTGTCGCTGGAGCCGCTGTCCGGCAAGGGCCGTGGTTCGAGTTTCCGATCGAACGGCGACGGCACCTGGACAGGACTGGAGGGTTACTACGCCGGAGAGCTCCTGAGGCCCGTACGGCGGTCGGACGGATCGGTGAGCCATCTGGACCTCGGGTCCTTCGTGTTCAACCGCCGACCGTATGACGAGGAGGCTTTTGTACCGGGCGGAGCGGATCCCGAGGGATGGCGGGGCGTCGGGTAGGCCCGGTTGTGCGGAAGGTTGTGGAAGGAGCCTGTTTCACGTGAAACAGGCTCCTTGTCCGCCTTCACAGTGTGAGCTTGAAACCCACGTGGGAAGCCGAGAAGCCGAGCCGCTCGTAGAAGCGGTGGGCGTCGGCGCGGGTGCTGTCGGAGGTCAGCTGGACCAACTGGCAGCCCTGGTGACGGGACTCATCGATGGCCCACTCGATGAGCCGGGTCCCGAGGCCGCTGCCGCGCTCCTCGGTGTGGATGCGGACGCCCTCGATGATCGACCTCGTGGAACCGCGCCGGGACAGCCCGGGGACGATCGTGAGTTGGAGCGTGCCGACGACACGGCCCTGGCGGACCGCGACGACCAGATGCTGGTTCGGATCGGAGCTGAGTCGCTCCAGGGCAGCCAGGTACGGGCGATGGTCGTCCGGGGACTCACGTTGTGCGCCCAAGGGGTCGTCCGCGAGCATGTCGACGATCGCCGGGATGTCGCCGGCGACTGCGGGGCGTATCTCAAGATCTCCCATGGCCGCACCCTACGCAGACATGCGTCGAGGCGGTTGCCTCATGCAGGTACCGATACCGATGTCTTCAGTGTCTCCACTGCGCGGACCAGTGGGGCCAGTTCGGGGTTCTCCGCCGCCGCGTCGAGAGCCTCGCGCAGCGCGGAGTCATTGGTCGGCCGTGCTTTCTCCAGCAGCAGGAGACCGGCCTGCGTGACGTTGGTGTAGATGCCGCGCCGGTCCGTGGGGCACAGATAGCGCTCCAGCAGGCCGCGGTTCTCGAGCCGGGTGACCAGGCGGGTGGTGGCGCTCTGGCTGAGTACGACCGCGTCGGCCACCTGCTTCATCTGGAGATGCCCCCCGACGCCGTCGTGCTGTCGGCTCAGGACGTCCAGCAGGGAGTACTCCCGCACGCTCAGATCGTGCTGGGCCTGGAGCGCCCGCTCGATATGGGCCTCGATTCTCCCGTGCAGCAACGAGAGCGCGCACCAGCCCTGAGTGAGGGCGGTCAGTGCGGGATCCGTGGCGGTCATGGGCGTTCCCTCCGTTCAGGAGCTGCTGAGGCCAGGGTAGAGCAAGACCGAAATAGACCGCGCTTGCAAGTAGCCCGCGCATGCAACTATTGTCCTTGCCTGTAAGGCGCATGCGCAATCAGTTGAAAGGTCTGTTTCCTTCATGCCTCTCGCGCTCCTCGCCCTCGCGATCGGGGCTTTCGGGATCGGAACGACGGAGTTCGTGATCATGGGTTTGCTGCCCGAGGTCGCAGGTGACTTCGGTGTCTCCATCCCCACCGCCGGCCATCTGGTGACCGGCTACGCCCTGGGCGTCGTGTTCGGTGCCCCGCTGATGACCGTGTTCGGCACCAAGGTCTCCCGCAAGCGGATGCTGATGATGCTGATGGGCCTGTTCATCGTCGGCAACCTGCTCTCGGCTCTGGCCCCCGTCTTCGGCGTCATGCTGCTCGGGCGGGTGATCGCCTCACTGGCCCACGGTGCCTTCTTCGGTATCGGCTCCGTGGTCGCGGCAGAGCTGGTCGCCCCCGACAAGAAGGCCGGGGCCATCGCCATGATGTTCACCGGGCTGACCGTCGCCAATGTCGTCGGTGTTCCCCTGGGCACTCTCGTCGGCCAGTCCGCCGGCTGGCGTGTCACGTTCGGGATCGTCGCCGCGCTCGGTGCCGTCGGTCTGGTCGGCATCGCCAAGCTCGTTCCCGACCTCCCCCGGCCGGAGGGCGTACGGCTACGTGATGAACTGGCCGCTTTCAAGAACGTCCAGGTCCTGCTGGCCATGGCGATGACCGTGCTGGGCTTCGGCGGTGTCTTCGCGGCCATCACCTACATCGCGCCGATGATGACGCGCGTCGCCGGCTTCGCCGACGGATCCGTCACCTGGCTGCTGGTCCTCTTCGGCCTCGGCATGGTCGGGGGCAATCTCATCGGCGGCAAGTACGCGGATCGCGCCCTGATGCCCATGCTGTACGTGTCTCTGGGCGCTCTCGCCGTCGTGCTGGCGCTCTTCACACTGACCGCGCACCACAAGGTCCTGGCGGCCGTCACGATCGTCCTGATCGGCGGCCTGGGCTTCGCCACCGTCCCGCCCCTGCAGAAGCGGGTTCTCGACCAGGCTCACGGCGCCCCCACCCTGGCCTCGGCCATGAACATCGGCGCCTTCAACCTCGGCAACGCCCTGGCCGCGTGGCTCGGGGGTCTCGTGATCGCGGCAGGGCTCGGTTACACCGCTCCCAACTGGGTCGGCGCCGTTCTTGCGGCGGGTGCCCTGCTGCTGGCCTTCGTGTCCGCCGCCCTCGACCACCGGGACAAGGCCTCCAGCGCCGGGGGCGCAGTCACAGGCCCGGCGCCCACCGGACAGCGGACCTCAGTCCCCCACTGATCCGAACGCCGGCGAGAACGAGCCCGGAACCGTCCTCACCCCCCGTCCTCGGCCGCCACCGGCCACCTCCTCACCACGACCACCGATGTCACCACGGCCACCGACGTCACCGTTGCAACCCGGCATCGCCCGTACACCAAGGAGTTACTTGCTCATGAGCACCACCACCGCTGTCGTCCCGCTCACCACCGCTGACGCCGAAGCCCTGGTCGCAGCCGCGCACCAGGCTGCCGAGGCCGCCGGGGTCACGGTCAGCGTGACCGTCCTGGACGCAGGAGGGCATCTGCTCGCCTTCCGGAGGGACGACCGCGCCGTGCTGATCTCCGGTGAGACCAGCACCCGCAAGGCGTACACCGCGCTTCAGCTGGACGCGCCCACCGCGGACCTCGTCGAGGCCGTGCAGCCGGGAGGGCTCTTCCACACCCTGCCCACCGCACTGGACCGGCCGCTGCTGTTCATCGCCGGTGGTGTGCCCGTCCGGCGCGGCGGCCGGCTGATCGGCGCGGTCGGCGTCGGCGGCGGTGCGCCGGAGCAGGATCACTCCTTCGCCACGGCTGCCGTGGACGCCCTCGCCTGACGGGCGGTCCCCCAGGGCACGCCGGTTCCCGGAAACTTCGGGAACCGGCGTCGTCGTGTCCGGAGACCTCAGCCGGCCGCGACCGTCACGGGGGCGAACCTTCGGGTCCAGTCCCCGGGCATTTCCGTGATCCCGTACGTCATGACCGCGTTGAAGGCGATGGATGCCAGACCGCGCTCCTTCGCCCAGGCCAGCAGCTCTCCATGCCGTACATCGATGTCCGTCCGCAGCGGCCGGTCGGTGTGAGCGGCGAGAGAAGCGAGGAGTGCCATGGCTGTAGGGGTGTCGAGGGCGATCAGCGGGCCCACGACATGGGTGTCCATATTGGGCCACGCGGCCGCGTAACCGATGATCCGGCCGTTCTCCTCGGCCACGCGCACCTGGTCGGCGAATGCGGGCAGCCGGGTGACGATGTGCGTACGGTCCGCCCCGAACACCTCCTCGTCGAGCCGGAGGAGGGCGGGCAGGTCCGCGGCGGTGGCGGTGCGGGTGAAGGCCCCTGGAAGCTCTGCCCCGCCCGGGACGAAGTGCCCGCGGAGCATTTCCGCCCGGCCGATGACCTTGAAACCGAGCTCTTCGTAGAGAGGGAGGCCGTTCGGTGTCGCGTGCAGTGTCAGGGGCGTGGCGCTCATCGCCGACATGACATGGCGCATCAAGTGGCGTCCGATGCCCTGGCGGGCATGCCGTTCGGCGACCAGGACCATACCGATGGCCCCGAGTGCGGGGCGCTCCTGAGGGCCGTACTCGGTGACGACACAGGCGGTGCCCAGACCGCCGTCGGGATCGTCGATCCCGTAGCCCTTCCCCGCGGAGAGAAGAAGCCCCCACTTGTGCTCCTCACGCGGCCACCCGCGATCCTCGGACAGGTCGGCGCAGGCCGGGAGATCGCGGAGGGTGAGGCGACGGATGGGCAGAGAAGCAAGGGAGGGTGTCGGCACGCAGGTCAGGCTGTCCGACGGAGGCTGTCGGTGTCCACCCGTTTCCGAGATCTCGGGAAGCCCACGCGCCGGTGTCCTCCGGGTGGTGCCCGGGGGTCATCCCAGGTCGGGAGCGTGCATGGCGCGTACACCCTCGATGTTGCCGTCCAGGTAGTGCCGTAGTGACAACGGGACGAGATGGACGGAGGCGATGCCCACGCGAGTGAACGGCACACGGACGATCTGGTACTCGCCGGTGGGCTCGTCGACCTCCGGGCCGTGTCGCAACGACGGATCCATGGACTCCAGACGGCAAACGAAGAAATGCTGCACCTTCACCCCGGTGGCGCCACCGTCCTCGCCGATGTGCTCCACCGTGTCGACGAAGCAGGGCACCACGTCGGTGATCTTGGCGCCGAGTTCCTCGTACACCTCTCGGTGCAGGGCGTCGACGACGGTCGGGTCCTCCGGCTCGACTCCTCCCCCGGGGGTGACCCAGTAGGGATCCACGCCGGGCTTGGTCCGCTTGATCAGGATCAGGTGATCACCGTCCAGCAGGACGGCACGGGCGGTGCGCTTGACCACGGGTCGGACGGTCATGGAGGAAATGTGGCCCAGCTTGTTCCACGTGAAACATCGCGACAGGCCGGCGGCCGGTTTTCCCGGATGAGCCGCGTGGCCGCAGGATCAGCACCAGTCGGTGGCTGTCTGCTGCAGCCACTCATGAGCACGCGCGACATGCGGCATTGCCAGCGTGCCGTTCCGGACCACCAGGAAGTACGTACGCAGCGGTGGCACGGCGGGCTCGTGCAGCGCGATCACCTCTCCGCGTTCGAGTGCGGACGTGCACAGGTACCGGGGCAGTACGGCCAGCCCGGCACCCGCGGCGACGCAGGCCAGCACCGCGCGTAGATCCGGAACGATGACGGTGCCCGGGGTGACAGGGCGGGAGTCGAAGACGGAGGCCCAGTAGCGGGAGACGAGGGGAAGCGACTCGTGCACCTCGATCACCGGGATCTGTTCCAGCGCGGACCTCCCGGTGCGGTGGAGCCTGTCGGAGCCGGCTTGCCGAGTCCAGCGGGGCGCGGCGACCAGGACGTGCTCCTCGTCGCAGAGCGCGGTCGCCGAGAGCAGCGTGCCCCGCGGCCGGACCGTACTGATGGCCAGATCATGCCGCCCCGCGGCCAGCCCTTCCAGGGTTTCCTCGGCGGTCCCGAAGGAGGTGCGTAAGGCGAAGCTGCGGCCGTTCTCGCGGGTCAGCGCGGTGAGCGCGGGCACCGCCCGCTCGGCAGTGAATTCGAGAGGCCCTGCCAGGTGCAGTGTCCGCGAGGAGGAGTCCTCTTCGAGTCCGGTCTCGGTGATCTCCATCAGAGCGTCGAGATGCGGCGCCGCTTTGTGGGCGAGTTCGTCTCCGATGGTCGTCGGTGTCACGCCGCGGGCCTGCCGCAGGAACAGGGGCCGGCCCAGCTGCCGTTCCAGGGTCCGTATCTGCGAGGTCACGGCAGGCTGGGAGAGGCCGAGCAGGGCGGCGGCCCGGGTGAAGGAGCCGGCTCGGTGCACGGTCACGAAGGTCCGCAACAAGGCCAGGTCCACGGCACGCCCTCCTCTTCGTCAGCCCCGTTGCCGCCCAGGCCCCACTATAAATATGTCGATAGGTCGCTGTCGCTACAGTGATTGGACACTGACATCGAGTCAACTAGCCTTGGTCGCGTGGTTCTTCGCGCGAAGAACCGAGGGCGGTCCGAGCCACGAGGGGGGAGGCTCGGACCGTCCGTCGTCCGGAGCGGGACGCCTGTCACCCGTCCGAACGGCCCCGTCAGGCGGCCGTTTCGTCCAGTGCGTGCAGTACGTCCGCCACCAGGTCGGCCGGATCCTCGGCGCCGACGGAGAAACGGATGAAGCCCTCCGGAACCGCGTCCCCGCCCCAGCGGCCGCGCCGCTCGGCCGTGGACCGCACGCCGCCGAAGCTGGTCGCGGCGTCCACGAGCCGCAGCGCGTCGAGGAAACGGTCCGCACGCGCGCGCGTGGGCAGTGTGAAGGACACCACGCACCCGAAGCGTCGCATCTGCTGCGAGGCGACCCGGTGCGAGGGATCGTCCGGCAGCCCCGGATAGCGCAGTCCCGTCACCTCGGTCCGCTCCCGAAGGGCTTGAGCGAGCGTCAGCGCGGTGGCGTTCTGCCGGTCGACCCGCAACTGGAGTGTGGCGATCGAGCGGTGCGCGAGCCATGCCTCCATGGGGCCGGGGATGGCACCGACGATCTTGCGCCAGCGACGCACGGCGGCCATCGCCTCGGCGTCGCGGCCGACGACGTACCCCAGGAGGATGTCTCCGTGGCCGGTGAGCTGTTTGGTTCCGCTGGCCACGGCGAAGTCGGCACCGAGCTCCAGCGGGCGCTGGCCGAGCGGTGTCGCGAGAGTGTTGTCGACGGCGACCAGTGCGCCGCGCGCATGTGCTGCTTCCGCGAGTCGCCGCACGTCGCACACGTCGAGCCCGGGGTTCGACGGTGTCTCGATCCACAACAGCCGCGCGCCGTCGAGGACGTCGAGCTGGGCGTCGCCGCCGGTCGGCGCGGTACGCACCTCGATGCCGTACGCCTCCAGCTGGGTGCGCACCAGGGGCAGCACCTGATAGCCGTCGTCCGGCAGGACGACCGTGTCCCCGGCGCGCAGCTGCGAGAAGAGCACCGAGGAGATCGCGGCCATGCCCGAGGCGAACACCAGGGTCTCGGCGCCGTCCTGCCCCGGGGCCTCCAGCTCTCCGATGGCCTGCTCCAGCAGCGTCCATGTGGGGTTCTCGTCCCGGCCGTAGGTGTAGGGGCCGGTGGGGTCGCCGGGCAGGTGGAAATGGGCGGCGAAGACGGGGCCGGGCAGGGTCGGTTCGTGCTTGACCGACTCGGGCAGTCCGGCCCGCACCGCGCGGGTGCCGTCACCGGTGAAGGGCCCTCTCGGGTCCGTCCCGCAGCCGCCGTCCGTCGTGGAATCGCTCATACCGATCGTCCTTCCGTCTGCTCGCGTACCGCGGTGAGCAGCCCGGTACCGGCCGCCTCCACCATCTCAAGACATGCGACGAAGCCGTCCGCACCTCCGTAGTACGGGTCCGGTATGTCGAGATCATCGCCCGCTTCGGGGTCGTACGAGCGCAGCAGGCGCACTTTGGCCGCGTCCTGTGGGGTGGGTGCCAGGCGGCGCAGTGCTTCGAGGTGGCCCGTGTCGAGCGCGACGACGAGATCGAGACGGGCGAACCACGACGGGTCGAACCGCCGGGCCGTGTGGTCCGCGGCGTAGCCGTTCTCCTCCAGGACGGCCACCGCGCGGGGATCGGCGCCGCCGCCCTCGTGCCAGCCGTGGGTGCCGGCGCTGTCCACCTCGACCGTGCCGTCGAGGCCGGCCTCCGCGACACGCGCGCGGAAGACGGCTTCGGCCATCGGGGAACGGCAGATGTTGCCGGTGCAGACGAAACAGACGCGGTACGTCAAGGTGCTCAGTCCCCGTCGGGCAGAACGACGTTGAGGGCCCAGGAGACGACCGAGATGACCAGACCGCCCAGCACGGCCGTCCAGAAGCCCTCCACATGGAAGCTCAGGTCGAACTGGTCGGCCAGCCAGGAGGTGAGCAGCAGCATCAGCGCGTTCACCACCAGGGTGAACAACCCGAGCGTCAGGATGAGCAACGGGAGGCTCAGGAGCTGCACGACCGGCTTGACCAGGAAGTTCACCACGCCGAAGAGCAACGCCACGAGTATGAGGGTGCCGATTTCCTTGCCCGTGCTGTCACCTGTGAGGGTGATCTTGTCGATCAGCCACACCGCCACCGCGAGGGCAGCGGCGTTGGCGATCGTCTTGACTACGAAATTCTTCATGTGTCTGATCGTTGCAGACAGGACCGGACATGAGCAGTGAGGCAGGGGCGGACAGGCTATGAAGGCATTCCGGCTGGACGAACTGGAGGCCGAACGCGCCGCCAACGATGGTGCTTACCTTCAGTTCCTGCGGGAGCGGAACATGTCGGTCGGCCTGTACGCCCTGGACGCGGGCGGGCAGGATCCGCAGCAGCCGCACAACCAGGACGAGGTGTACTTCGTCGTCAGCGGCAGGGCGGCGATCACCGTCGGCATGGAGACCACGCAGGTGGCACGCGGCAGCGTGGTGTACGTGCCGGCGGGTGTCGCGCACAAGTTCCATCACATCAGTGAGGACCTGCGGGTCCTGGTGGTGTTCTCTCCCCCCGAGAGCTGAGCCGCGCTCTCGGGGTTCCCTAGGGGACCGGTCAGGGGAGGACAAGGGATCCGAGACTCCCGGTGGGGCTCCTGGAGACCTAGCATCGAGTGCAGGACATCATTCACGCGACCCGGCACGAGGCGGGCGGAGAGGTAAGGACGAAGGCGATGCGAGAGATCTTCACGGGACTGCCGTGGTGGGTGAAGTGGATCGCGGTGCCGGTCATCGCCCTGGTCGTGTTCGGGGGGCTGATAGCGAGCGTGGTCGGCTTCGTGATCGGGCTGCTCTTCAAGGTGCTGGTGTTCGCCGCCCTGGTCGGCGGACTCATCTACGTCGTACGGAAGTTCACGTCGAGTTCATCGTCGCGCGGCGACTGGTGAGCCCCATGGGGAGCCGGTGAAGCGGTAACGAGCGACACCGGTTCCCTCGGCCGGGGGAAGTTTTCCGGACGGACCGTCCGTATGCGGTGACAGACGGTTAGAGTCCGGAACGCCACGCGGGGGCGATCCCCGCGAGCGGCGTACACCCCCACCCGTGTTCCCCCACACGGGCTGCCCCCTCGCTTCGGGAGTGACCCTTGGCCACGGCTGACACCGTCACCGCACATCTGCTCGCCGTTCCCTGCCAGCCCCATGCGCGGGCAGTCGCAGAACCGGCGCCCCCCGCCACCCTCATCGGCTCCGTGCAGCGCGCGATGCGTCTGCTCGAATCCGTCGCCGGACATGAGCACGGAGCCCCGGCCAAACAGTTGGCCCGCGAGACCGGGCTGGCCCTTCCCACGGCGTACCACCTGCTGCGCACCCTTGTGCACGAGGGCTATCTGCGCCGTGACAAAGGTCTGTTCTTCCTCGGCGCCGCAGCCGAGCGGCTGAGCAGCAGCGGGGCCCCGCAGAAACGTCGCAGCACGGTCGTCGACGCGCTCGCGCGGTGGCGTGACGCGGTCGGGGCTCCCGTGTACTACGCGGTGTACCGCGAGGGCGAGATCGACCTCGTGTGCGTCTCCGACACTCCCGGCAATCCCGCGGTGCAGGAATGGGCGGACTTCCGGGAGACCGGCCACGCGCACGCCATCGGGCAGTGCCTGCTGTCCCAGCTCGGCGAGGCCGCCCGCCGCGACCACCTCGACCGCTTCCCCGTGCAGCCTGTCACGCCGTACACCGTGCGCGACGGGCACGGTCTTCTCCGGCGCCTGGAGCGGACCCGGCGCATGGAACCGGTGATCGAACGGCAGGAATACGCCCTGGGCACGGTGTGCGCGGCCATCCCGATCACGGCAGGCACCACGGCCGCGACGGTCGCCGTCTCCCTGCCCGCGCATCAGGCCGACCGGCTGCTCCCCGCCGCGCAGCGGCTGCAGGCGGAAGTGGGTCGTCTGCTCGGGCCGTTGGGGCTCTCTATCACCATCTGAAAACTCACTCCTTGTGATTCACCGTGTACGTTGAGCAAGATTCACTCAGTGTCAGGGGTCCATTCCCGGCTGGTCCGCAGCTAATGACGGGGTAGGCGATGCGCGAGTCCGTACAGGCAGAGGTCATGATGAGCTTTCTGGTGTCGGAGGAGTTGTCCTTCCGCATCCCGGTGGAGCTTCGCTATGACACCTGTGATCCCTACGCCGTGCGGCTGACCTTCCATCTTCCCGGTGACGCGCCTGTGACCTGGGCGTTCGGCCGAGAGCTGCTGATCGACGGCGTCGGCAGGCCGTGCGGTGAGGGGGACGTGCGGGTGTCACCGGTCGAACCCGACATGCTGGGAGAGGTGTTGATCCGGCTTCAGGTCGGTGGCGACCAGGCGCTGTTCCGTTCGTCGACGGCGCCGCTCGTGGCCTTCCTCGACCGCACCGACAAGCTGGTGCCGCTGGGCCAGGAGGGAGCGCTCGCCGACTTCGACGCCCACCTCGACGACGCGCTGGACCGCATCCTGGCGGAGCAGAGCGCCGGGTGAAGGGTTCCGCTACTCGGACAGCGGGTGGCGGAACCGTTCACCGCGTTCCGCCACATCGATGCAGGAACGCTTTTGCGCCCGTGGACGAGCCGCCCCGGTGGGCCGGCCACCCGGCGGCGGGGTCGCAACCGGTCATGTGGCGGCAGCAGGCCCTCCGGTGCCGCGCCGTGACGGGTCACCGCTTCCGGCGCCGGCCCCTCCCGCCCCGCGCCGGAGCCGCCCGGGCGCTCTCCTTGGGTGTCTGCGCCGCCGTACGGTCGGCCGAGACCACCAGGGCGGCCAGAGCCGTGGTGACCGGCACCGCGGCCACCAGACCGATCGAGCCGACCAGTGTACGCACGATCTCCTCCGCTACCAGCTCGCTGTTGGCGACCGTTCCCACACTGCTCTGCGCGATGGAGAACAGCAGCAGCAACGGCAACGCGGCGCCCGCGTAGGCGAGAACGAGAGTGTTGACCACGGACGCGATGTGATCCCGGCCGATGCGGATGCCCGCGCGGTACAGCTCCCGCCAGCCCATCGACGGTTTGGCCTCGTGCAGTTCCCAGACGGACGATGTCTGGGTGACCGTCACATCATCGAGCACACCGAGCGACCCGATGATGACGCCGGCCAGCAACAGGCCGCTCATGTCGATGTCGGGGTACAGGCCGTGGATCAGACCGGTGTTGTCGTCGGTGTTGCCGGTCAGCGCGGCCCAGTCGATGAAGACCGAGCCCAGAACGCCGATCAACAGCAGCGAGACCAGAGTGCCGAGCACCGCCACGGACGTGCGCGCCGACAGTCCGTGACAGAGATACAGGGCCTGCAGCATGATGGCGCTCGCCCCCACCACCGCCACGACCAGGGGGTTGGATCCCTGCAGAATGGCGGGCAGGATGAAGAAGTTCAGCACCAGGAAGCTGACCGCCAGCGCGATCAGTGCCATCACGCCGCGCAGCCGTCCGACGGCCACGACGGCGACCGCGAAGATACCGGCGAGCAGGGTCAAGGGGAGACGCCGGTTCACGTCGGTGACCGAGTACTGCAGGTCCTTCGGGGCGGAAGGTTCGTAGGCGACCACGACCTCCTGACCCTCGCTCAGCTGACGGGACTGGTCCGGCTGCACGATCTCGGTGAACGTGCGGCCCTGGTCATTGCCGCTGTCGACCCGGATCGTCGCTCGCTTGCACGTACCGTCCGCCTGCTGTTGCGCGGAGGAGCCCTCGGCCGTCGAGGTGTCGCCGGTCGGGACGCCTCCGGAAGCGTTGACGGAGGAACAGCTCACCTCGACCACCTTGGTGACCGTGGCCTGCTGCGTCTGCCGGTCGAAACCGACACCGGTGCGCTCGTGCCCCGGTGCACCGCCCGGCCACAGCACGACGAGGCCGATCAGCACCGCCGCGGTGAACGGGATGAGGATTGCCGCGATGACCTTGCGCAGGTGCTTCGAGACGGGGGCGGCGGGGCCGTGACTGTGACTGTGCCCGTGCGGGTGGCCGTGCCCGCTGCCGGAGTCCGGGCCGTGATCGTGTCCGTCGCCGCCCGGAGGGGGGCCGCTGTGGCCACCGCCGTGGCCGCCGTGACCGCCGCCGTCCGGGCCACGGTCGGGGCGGCCGCCACCCGACTCCGGGCCCCGGCCGTGGTCCTGCGCTTGTCCCGCTCCCGCATCCCGCCGCCCCTGCTCCTGTCCCGGGTGGCCGGCGCCGGGACCGCGCCCGAACCAGTCTCCGGAGCCGGGGCCGTCCCCCCGGCCCATGTTGTTGCCGACGGCGGGCTCTCTGCCACGGCCGCCGCCGTTTCGAGCGCCGGAGCCGAGGGGGGGGTCGGGCGGTGGGTACGGGGGATGTTGCGTCGAGGTCACCGCCCGATCATCGCAAGAACCACGAGGGCCCTCTGGTCACCGCGCCAGAATCGGCGCTAGCGTGGGGGCACCTTTTGTACACGCGGGAGCTCGGAGCACCGGGCTGAGAGGGCGCTGACCTCCGTCCCCACGACGTTTCACGGGGAACATCACTGCTGCACGAGTGATGTTCCCCACGGAACGCCGACCGACGGAAACCGCTGCGTCGACCGCTGAACCTGTTACCGGGTAATGCCGGCGTAGGGAGTAGGTCTCATGACCAACAAGGACGCACGCACGCCTGCCTCCACACAGAACCCGACGGAGACGTCGGAGCAGAAGGAGGCCGGGAAGTCCATCGGCTGGCACAAGGCGTACGTCGAGGGCTCGCGCCCCGATCTGCGGGTGCCGGTCCGTCAGGTGCACCTCACCAACGGCCAGTCGGTCACGCTGTACGACACCTCGGGCCCGTACACCGATCCCCTGGTCGACACCGATGTACGCAGGGGGCTGACGCCGCTGCGGGAGAACTGGATCATCGCGCGCGGCGACACCGAGGAGTACCCGGGCCGTCCCGTCCGTCCCGAGGACGACGGGATCAAGCACACCTCGCCGCGCGGCGGCCTGCGCAACCTCGACGCGGTGTTCCCGGGCCGGCCCCGTCAGCCGCGCCGCGGCCGCGCGGGTGAGGCGGTCACACAGCTGGCGTACGCACGCCGCGGCGAGATCACGCCCGAGATGGAGTACGTGGCCATCCGGGAGAACGTGTCACCGGAGTTCGTGCGTGAGGAGATCGCGGCAGGCCGCGCGGTGCTGCCCGCCAACGTCAACCATCCGGAGACCGAGCCGATGGTCATCGGCAAGCGGTTCCTGGTGAAGGTCAACGCCAACATCGGGAACTCCGCGGTGACCTCCTCCATCGAGGAGGAGGTGGAGAAGATGACCTGGGCGACCCGCTGGGGTGCCGACACGGTCATGGACCTGTCCACCGGCCGCAATATCCACACCACCCGGGAGTGGGTGCTGCGCAACTCCCCCGTCCCCATCGGCACCGTGCCGCTCTACCAGGCGTTGGAGAAGGTCGACGGCAGGGCCGAGGAACTGACCTGGGAGATCTACAAGGACACGGTGATCGAGCAGGCCGAGCAGGGCGTGGACTACATGACGGTTCATGCGGGCGTACGGCTGGAGTATGTGCCGCTGACCGCCCACCGCAAGACGGGCATCGTCTCGCGGGGTGGCTCGATCATGGCGGCGTGGTGTCTGGCGCACCACAAGGAGTCGTTCCTGTACGAGAACTTCGAGGAACTCTGCGAGATCCTCGCGGCGTACGACGTCACGTACTCGCTCGGCGACGGGCTCCGGCCGGGGTCGGTCGCGGACGCCAACGACCAGGCCCAGTTCGCCGAGTTGCACACACTCGGGGAACTCAACCGGATCGCGAGGCGTTTGAATGTGCAGACCATGATCGAGGGCCCGGGACATGTCCCGATGCACAAGATCAAGGAGAACATCGACCTTCAGCAGGAGATCTGCGATGAAGCCCCGTTCTATACGCTCGGCCCGCTGACGACGGACGTCGCGCCCGCGTACGACCACATCACCTCCGGCATCGGTGCCGCGATGATCGCCTGGTGGGGCACCGCCATGCTCTGTTACGTCACACCCAAGGAACATCTCGGCCTGCCCAACCGCGATGACGTCAAGACCGGTGTCATCACCTACAAGATCGCCGCCCATGCCGCCGACCTGGCCAAGGGACATCCGGGTGCGCAGGAGTGGGACGACGCGTTGTCCGACGCGCGCTTCGAGTTCCGTTGGGAGGACCAGTTCAACCTCGCCCTCGACCCGGACACGGCACGGGAGTTCCACGACGAGACCCTTCCGGCAGAGCCCGCCAAGACCGCACACTTCTGCTCGATGTGCGGGCCGAAGTTCTGCTCCATGAAGATCAGCCAGAGCATCACGGAGCGGTTCGGCGGTACCTCGCCGGAGGGCGCCTCGGCCGAGGAGATCGCCGAGGGGATGCTGCAGAAGTCGAAGGAGTTCGCGGAGGCGGGCAACCGCGTGTACCTGCCGCTGACGGACTGAACCGGCTGAACTGGCTGAACCGGCTGAACCGAACTGATTGAACGGGCGAGGGGGCGGGCTGTTCGGGCCCGCTCCTCTCGCCGCTCATGGGGACGGATCGGCAGACTGTGTGCCATGACAGTGCAATCAATGAGCAAGGGGTCCAATCTTCCCGTCGACGCCCCGGTGGTGCGTGTCGAGCTTGCCTGGACCGCCGGGGCCGGGGTGCCCGACATCGACGCGTCGGCTCTCCTGCTCACGGCGGCCGGACGGGTGCGGAACGACGGAGACTTCGTCTTCTACAACCAGCAGCGGCATGCTTCCCACGCCGTGACACATCGGGGAAAGCGGAACGCCGTCGGTGCAGCGACCGACACGGTCGAGGTCGACCTGCGCCTGCTGGAACCGGCCGTCGAGCGGGTCGCGCTGTGCGCGTCGTCCGACGGCGGGACCTTCGGCCAGGTCCCGGGGTTGGTGCTCAGGCTGATCGACGCCGGGGCGGAGACCGAAATCGCCCGGTTCGACATGGTGGCCGGCACGGAGACCGCGTTCATCGGCGGCGAGCTGTACCGGCGCCAGGGGAAGTGGAAGTTCCGCGCGGTGGGCCAGGGGTACGCCTCCGGGCTCGCGGGGCTGGCCACTGACTTCGGCATCACCGTGGACGACGCTCCCCCGACGGCCCCCGCCGCCGTGCCTCCGGTCGTCGCGTCCCCCGTCACGCCTGCCGCCTCCGCTCCGGGGTATCCCGCTCCGACGCCTTCGGTTCCGACGCCTCCGGTTCCGGCTGCTCCACCGGCCGCTCCGCGCCTCACCAAGGGAGAGGAGCAGTTGCCCGTGGACATGCGCAAGCGTCTGTCGCTGCGCAAGGAACAGGTGGCCGTCAGCCTGCGCAAGCACGGGGCCGCCGAGGTCACCGCGCGCGTCGTCCTCGTACTGGACGCCTCCGGCTCCATGGCACCCCAGTACTCCAAGGGAGTCGTGGCGGACGTCGTCGAGCGCATGGCCGCGGTCGCCGCGCAGTTGGACGACGACGGTGAGATGCAGGCCTGGACGTTCGCCTCGCATCCGGCACGGCTGCCGGACCTGCGGCTGGGCGAGCTGCCCGACTGGCTCCGGCTGCACGTGCGGGTGGGGGAGATGAGCCTGTTCCGGCGCGGGCGGAAGAAGTGTCTGGACCCGCGCCAGGTCGACATGAGGGAGGTCGGCATCCAGAACGAGGAACAGAAGGTCATCGCCGAGGTCCGCTCGTTCGTCGGGAACAGTCCCGCGGCGGCTCCGACGCTCGTGCTGTTCTTCTCCGACGGCGGGGTCTACCGGAACGCCGAGATCGAGCGGGAGCTCCGCGAAGCGGTGGAGGAACCCATCTTCTGGCAGTTCGTGGGGCTCGGACGGGCGAACTACGGCGTGCTGGAACGATTCGACACGCTGCCCGGACGCCGCGTCGACAACGTCGGGTTCTTCGCCGTCGACGACATCGGCACCGTGCCGGACCCGGAGTTGTACGACCGTCTGCTGTCCGAGTTCCCGCTGTGGATCACAGCTGCGAGCCGGGCGGGCATTCTATGACCAGGCGCATGACCTGATCCGGGCATACCTGACCCGGTGATGACCTGACCCGGGCGCCCGGCGCACGTCCCCGTCGCGGAGCCTCTCGAGAGGGCTCCGCCGGTGAGGGCGCGCCGGCCGACGACTCCGGAACCGGGCCGGTACTTCGGCTGCGTTCGCCTACTCGGGCTGGTGTTCCGGCCCTCCGAAGTCCGGGCTGCTGTAGTCCGGACTCGAGTAGCTCGGCCGCGGGCCGCGGGTAGGGCCCTGGCCGGGGCTGGTGAATCCCGGCCGGTGGTAGCCGAGGTGGGGGATACGGCTGGTCGGTTCGGACGGCGTCGCGTAGCGCAGTGCGGCTGCCGTGCCGGGATCCGTGAGAGCGTCCCGCAGGAACGGCATGATCCCCCGCTCCAGCAGTGCCTCGTGCCAGGTGTCCCTGGCCAGGGCCACCTCCTTGTCGACTTCCAGGTACGGCCCGCTCCGGGCCGAGGGCTTGTTGCGCAGCGCGGTGAGGAGCAGACCCACGGCGGCGACCAGGATGGCGACCGCGGTCACGGCGACGAACGTCCAGCCCGTGGTGAGCATGGTCCGGGCGAAGGTCGCGCCGGGGTCGAGCAGGCGCAGGATGTAGCCGACGAGCAGGAATATCGCGGCCGCCGTTCCGGCCAGGACGGGTGCCAGAACGGCGATGACGGCGACCGCACCCGCACCGGCGGTCTCGGCGACCTCCCCCATGGCCGCGGCGAGCCCCGCTGCGCCGGGTTCCGGCTCGGAGGAGCCCGACCCGCGCACGGCCGGGGTGGCCGACGCCGGAGGCCGGCGCAGTTCCTCGCGGACCTTGATGTAGTGCTGGTACTCGGTCGCCGCGGCCGCCGTGATGATCGCGGTGGCATTGAGCGCCATGGTGCGCAGTTGTTCGGAGTTGAGCCGCTGACCGACGGCGGCCAGTTCCGGGCGGTGTGGTGCGGAGCGCAGTACCTCGTCGAGAATCCGCTCGTATTCCTGGCGGTCCTCGGCCAACAGGTGCTGCGGAACGCTGTTCATGTGCATCCCCCGATGCTCCGTAGGGCTTGTGGCTCGGCATGCCGACGAGCCGTTGGGCAGAAACGGAGGGGAGCCTGCTACGGATAAGCCGATGGTAGAGCGCTGACGGTGCGCCGTGACAGGGGGTTTACCGAAATTGACTGCTGCCCGGCGGGGTCCCGGGCCGGCGACGCCCGGCCCGGAGCCCGCTCACTTGGCGAGTGGCAGCTTCTGGACCAGCAGTTTTCCGGCCATCGTCACGCCGCCGTCCATCGCGATGGCCAGTCCCTCGGCGTAGACATGCGGACCTTCGACGACGGGGCCGCTGTCGTCCCCGCCGTCCTCGGAGCCGACTTCACCCAGCAGGTACGGAATGGGGCTGTGGCCGTGAACGACCCGGGTGCCGCCGTACGTATTCAGCAGGGAGCGCACCGCTTCGGCGCCGCCCTCGTCGCGGAAGGAGAACCGCTTGGTGAACTTGCGGAACAGGTCCCAGACCTCGTCGGCGTCATTGCGGGTGATCGTTTCGCGGACGGTGTCGTTGACCTCTTCGATGGAGTGGCCGTAGTCGAGGTAGGCGGTGGTGTCGGAATGCAGCAGGAGATGGTCGTCGACGGCCTCGACGGCGTCCAGGCGGGCCATCCACTGCAGGTGGTGGTCCTGGAGCCGGTCCATGTCGGCTTTCTGCCCGCCGTTGAGGAGCCAGGCCGCCTGGAAGGTGGCGGTGCCCGCGCCGGAGTTGACGGGGGTGTCGCCGAACCGCTTGGCGCCGAGCAGCAGCAGTTCGTGATTGCCCATCAGGGCCTTGCAGTAGCCGCCGGCCGCGGCGGCCTCGGCGGACAGCCGCATCACGAGATCGATGACGCCGATGCCGTCCGGTCCCCGGTCGGTGAAGTCGCCGAGGAACCACAGCCGGGCGGGGCCGGCGCACCACTGGCCCGCGGAGTCGATGAGGCCCTGCTCCTGGAGGGCGGCGATCAGCTCGTCGAGGTATCCGTGGACGTCACCGACCACGTACAGCGGACCGGGCCCGGTGGGGGGCTGTGGGGCGGAGACGGACGCGGGGTCGACGATCACCTGCACAGTGTCACCCCGGTTGATGACCGGGAGGTCCCGACGCGTGGGTGTGTACCCCTCCGGGAGGCTCTCCGAGGGCGGCGGGGCCGCCGCCGCGTCACCGGGGTGCATGCTGTGGGCGTACGGACCGGTCTCGTGGATGTACGCGGGCACCCGGAAGTCGCGCACCGTCGGTGTGCGCTCCGCCCCGGGTCCCTGACCGGCCCCCTGAGTCATCGACCCCTCCACCATCACGCCGCAACTGCACCGCGTCGGACTGCCTGGTCGCAGCGGCCCGCGGTGTCGTGGGCCCATCATAGGAACGCGGATCGTGCCATGTGATGACCCAGGGGTGGTGAATCGGAGCAAGACGCCGGTTCGTCGCGGCTTTCGCCCCATTTGGTCAGGTCTTCGCCCGCAGTGAGGCCACCCGGCCGCGCCGACTCCTCCTGGGACCGCGTCCGTCCGTACTCGGACAGCCGGCGCTCCCGTGAGCGGCGGCTCCCGGAGGGGAGTCGGCGCTTCACTCCTCCGGGAGCGGTTCCTTCACACCTCCGGGAGCCCGGCCCGGTCGCCCTTTCCGGGGATCCGCGGTTCTTCTGCCGGTCAGGCCGGCGACCGCGGCGGGCTGACCGTCGTGCGCGGTGGCCGGCGCTGCGACGAGGTGCGCACGATCAGCTCGGTGGGTATCACCTGCGCCACCGTGTGTTCCGGATCGACCCCTTCGATGGCGTCGATGAGCAGCTGGACCACAGCCGTGCCGATGCGTCGTGGTTTGAGCGAGAGCGTGGTGACGGGCGGCTCGGTGTTCGCGTAGACGGTGGACTCGCTGCAGCAGACGAGCAGCAGGTCGTCCGGGACGCGCAGGCCGTAGCGGCGCGCGGCGGCGAGCAGATCGGTGCCGTTGGGATCGAACAGCCCGTAGACGGCGTCGGGACGGTCGGGGCGGGCGAGCAGCCGGTCGGCGGCGACGGCGCCGGCGCACGGATCGTGTGCCGGGTAGGACTCGTAGACCGGGTCCTGGCCTACGCGCTCGCACCAGTGCAGATACGCGGTGGTCGACAGGTGGGTGTAGGTGTCGGTCGTGGTCCCGGTCAGCAGGCCGATACGGCGGGCGCCCGCGGCGGCCAGATGGTCGAGGATGCCGAGCACCGCGGCCTCGTGGTCGTTGTCCACCCAGGCCGTGACCGGGAGCGAACCGGCCGGGCGGCCGTCGGAGACGACCGGTAAACCCTGCCGGACCAGTTCACTGACGACCGGATCCTGGTCCGAGGGATCGATGACGACCGTGCCGTCCAGAGCGACGTTGGACCACACGTCGTGTCGGGAGGTCGCGGGGAGGATCACGAGGGCGTAGCCGCGGGCGAGCGCGGCGGAGGTGGCGGCACGCGCCATCTCGGCGAAGTACGCGAACTCGGTGAAGGTGAAAGGTTCTTCCCCGTAGGTCGTCACGGTCAGGCCGATGAGTCCCGACTTGCCGGTACGGAGCGTGCGGGCGGCGGCCGAGGGACGGTAGCCCAGCCTGTCGGCGACCTCGCGGACGTGGCGCCGGGTGGCGTCCGGGAGCCTGCCCTTGCCGTTGAGGGCATCGGAGACGGTCGTGATGGAGACTCCGGCGGCGGCGGCCACGTCCCTGATGCCCGCTCGACCCGGCTTGCTGCCTCGGCGTGAGGTTTCCGCGCGGCTCACCTGGTGCTTCCCTGCTGCTGTCATGGCGAGCCGATAGTAGGGCTCATGCGGTGGGGTAGGGCGGACGCATATGCATGCGTTGACAGGCACGTTTCTGCATGATCATTAAAGGGTAAGTTCCTTGCAAAGCAAGGATGTTGAACGTTCCAATGCCAAGACCTGACGTGTCGGCGCATGCAGGCCTGCCGAGGGGGCGATGTTGCGAAGAGGTCTCAACTCACCTGCACGGGGGATGCGCGCCACGGCGCGAGCCACCGGCGCGTAGATATATGTGCGGCGCGCCCCCCGGTCCGGACGCCCTTTGGGCGCCTTCACGCGGTGATGCCCCTGTTGCTGGAGGGGCGGATGATGCGGAGGCGACTCCTGCTGCCGCTGCCCGCACACGCAGCGGCGTTTCCAGGCGGCGGAGCCCCCACGCAGCGGCATCTCTACTCCGTCGCGTCGAATCCTCATAAGGTGAGCAGTATTGGATGTCGGCGGCGGTCATGGGCCGCCGGTCTTCGGAGGAGGACTGCGGTGAGCGAGACGAGCCCCAAACTGCGCGCCGAGCTGGAGGGGATCCCCACGTACAAACCGGGCAAGCCGGCGGCGGCCGGTGGCCCGGTGGCCTACAAGCTGTCCTCCAACGAGAACCCGTATCCGCCGCTGCCGGGGGTGATGGAGGCCATCGCCTCCGCGGTGTCCTCCTTCAACCGCTACCCCGACATGGCCTGCACGGCCCTGATGGCGGAGCTGGCCGAGCGCTTCGCCGTCCCGGTCTCCCACCTGGCCACCGGCACCGGTTCGGTGGGCATCGCCCAGCAACTGCTGCAGGCCACCTCGGGCCCCGGTGACGAGGTGATCTATGGCTGGCGCTCGTTCGAGGCGTACCCGATCATCACCAGGATCAGCGGTGCCACCCCCGTGCAGGTGCCCCTGACCCCGGGGGATGTGCACGATCTCGACGCGATGGCCGAGGCGGTCACCGACCGGACCCGGCTCATCTTCGTCTGCAACCCCAACAACCCGACCGGCACGGTGGTCCGGCGGGCCGAACTGGAGCGCTTCCTCGACCGGGTGCCCCGCGATGTCCTGGTGGTGCTCGACGAGGCCTACCGTGAGTTCATCCGTGACCCCGAGGTGCCGGACGGTGTGGAGATCTACCGGGAGCGGCCCAATGTCTGTGTGCTGCGGACCTTCTCCAAGGCCTACGGGCTGGCCGGACTGCGCGTGGGTTTCGCGATCGCCCATGAGCCGGTGGCCGCGGCGCTGCGCAAGACGGCGGTGCCGTTCGGTGTGAGCCAGCTCGCGCAGGATGCGGCGATCGCCTCGCTGCGTGCCGAGGACGAGCTCATCGGCCGGGTCGGTTCGCTGGTGTGTGAGCGCAACCGGGTCATGGACGCGCTGCATGCTCAGGGCTGGAAGGTGCCCGAGAGCCAGGCCAACTTCGTGTGGCTGCGGCTGGGGGAGCGCACGGCGGCGTTCGCGCAGGCGTGCGAGCAGGCAGGCGTGGTCGTCAGGCCGTTCCCCGGGGAGGGGGCGCGGGTGACGGTCGGCGAGACCGAGGCCAACGACATCTTCCTGAAGGTGACGGAGGCCTTCCGCAAGGAGCTGTAGCCGCCCGGGGTCCCGGAGCGCCTCGGCCTCGCGGCCGTGACAGCCGGCCGACGGATCAGCCGTCGGCCGGCTGTCGGCGTTCTCCCTCTCGGCGGCGTGTCGTCTCCGTGCCGCTTCCGGACCTTTTCGTGTCGCCCCATGCCGCCCCGTCCCCACAAAGCACTGCCCAAGGGGTTGACGTCACAGGGGACCCCCCTTCCGAATGTGAAAAGCAGTAGGCCATAATTGCTTGTGAATGTGAACGCGTTCACAAGCGCATCCTGTTTCTTCCGAGATGTGGGGGACGAACGGGATCAAGCGGCCGCTGTGGCACAGCGATGTAAGGAGCGACGACGTGGACCTGGCTTTGGCGCCGGAGACCCTGGCGCGATGGCAGTTCGGTATCACCACCGTCTACCACTTCCTCTTCGTTCCCCTGACGATCTCCCTGGCCGCCCTCACTGCCGGGCTGCAGACCGCCTGGGTGCGCACCGAGAAGGAGAAGTACCTCAGGGCGACGAAGTTCTGGGGCAAGCTCTTCCTGATCAACATCGCGATGGGCGTGGTCACCGGCATCGTGCAGGAGTTCCAGTTCGGCATGAACTGGTCCGACTACTCGCGGTTCGTCGGTGACGTCTTCGGCGCCCCGCTCGCCTTCGAGGCCTTGCTCGCCTTCTTCTTCGAGTCCACCTTCATCGGCTTGTGGATCTTCGGCTGGGACAAGCTGCCCAAGAAGATCCACCTGGCCTGCATCTGGATGGTCTCGCTCGGCACCCTGCTGTCCGCCTGGTTCATCCTCGCGGCCAACTCCTGGATGCAGCACCCGGTCGGCTACCGGATCAACGAGGAGAAGGGCCGCGCCGAGCTCACCGACTTCTGGTTGGTGCTCACCCAGAACACCACGCTCAACCAGGTCTTCCACAGCTTCGCGGCGGCTTTCCTGACGGGCGGCGCCTTCGTGGTGGGCATCGCGGCCTTCCACCTGATACGCAAGAAGCACATCACCGTGATGCGGACGTCGCTCCGGCTCGGCCTGGTCACCATGGCGGTCGGCGGGCTGCTCACCGCGGTCAGCGGGGACACCCTCGGCAAGGTCATGTACGAGCAGCAGCCGATGAAGATGGCCGCCGCGGAGGCACTGTGGGACGGCGAGGGGCCGGCACCGTTCTCCGTGTTCGCGTACGGAGACGTCGACAAGGGGCACAACGAGGTCGCGCTGGAGATCCCCGGGCTGCTGTCCTTCCTCGCCCACGGCGACTTCGAGTCGCACGTGCCCGGGATCAACGACACCAATGAGGCCCTGCAGGAGGAGTTCGGGCCCGGTGACTACCGGCCCATCGTCCCCGTCGCCTACTGGAGCTTCCGCTGGATGATCGGCTTCGGCATGGCGTCCTTGTCGCTCGCCCTGCTGGGACTCTGGCTCACGCGGAAGAGGTTCCTGCTGCCGGCCACCCTGCGCACCGGAGAGGACGAGGTCCCGCATCTGGTGCTGCTGAAGAAGCCGCTCGGGGCACGGCTCACCCGGCTGTACTGGCGCCTGGCGCTCTGGACGATGGCGTTCCCGCTGATCGCCAACGCCTGGGGATGGATCTTCACCGAGATGGGCCGGCAGCCCTGGGTCGTCTACGGCCTGATGCAGACCCGTCACGCGGTCTCCCCCGGTGTGTCCCAGGCCGAGGTCATCACCTCGATGAGCGTCTTCACCCTGCTCTACGCCGTCCTGGCCGTCATCGAGGTCAAGCTGCTCGCCAAGTACGTCAAGGCAGGTCCGCCCGAGCTGACCGAGGCAGACCTCAACCCGCCCACGAAGATCGGCGGCGATCCCCGTGACGCCGACAAGCCGATGGCCTTCTCGTACTAGGCCGAGGGAGCCACAGTCATGGAACTGCACAACGTCTGGTTCGTTCTGATCGCCGTCCTGTGGATCGGCTACTTCTTCCTGGAGGGCTTCGACTTCGGGATCGGGATCCTCACCCGGCTGCTCGCCCGCGACCGTACCGAGAAGCGGGTGCTGATCAACACCATCGGGCCTGTCTGGGACGGCAACGAGGTGTGGCTGCTCACGGCCGGTGGCGCGACCTTCGCCGCCTTCCCCGAGTGGTACGCCACGCTCTTCTCCGGCTTCTACCTGCCGCTGCTGGTCATTCTGGTCTGCCTGATCATCCGGGGTGTCGCCTTCGAGTACCGGGCGAAGCGGCCGGAGGAGCGCTGGCAGCGCAACTGGGAGACGGCGATCTTCTGGACCTCGCTCATCCCCGCCTTCCTCTGGGGCGTGGCGTTCGGGAACATCGTGCGCGGAGTGAAGATCGACTCCGAGTTCGAGTACGTGGGCAACGTCTGGGACCTGCTCAACCCGTATGCCCTGCTGGGCGGCCTGGTCACGCTGACGCTCTTCACCTTCCACGGTGCGGTGTTCGCGTCGCTCAAGACCGTCGGTGAGATCCGGGGACGGGCGCGGCAGCTGGCACAGCGCGTGGGGCTGGTCACGGCCGTGCTGGCACTGGTCTTCCTGCTGTGGACGCAGGCCGACGGTGGTGACGGGGCGAGTCTGGTCGCGCTGGTGGTCACGGTCGCCGCGCTGGTCGGCGCCCTGATGGCGAACCGGGCGGGACGCGAGGGATGGTCGTTCACCCTGTCCGGCGTCACCATCGTGGCCGCCGTGGCGATGCTCTTCCTGACGCTCTTCCCGAACGTCATGCCGTCCACGCTGAACGCGGACTGGAGCCTCACCGTCACCAACGCCTCCTCCGGCGCCTACACCCTGAAGATCATGACCTGGCTCGCGCTGATCGCCACGCCGTTCGTCATGCTCTACCAGGGCTGGACGTACTGGGTCTTCCGCAAGCGGATCGGCACCCAGCACATCGCCGATCCCGTGCATTGAGGTGTGTTTCACGTGAAACCAATCGACCCGCGACTGCTCCGCTACACCCGCGCCACGCGATTCTTCCTGGTGGCGGTCGTCACCCTGGGCGCCGTCGGCGCGGGGCTGGTGATCGCTCAGGCCATGCTCATCGCCGAGGTGGTGGTGGGCGCCTTCCAGCACGGTCTGGACCTGGCCGAAATCGGCACTCCCGTGATGCTCCTGGTCTGTGTCGCGGTCGGCCGCGCCCTGGTCGGCTGGCTCACCGAGCTGGCCGCGCACCGGGCGAGCGCGGCGGTCAAGTCGGAACTGCGGGGCCGACTGCTGGAGCGGGCCACGGCACTCGGCCCGGGGTGGCTGACCGGGCAGCGGACCGGTTCGCTGGTCGCCCTGGCGACCCGTGGGGTCGACGCCCTCGACGGCTACTTCTCGCGCTATCTGCCCCAACTGGGGCTCGCTGTGGTCGTCCCGGTGGCGGTGCTGGCGCGGATCGTCACCGAGGACTGGGTCTCGGCGGCGATCATCGTCGTCACGCTGCCGCTCATCCCGGTCTTCATGATGCTGATCGGATGGGTCACCCAGTCCCAGATGGACCGGCAGTGGGAGCTGCTGTCCCGGCTGTCCGGTCACTTCCTGGACGTCGTCGCCGGGCTGCCGACGCTGAAGGTGTTCGGGCGGGCCAAGGCGCAGGCGGAGTCGATCCGGCGGATCACCGACGAATACCGCCGGGCGACCATGCGGACCCTGCGGATCGCCTTCATCTCCTCCTTCGCGCTGGAACTCCTCGCCACCCTCTCGGTGGCGCTGGTCGCCGTGACGATCGGCATGCGGCTCGTGTACGGCGAGATGGACCTGTACACCGGCCTGGTCATCCTGATCCTCGCGCCCGAGGCGTACCTGCCGCTGCGACAGGTCGGTACGCAGTACCACGCCGCGGCGGAAGGGCTGGCCGCCGCCGAGGAGATCTTCTCGGTCCTGGAGACACCCGTGCCGACGCCGGGCACCGGCGCGGTACCGTCGGGCGCCCTGTCCTTCGAGGGCGTGACCGTCCGCTATCCCGGACGGTCGACGGACGCGTTGTCGAACGTGTCCTTCTCCGTCGAGCCAGGGGAGACGGTCGCGCTGGTCGGGCCGAGCGGGGCCGGCAAGTCGACGTTGCTGAACGTGTTGCTGGGCTTCGTGCGGCCGACCGAGGGACGGGTGCGGATCGGGGAAGCCGATTTCTCCGGTGTCGATCCGGCGCAGTGGCACAGCCGGGTGGCCTGGGTGCCGCAGCGGCCGCACCTGTACGCCGGGACGATCGCCGAGAACGTACGCCTGGCCCGGCCCGGCGCGGACGACGACGCCGTCCGCCGTGCCCTGCGGGACGCGGGTGCCCTGGAATTCGTGGACGCGCTGCCCGAGGGTGCCGACACCGCGTTGGGGGAGGACGGAGCGGGGCTGTCCGCAGGACAGCGGCAACGGCTCGCGCTGGCCCGCGCCTTCCTTGCGGACCGTCCCGTGCTGCTGCTCGACGAGCCGACGGCCGCGCTGGACGGGGCCACCGAGGCCGAGGTCGTGGCAGCTGTACGGCGGCTGGCGGCCGGTCGGACCGTGCTGCTGGTGGCACACCGGCCGGCCCTGCTGGCGGTGGCGGATCGCGTGGTGCGGGTGACGGAACCCGCTGCCGGCGACCGGGCGCGGCCCGGACCGGCGGATCACGACGGCGTCGACCAGGAGCCTCCGCTCACCGAACACGCTGCCGGTGCCGCTCCCGCCTCCGCCGAAGGCGCGGCGGGGTCCGGACCGGAGGACGCCCTGACAGAAACCGGCGCAGAGACCGGCGCGCGCGGAGTGCTGGCCCGTGTCCGTGCTCTGTCCGGTGCCCGGCGAGGGCGGCTCACGTTCGCGCTGGTGCTCGGCAGCATCGCGCTGGGCAGCGCCGTGGGCCTCATGGCGACGTCCGGATATCTCATCTCCCGGGCCTCGCAGCAGCCCCCCGTGCTCTATCTGATGATCGCCGTGACGGCGACGCGGGCCTTCGGCATCGGACGAGCCGTGTTCCGGTACGCCGAGCGACTCGTGTCGCACGACGCGGTGCTGAGGACGCTGGCCGACACCAGGGTCGCCGTGTACCGGCGGCTGGAGCGGCTGGCCCCTGCCGGACTGCGAGGAACACGCCGGGGCGATCTGCTCTCCCGGCTGGTCGCCGACGTGGACGAACTGCAGGACTACTGGCTGCGCTGGCTGCTTCCGGCAGGTGCGGCGGTGGCCGTCTCGGCCCTGTCCGTCGGCTTCACGGCCTGGCTGCTCCCCGAGGCCGGAGCCGTGCTCGCGGCCGGGCTGCTCGCGGCGGGAGCCGGTGTACCGGCGATCACGGGCGCCGTGGCCCGGCGTGCGGAGCGCCGGCTGGCGCCCGCCCGCGGAGTCCTCGCGACCCGCGTCACCGACCTGCTCACCGGAACCGCGGAGCTGACGGTCGCGGGCGCCCTGCCCAGGCGGACCGCGGAGACACGACGGGCCGACGGAGTGCTCACCCGGATCGCCTCGCGCGCGGCCACCGCCACCGCCCTCGGAGACGGACTCACCGCACTGATCTCGGGTCTGACCGTCACGGCCGCGGCCCTCGTCGGCGTGCAGGCGGTGTCCGCCGGCCGGCTGGACGGCGTGGCGCTGGCCGTTGTCGTCCTCACCCCGCTGGCGGCCTTCGAGGCCGTACTCGGACTGCCGCTCGCCGTGCAGCACCGGCAGCGAGTGCGCAAGAGCGCCGAGCGCGTGTACGAGGTACTGGACGCCCCGGTGCCGGTACAGGAGCCGGAACGACCCCGGCAGGCGCCCGCGTCGCCGTTCCCGCTCGTGGTCAAGGAGCTCGAGGCCCGGCATGCCGGGCAGGAACGGGACGCGCTCGCCGGACTGGACCTGAGGCTGGAGCAGGGCCGCAGGATCGCGGTGGTCGGCCCGTCCGGCTCGGGCAAGACGACGCTCGCACGGGTGCTGTTGCGGTTCCTGGACGCGAGGGCGGGCTCGTACACGCTGGCCGGTGTGGACGCGTACGCCCTGGACGGCGACGACGTGCGACGGCTGGTCGGACTGTGCGCGCAGGACGCCCACCTCTTCGACAGCTCGGTGCGCGAGAACCTGCTGCTCGCGAAGCGGGACGCCACCGAGGGTGAACTGCGCGACGCGCTCGCCCGTGCCAGGCTGCTGGAGTGGGCCGACAGCCTGCCCGACGGCCTGGACACCCTCGTCGGCGAGCACGGGGCACGGCTCTCCGGGGGGCAGCGGCAACGCCTGGCACTGGCCAGGGCGTTGCTCGCGGACTTCCCCGTGCTGGTGCTGGACGAACCCGCGGAGCACCTCGACCTGCCGACCGCGGACGCGCTCACCGCCGATCTGCTGGCCGCCACCGAGGGCCGCACGACCCTGCTCATCACCCACCGGCTGGCCGGACTGACGGCGGTGGACGAGGTGATCGTGCTGGACGAGGGGCGCGTGGTGCAGCGCGGAGCATACGAGGAACTGGCAGCCGTGGCCGGACCGTTGCGGCGCATGCTGCGGCGCGAGGCCGAGTCGGACCGGCTGGCGGTGGCGAACTGACCGGGACACGGAGACCGGGACGCCACAAGCGTGACCGTGAAGGGCGCGTGTGACAAGGCGTCAACCCTGACGGGCAGGGCCCCTTTTCGGCGGTATCACTGGTCCATCCGGGTCGCACGCTCCCCCAGGCGTACGACATGAACAGGACCGGGTGCCCGAGCGGCGCGAGGATCGCTGTCATGCGCCTCACCCGCCGCCGTCCGCTGCTCGTCGCCGTGCCGATGTGCGCGCTCGCCGTGCTCGCCGCCCGGCCCACCGACGGCGAGGTGCCCCAGGCCCCCGGCCACGGCCTGGGATCCGGCGTCAGTGCACAGGTGGTGCGGCTTTACGAGGAAGCGGCCGCGGCGACCCTGAAGTACGAGGCGGGCAGGCGCGAGGCCGACCGGCAGCGGGCCGAGGCGCAGCGGCTGGAGGATCTGCTCGACCGGGAGCGGGCGGAGTCCGCTGTCCTGAGCGAGGACCTGGGCCGGATCGCGCGGTCCCAGTACCGCACCGGCGGTGGGGTGCCGCTGACCGCGCACATCCTCCTCGCGGACGACCCCGAGGAGATGATGCGAGGCCAGCGGGCCCTGTGGAAGGCGCATGTGGCCCTCGACAACGCGATCAAGAAGAACGCACGGGCCGAGGCGCGGATCACCCGTGAGGAGGCGAAGGCGGCGGAAGCGTGGAAAGCGCTGGAGAAGCGGAACAAGCAACTCGCCGACCTGAAGAACGGCATCGAGCAGAAACTCGAGACGGCGCGGTGGCAGCTGCAGGGACAGGCGGACGCCTCGGTGACGGCCGGCTCCTGCCGTGGTGCGGTACGGCTCGACCAGCCGGAGTTCCGGTTCACCGACTCCTGGGTGCCACCGGTGGAGACCTATGCGCTGTCCGCGTCCTACGGGAGTGGCGGCGCACTCTGGGCCAACCAGCACACCGGGCAGGACTTCGCGGTGCCGATCGGCACGCCGGTGCGGTCCGTGGGCGCGGGCAGGGTGGTGAAGGTGTCCTGCGGAGGGGCCTTCGGCATCGAGATCGTGGTGCAGCACACGGGCGGCTACTACACGCAGTACGCCCATCTGGCCGCCGTCGCCGTCGACCAGGGCGAGCGCGTCTCGCCCGGGCAGTGGATCGGCCAGTCCGGGACCAGCGGCAACTCCACCGGACCGCATCTGCATTTCGAGGTGCGGGTCACGCCGGAGATGGGCTCGGCGGTGGATCCGGTGCCGTGGCTCGCGCAACGAGGCCTCACCCTCTGAGCGAGCCCCGGCACTCAGAAATGATCCGCAAGCAGCTGTTCGATCACCACGGCCACTCCGTCCTCGTTGTTGGCGATCGTCTGCCCCGAGGCGGCGGCGAGGACGTCCGGGTGGGCATTGCCCATCGCGTAGGAGCGGCCCGCCCAGGTGAGCATCTCGATGTCGTTGGGCATGTCCCCGAACGCCACGACCTGCTCGTGTGAGATTCCGCGTTCGGCGCAGCACAGGGCGAGCGTGCTCGCCTTGGACACGTCGGGACCGCTGATCTCCAGCAGGGCGCTCGGGCTGGAGCGGGTGACGTTGGCACGGGTGCCGACGGCCAGCCGCGCCAGGCTGAGGAAGGCGTCGGGGTCGAGTTCGGGGTGGTGGGCGAGGACCTTGAGCACCGGTTCGTCGGCGGCGGGGGCGTCCGGCGCCAGCAGTTCCTCGGCCGGGGCCAAAAGGTCCGGGACCTCCATGTGCAGCTTCGGGTACGCCGGCTCCTGGTGGAAGCCGTAGGTCTGCTCGACGGCGTACACGGTGCCCGGTGCGGCGTCGCGCAGCATCTGCACCGCGTCCAGCGCGTTCGGCCGGGCGAGCTCCCGCACCTTCACGAAGCGGTGGGCGCCGGGACCGCCGTGCAGGTCCACGACGGCGGCGCCGTTGCCGCAGATGGCGAGCCCGTGGCCGTGGACATGGTCGCTGACGACGTCCATCCAGCGGGCGGGGCGGCCGGTGACGAAGAAAACCTCGATGCCCGCCTCCTCGGCGGCGGCCAGTGCGGCGACCGTGCGGGGGGACACCGACTTGTCGTCGCGCAGCAGGGTGCCGTCGAGGTCGGTGGCGATGAGCCGCGGTGGGACGACGGGGCTGTCTTTCTGCTCGAGCGAGGTCGAGAACTGGGGAGAGCCCGGGGTCGCGGGCTGTCGGATCGCTGAGGTCACCCGGTCATTGTCCCGTATGCGCCCGCACGACCGTGCGGCACTCCGCACATGTGAGTGGTTACCGCTCTTCGGTGTTCCCCGAATCCCTCGACGAAGCGGTCGCCGCGAGGGCACGGGCATCGGTCCCGCCGGCCGGGCTCCTGCTCAGGACAGCTGCGCCGACGCCTCCATGGCGATCCGCTCGAAGATCTTCTGGTCCGCCGCGAAGTCCGAGTCCGGGACGGGCCAGTGGAGCACGATCTCGGTGAATCCCAGCTCCGTGTGGCGGCCCGCGAAGTCGACGAACGCGTCCAGGGACGCCAGCGGCCGGGCCCGGTCCGGGGTGAACCCCGTGAGCAGGATCTTTTCCAGTTCGGCCACGTCCCGCCCGCGCTCGGCGCAGGCGTCGGCCAGCCTCTCCAGCTGACCACGAATGGCGTGAACCGACTGCTCGGACGTGCCGTTCTCGTACAGCTTCGGGTCGCCCGTGGTCACCCACGCCTGCCCGTGCCGTGCGGCGAGCCGCAACCCACGCGGTCCGGTGGCGGCCACGGCGAACGGCAACCGGGGCCGCTGCGCACAACCCGGGATGCCACGGGCCTCGTGCGCCGCGTAGAAGTCGCCCTGGTACGACACGGAGTCCTCGGTGAGCAGCCGGTCGAGCAGGGGGACGAATTCGGCGAAGCGGTCGGCCCGCTCACGCGGCGTCCACGGTTCCTGGCCGAGCGCGGTGGCGTCGAAACCGGTTCCGCCCGCGCCGATACCGAGGGTGACGCGCCCGCCGGAGACGTCGTCGAGGGAGATCAGCTCTTTGGCGAGGGTCACCGGGTGCCGGAAGTTCGGCGAGGTGACGAGCGTGCCGAGCCGGAGCCGTTCGGTGGCCGTCGCGGCGGCGGTGAGCGTGGGGACCGCGCCGAACCAGGGGCCGTCCCGGAAGGTCCGCCAGGACAGGTGGTCATAGGTGTAGGCGGCGTGGAAGCCCAGCTCCTCGGCACGCCGCCACTTGTCGCGGCCACCCTCGCGCCAGCGGTCGATCGGCAGGATCACAGTGCTCAGTCGCATGAGGACGACCCTACGAGAGACCGAGCAGGTGTCGCATCGACTGCGCGGCGCGGACGGCGGCGTCACCGCAGCAGTTGTTGAACAGGACGTGGACCTCCCGAGCCTGCTCGGCCATCTCGTGGACGCGCGGTGTCCACTCGGAGAGTTCTTCGGGCGTGTACGAGTGGCGGAACCTCTCTTCCTTGGTGCCGGTCCCCCACGCGCCGTTGCGGCCGTGGAAGCGCACCAGGGCGAGTTCCGGGGTGGTGACCCGTACGACAGGTGGCACGGAAGCGGGAAGCGTCTGCACCATGTCCACGGCCACGGCGGCCGTGTCCAGCTCCGTCAGCAGGGCGGTCGTCGCATCGACCTGTTCCTCGCGCCACCAGCCGGGGTGCCGGAACTCCACGGCCATCGGCCATCCCGCGGCACGCTCACGGCACCGGCGCAGGAACTCCACCGCCGGCCTCCCCGGTACGAGCCGGCGGGGGAACTGGAAAACCAGCGTCCCCAGACGGCCGGACGCGCGCAGTGGTTCGAGGGCCGCGCTGTACCGGTCCCACACGTCGTCCAGCAGCCCGGGGTCGATGCCGGTCCGTCCCCGCTGCCGGGCGAAGGCCGGACGCAGTGCGGCGGGCAGCGCTTCCGGCCGTGTCGGATGTCCGGTGAGCAGGGAGAACGCCTTCACGTCGAACCGGAAGTCCTCCGGGGTGCGGTCGGTCCACAGAAGGCTGTTACGGGCGCTGGGCAGCCCGTAATAGGTGGAGTCCACCTCGGCCACCGGGAACTGTGTGGCGTAGTGCCGCAGTCTGCCCTCCGCGTCGCGGTGGCCTGCCGGATACCAGCCGCTGGACACCAGCGCCTTGTCCGTCCACGAGCAGGTTCCGACCCGGATCTCTCCCATTCCGCCCGTCTTCCCCGGACGCGGTGACGGATTCGTCCGGCGCAGGAAGCCGTCCGCCCGGCTCTGGGTGCCCGGGTGTTTCACGTGAAACGCTCACCGCACGCGCGCGCTCAGCCAGGGTGTGAGGACGATCATCGGGATGAACTCCTTGTGCGTCCGGTCCCCGGGCAGCGGCACCATCAGGAAGTACCCCGGCGGGAAGCGCCGCCCTCTGACGTGGGCGAGGCCGTCGAAGACGGAGCGAAGGAAGGCCGGGACATCGTCGCGGGGGATGTCGGGGCACTCCACGCCCTCCACGTCGATCAGCGCGTCGCCCTCGGGGTAGAGCCGCACCCTGACCCTGGGCAGGCCGCCGAACTCGACGTAGGCCTCATGGGGGAGGGACCCGTCCGGGTCGGTGGTGACTCCCACGCCTGCCGCGGTGCGGCGCGACGTCTGGTCGGCACCCACGTCATGGGTGACCTCGATCTCGCGCTCGTACCCCTCGGCGAGCGCCCGAAGGGCGGTGACGGCGGCCTCGGTGGTGGGCAGATGATCCATACCGCTGATCATGCGGTGTCGTCGGCTGTCGGGAAAGCACGGCAGCACCACCCACGAGGAACGCGCGGACGGCGGGGGACGGGGAAGCCGTCGTGTCAGTGGCCCTCGGGGAACCGCAGATACCGAGCGGGTACGGCGGTGGTCAGCCATACGCCGTTCGCGCTCACCCGGAAGACGTGGCCGTCGCGGTGCATGGCCGCCGCGTCCACGGGAAGGACCACCGGGCGGCCCCTGCGGGCGCCGACGCGGGCCGCCGTCGCACGGTCGGCGGAGAGGTGCACGTCATGCCGGTCCATGGGCAGCAGACCCTCGGCGCGGATGGCGGCCACGTGACGGCCGACGGTACCGTGGAAGAGGCACGGCGGTGGGACGGCCGACGGCAGTCCCAGGTCGACCCCGACGCTGTGACCCTGGCTGGCGCGGATCCGGGTGCCCTCGATCGCGAAGCGCTGTTTGTCGTTGGCGGCGACCACCTGGTCGAGTTCCGCCCGGGTGAACCGGAAACCGTGTGCGGCCGCCGCGGCGATCAGCGTGTCGATCTCGACCCAGCCGGCCTCGTCGAGCGCGAGCCCGATCTCCTCGGGCGTATGGCGCAGATGCCTGGCGAGGTACTTCGACACCTTCACGGTGCGTCTTTCGTCCATCCTCCCAGCCTGCCGGGAGAGACGCGCATCACGCGATCAATTTTGCCCAGGATGTTTGATCCACAGTCAAGTGTGGTTATCCACAGCGAAATCGGGTGCACCTGTGGACAACCGCTTCGGAGTTCCACCGGTCGTCTCGGAAAAACGGCTTCACCCGGGCGATCCGGCACACCGCCCGTGTCCCGCACCACTCCCCGACGAAGGGTCCCCTACGGGCCCGTACGACTCCAGGGGGACTCCAAAACGGCTCTCCGGTCTGACGACCCACGTGGCGCAGGCCACTAACGTCGGGGACGTGACTGTGATCGCGACCGAAAGCCTGAGCAAGCGGTTCCCCCGGGTGACCGCGCTTGACCGGCTCTCCATGGAAGTCGGGCCCGGTGTGACCGGACTCGTCGGAGCCAACGGAGCCGGCAAGTCCACACTGATCAAGATCCTTCTGGGTCTGTCCCCCGCCACGGAGGGCCGCGCCGAAGTGCTCGGCCTCGACGTCGCGACCAAGGGCGCCGCCATCCGCGAGCGGGTGGGCTACATGCCGGAGCACGACTGCCTGCCGCCGGACGTCTCGGCCACCGAGTTCGTCGTGCACATGGCCCGCATGTCCGGCCTGCCGCCCACCGCCGCGCGGGAACGCACCGCGGACACCCTGCGCCATGTCGGCCTGTACGAGGAGCGCTACCGCCCCATGGGCGGCTACTCCACCGGCATGAAGCAGCGGGTGAAGCTGGCCCAGGCCCTGGTGCACGACCCGGAACTGGTCTTCCTGGACGAGCCGACCAACGGTCTCGACCCCGTCGGCCGCGACGAGATGCTCGGCCTGATCCGCCGGATCCACACCGACTTCGGCATCTCGGTCCTGGTCACCTCCCATCTGCTGGGCGAACTCGAGCGCACCTGCGACCACGTGGTCGTCGTCGACGGCGGCAAGCTGCTGCGCTCCAGCTCCACCACGGACTTCACCCAGATCACGACGACCCTCGCGATCGAGGTCACCGACACCGACGAGCACCCCGACGGCACCCGCGCGGTGCGTGACGCGCTCCACGCGCGCGGGGTGACCGTCCAGGACGGCAGCGGACTGCCGGGCGCCGGCCACATCCTCCTGCTCACGGCAGAAGGCGAGGAGACCTACGACCTGGTGCGGGACGTGATCGCCGACCTCGGGCTCGGCCTGGTGCGCATGGAACAGCGCCGCCACCACATCTCCGAGGTGTTCAAGAACGACACCGACAACGACACCGCGGCCGGACCCGACACCGGCGACGGCGCGCAGCGGAAGGAGGCGGTCGGCCATGGCGGTTGAGCAGCCCCTGCGGACACCCGCACCGGCATCGGGTGACCAGACCCGCATCCACAACATCGGTTACCGCTCCTACGACGGCCCCCGCCTCGGCCGCTCCTACGCCAGGCTCTCGCTGTTCTCGCAGTCCCTGCGCGGCTCCTACGGCCTCGGCCGCTCGGCGAAGTCCAAGGTGCTGCCGATGCTGCTGTTCGTGGTGATGTGTGTGCCCGCCGCCATCATGGTCGCCGTCGCGGTCGCCACCAAGGCGAAGGAACTGCCCGTCGACTACACGCGCTACGCGATCATCATGCAGGCCGTCATCAGCCTGTACATCGCCTCGCAGGCACCCCAGTCCGTCTCGCGCGACCTGCGCTTCAAGACCGTGCCGCTGTACTTCTCGCGGCCCATCGAGACGGCCGACTACGTGCGCGCCAAGTTCGCGGCCCTGTCCTGCGCCCTGTTCATCCTCACCGCCGCTCCCCTGCTGGTGCTCTACGTGGGCGCGCTGCTGGCCGAACTCGACTTCGCCGACCAGACCAAGGGGTTCGCACAGGGACTCGTCTCCGTGGCACTGCTCTCGCTGCTCTTCGGCGGTATCGGCCTGGTCATCGCCGCGGTCACCCCGCGCCGCGGCTTCGGCATCGCCGCCGTGATCGCCGTCCTGACCATCTCCTACGGAGCGGTCTCCACCCTCCAGGCGATCGCCGAGTTCCAGGGCAGTTCCGGGGCGGTCGCCTGGATCGGGCTGTTCTCACCGGTCACCCTCATCGACGGTGTGCAGTCCGCCTTCCTCGGCGCGAGCTCCACCTTCCCGGGCGGAGTGGGCCCGACCAACGGCGAGGGCGTGGTGTACGTCCTCTTCACCCTCGGCCTGATCGCGGCCTGCTACGGCCTTCTGACGCGCCGCTACCGGAAGGTGGGCCTGTGACCACGCTCTCCATCGACCACGTCTCCCGCTGGTTCGGCAACGTGGTCGCCGTCAACGACATCACCATGACCGTCGGCCCCGGCGTCACCGGTCTGCTCGGCCCCAACGGCGCCGGAAAGTCCACCCTCATCAACATGATGGCCGGCTTCCTCGCCCCCTCCACCGGCACCGTCACCCTCGACGGGCAGGCGGTGTGGCGCAACGAGAAGATCTACCGGCACATCGGCATCGTCCCCGAGCGCGAGGCGATGTACGACTTCCTCACCGGCCGCGAGTTCGTCCTCGCCAACGCCGAACTGCACGGACTGGGCGCCAAGGAGGCCCAGCGGGCACTGGCGACGGTCGAGATGGAGTACGCGCAGGACCGCAAGATCGCCACGTACTCCAAGGGCATGCGCCAGCGGGTGAAGATGGCCTCCGCGCTGGTCCACGAGCCGTCCCTGCTCCTGCTGGACGAGCCGTTCAACGGAATGGACCCGCGCCAGCGCATGCAGCTGATGGACCTGCTGCGGCGTATGGGCGACGAGGGCCGCACCGTGCTGTTCTCCTCCCACATCCTCGAGGAGGTCGAGCAGCTCGCCTGGCACATCGAGGTCGTCGTCGCCGGCCGGCACGCGGCCAGCGGTGACTTCCGCAAGATCCGCCGGCTGATGACGGACCGCCCGCACCGCTACCTGGTGCGCTCCAGTGACGACCGCGCCCTCGCGGCCGCGCTGATCGCGGACCCGTCCACGTCCGGCATCGAGGTCGACCACGGCGAGGGCGTGCTGCGGATCCAGGCCGTCGACTTCGGCCGCTTCACGTCCCTGTTGCCCAGGGTCGCGAAGGAACACGGCATCCGCCTGCTCACGGTCTCGCCGTCCGACGAGTCCCTCGAGTCCGTCTTCTCGTATCTCGTCGCGGCGTAGGAGGCCGAACACCATGTACGACCCCACAGTCGCCCGGCTCACCTACCGGGCCCTGCTCGGCCGTCGCAGGGCCCTCATCCTGGGCGCCCTGCCGCTGCTGCTGATCGCGATCTCCCTGGCGGTGCGCGTTCTCGCCGGTGCCGACGACCAGACCGCGGCCGACGTCCTCGGCGGGCTCGCGCTCGCCACGATGGTGCCGATCATCGGTGTCATCGCGGGTACCGGCGCGATCGGTCCCGAGATCGACGACGGCTCGGTGGTCTACCTGCTGTCCAAGCCGGTCAAGCGGTCCACGATCATCTACACCAAGCTGATCGTGGCGATCGCCGTGACGATGGTCTTCTCGGCGGTGCCCACCCTGGTCGCGGGCTTCATCCTGAACGGCAACGGCCAGCAGATCGCCGTCGCCTACACGGTGGCCGCGCTGGTCGCCTCCATCGCGTACGCGGCGCTCTTCCTGCTGCTCGGCACGGTCTCCCGGCACGCGGTGGTGTTCGGTCTGGTCTACGCGCTGGTCTGGGAGGCCCTGTTCGGCTCCCTGGTCCCCGGTGCCCGCACGCTGAGCATCCAGCAGTGGTCGCTGGCGGTGGCCCAGAAGGTCGCCGGCGGTGAGCTGGTCACCTCGGACGTCGGCCTGACCACCGCGACGATCCTGCTGGTCGTGGTCACCGTGCTGGCCACCTGGTACGCCGGTCAGAAGCTGCGCACGCTCACGCTCGCCGGCGAGGAGTGAGGGCTTTCGGCGAAGTGGCGGGCGGTGGCCGGGCAGGCGCCGCCCGCCGCGTTCGAATTCGGTGGCGCCGGACTCCTCCGGCGGGCAGAGTGGTGGTGTCCGCAGCGCCGGGAAGGTCCGGCGCCGTCTGCTGGGAGAGGAGCGGGACGAATGTCGATGCACGGCAGTACGTCCGGCTCCCGTCAGGGCAGCCCACGGCGGATTCCGGAGTAATCCCTATTGCTCCGTCGAGTCCGTCCCGCACCGGGACCTGCCCGGGGCGGCCGCTTCGAGCACGCGCACATCGTCGCGTGGGCCGCCCACCCGGAGGATTGGCCGAGTGGTAAGGCACTGGCTTGGTTCAAGCCTTGGTCGGGCCCGAAAAGCCCGCGCACGTTCGATCCGTGCATCCTCCGCCGAACGCCGAACGCCGAACGCCGAACGCCGAACGCCGAACGCCGAACGCCGAACGCCGAACGCCGAACGCCGAACGCCGAACGCCGGGCCTCAGCCCAGCAACCGCTCCACCACCACCGCGATGCCGTCCTCCTCGTTGGAGGACGTCACCTCGTCGGCCACCGCCCGCAGATCCTGGTGGGCGTTGGCCATGGCGACGCCCTGCGTGGCCCAGGCGAACATCGGAATGTCGTTCGGCATGTCGCCGAACGCGATCGTCCCCGCGGCCTTCACCCCCAGCCGGCGAGCGGCCAGGGAGAGCCCGGTGGCCTTGGACAGACCGAGAGGGAGCAGTTCGACGATGCCCTCGCCCGCCATGGTGACGGTGACGAAACCGCCCGCGGTGCGGGTGACCGCATCGACGAGTTCGTCGTCGGTGAGGGTCGGGTGCTGGATGTACACCTTGTTCAACGGCGCCGCCCACAGGTCCGACGCGTCCGTGAACGGAATCGCGGGCAGTGGGCCCTGCACTTCGTAGCCGGGGCCCACCAGCACCTCGCCGTCCAGCCCGGCGCGGCTCCCGGCCAGGTACAGCGGACCGACCTCCGCCTCGATCTTGGCCAGCGCCACGGCGGCCAGCTGCCGGTCCAGCGTCACCGAGGTGAGCAGCCGGTGCGCTCCCGCGTCGTACACCTGGGCGCCCTGGCCGCAGACGGCGAGCCCCTGGTAGCCGAGGTCGTCGAGGATGGGCCGGGTCCAGGGGACCGCGCGCCCGGTGACGACGATGTGGGCGGCGCCCGCCGCGGTGGCCGCGGCGAGCGCGTCACGGGTGCGGCGGGAGACCGAGTGGTCGTCGCGCAGCAGCGTGCCGTCGAGGTCGGTGGCGATGAGCTGGTAGGGGAACGGCGTACTCACTGGGCGACCGGCTCCAGGAGTTCCCGACCGCCCAGGTACGGACGCAGCACCTCGGGCACCCGCACCGAGCCGTCCGCCTGCTGGTGGTTCTCCAGGATCGCCACGATGGTGCGCGGCACGGCGCACAGGGTGCCGTTGAGCGTGGCCAGCGGACGCACCGTCTTGCCGTCACGCACCCGGATCTGGAGCCGACGGGACTGGTACTCGGTGCAGTCCGAGGTCGAGGTCAGCTCGCGGTACTTGCCCTGGGTCGGGATCCACGCCTCGCAGTCGTACTTCCGCGAGGCGGAGGAGCCCAGGTCGCCCGAGGCTACGTCGATCACGCGGAACGGCAGCTCCAGCGACGTCAGCCACTGCTTCTCCCACTCCAGCAGCCGCTGGTGCTCCGCCTGCGACTCCTCGGGAGTGACGTAGGAGAACATCTCGACCTTGTCGAACTGGTGCACCCGGAAGATGCCGCGGGTGTCCTTGCCGTGCGAGCCGGCCTCGCGGCGGAAGCAGGGCGAGAAGCCCGCGTAGCGCAGCGGCAGCCGGTCGGCGTCGATGATCTCGTCCATGTGGTACGCGGCGAGCGGTACCTCGGAGGTGCCGACCAGGTAGAGGTCGTCCTTCTCGAGGTGGTAGACGTCCTGGGCCGCCTGGCCGAGGAAGCCGGTGCCCGCCATGGACTGGGGACGGACCAGGGCCGGGGTCAGCATCGGTGTGAAGCCGGCCGCGGTGGCCTGGGCGATCGCGGCGTTCACCAGCGCCAGCTCGAGCAGGGCGCCGACGCCGGTCAGGAAGTAGAAGCGCGAGCCGGAGACCTTGGCGCCGCGCTCGACGTCGATGGCGCCGAGGAGCTGACCGAGCTCCAGGTGGTCCTTGGGCTCGAAGCCCTCGGCGCTGAAGTCGCGGGCGGTGCCGTGCGTCTCCAGCGTGACGAAGTCCTCCTCACCGCCGACGGGAACGTCGGGGTGGACGAGATTGCTCAGCCGGCCCAGGAGCTCCTGGGTCTCGGCCGCTGCCGCGTCCCGCTCGGCGTCGGCCGCCTTGACGTCGGCGGCGAGTGTGCCGGCCTTCTTCAACAGCTCGGCCTTCTCGTCACCGGCCGCCTTGGGGATGAGCTTGCCGAGCGCCTTCTGCTCGGCACGCAGCTCGTCGAAGCGGACGCCGGACGACCTCCGCCGTTCGTCGGCGGACAGGAGGGAGTCGACGAGCGCGACGTCCTCTCCACGGGCACGCTGCGAAGCGCGCACACGGTCGGGGTCCTCACGGAGCAGGCGAAGGTCAATCACGCGGTCAAGGCTACCGGTGCACGGTGACAGCCCACGACTCACTATTCCGAGAGGACCGATCCCATTCCGTTATGGGTGGTGTGCGTAATATGTCCCGAACTCGACGGGGTCGGCAGGGTGGTGGGGTGACGGAGTGGTCGATGGGCATTCACCGGAAGGCGTCCCGGGTGGTCAATGCGCGGGTGCCGCTCCCTGGGGAGAGTCAGTCGCACAGGCGGCTCGTTGACTGGAATTCCTTGCGGGAAACGGAACCTGGGGCCTGGTTGTCCACAGGTGACCACAGTCTTTCGAAAGTTATCCACAGGGTGTGAAGGGAATCTGTGGACACCGGAATCGACCACTCCGAAACGCGCGACCGGAGGAAGGGTTCCCGGCGCAAGCTTCCCTTACCTCCCCTTTCGAGGAGGAAGAGGCTGATCCAAAGGGTTACCGAAAGGAAAAGAGGGAGCGAAGGGTGATCCATGGGTGCGTGAATGCAATCACGGACACAGGGGGGATTTGTCGACCGAACGGGGCAATGCTGTCGACTTGTCCCCAGGTCGAGAAGCGGACCTGTGGATAACTTCTGTGGATAACGAAAATCAGCAGGTAGGACCGGCCCCACCTCGACTGGAGCCCCTCAGAACCGGCCGTCCTGGCAGCGCGCCACCCAGTCCGCCGCGGACACGAACTCGGCGTCCGATGTTCCGGGCAGCGGATCCCGTACCTCCGTCGGCTGCACATCCGCACGCGGGTACGAACCGAGGAAGCGCACCTGAAGGCAGATCCGTTTGAGTCCCGTCAACGTCTCGGCCACCCTGCGGTCCGAGATATGTCCCTCGGCGTCGATGCAGAAACAGTAATTGCCGATACCGGCACCGGTGGGCCGGGACTGGAGCAGCATCAGGTTGACGCCCCTGGTGGCGAACTCGTCCAACAGGTCGCGCAGGCCACCGGGGTGGTCGTCGCGCTGCCACAGCACGATGGACGTCTTGTCCGCACCCGTGCGCGCGGCGGGCCGGGCCGGGCGTCCGACCAGCACGAAGCGGGTCTGGGCGTTCTCCGCGTCGTGGATTCCGGTCTCCAGGGCCTCCAGCCCGTACCGGGCCGCCGCGAACTCGCCGGCGAAAGCCGCGTCGTACCTGCCCTCCTGCACCAGACGGGCCCCGTCGGCGTTGGAGGCGGCCGATTCCCAGGCGGCGTCCGGGAGGTGCTGTTTCAGCCAGTTGCGCACCTGTGGCTGGGCGGCGGGGTGGGCGGTGACCGTCTTGATGTCCGAGAGCTTGGTGCCGGGGCGGACGAGCAGCGCGAAGGTGATCGACAGCAGTACCTCGCGGTAGATCATCAGCGGGGTGCCCGCGACCAGTTCGTCGAGGGTGGTGGTGATGCCGCCCTCGACGGAGTTCTCGATGGGGACGAACGCGGCCTCGGCCTCACCGGCGCGTACCGCGTCGAGCGCGGACTGCACGGACACATACGGGATCAGTTCCCGGGTGGCCGCCTCCGGAAGGGTGCGTAGGGCCACCTCGGTGAAGGTGCCCTCGGGGCCGAGGTACGCATAGCTCGCTGGCATGGACTCACCCTAATGGGCTCACGCCGACCGCACCTTCGTCCGTGCTCCCAGGAGTGACGCGAGGCGGCTTTCACCCCTCCAGCAACCGCTGTCCCACATACTCGCCCTCCGCCGCGCCGCCCGGCACCGCGAACAGCCCGCTCGCCTCGTGCCGGAGGTACGGCGACAGCGCGTCCCCCCGGTCCAGCTTGCGCTGTACCGGTACGAAGCCCCGCAGCGGGTCGGCCTGCCAGCAGATGAACAGCAGACCCGCGTCGGGCACGCCGTCCGCGTCCATGCCGTCGTGGTACGAGAGCGGGCGCCGGAGCATCGCCGCGCCGCCGTTCTGGTCGGGGCGGGTGATCCGTGCGTGGGCGTTGACGGGGACCACCAGATTGCCTCCGGAGTCCGTCTTCTCCAGATCCATCTCGGACGTCTCGGTGCCTCCGGACAACGGTGCCCCGTCGGACTTGCGGCGCCCGATGACGGCCTCCTGCTCCTTGACCGCGAGTTCCTCCCAGTCGTCGAGAAGCATGCGGATACGCCGGACGACGGCGTAGGAGCCGTTCGCCATCCACGCGGGCTCGCCGTTCTCCGGTACGAAGATCCGCTGGTCGAAGTCCGGGTCGGCCGGCTTCGGGTTGCGGGTGCCGTCGACCTGGCCCATCAGGTTGCGGGCGGTCATGGGCCGGGCGGTGGCACCCGGTGTGCGGTTGAAGCCGTTCATCTGCCACCGGACCCGGGCCGCCGAACCGGCGTCCTTCTGCACGGCGCGCAGGGCGTGGAAGGCGACGAGGGCGTCATGGGCGCCGATCTGCACCCACAGGTCGCCGTTGCTGCGTGCCTTGTCCAGGTGGTCGGAGGAGAAGTCGGGCAGCGGATCCAGAGCCACCGGACGCTGTTTCTCCATACCGGTGCGGGCGAAGAAGCTGTGGCCGAAGCCGAAGGTGACGGTCAGTGAGGAGGGACCGGCGTCGCGGGCCACGTCGGTGTCGCCGTCGGCACTCGGCTCGCCCGCCATCAGCCGCCGGGCCGTCTCCGACCAGCGGCGCAGCAGGGCGGCGGCCTCCTTGCGCCCGGCGCCCGGCGTCAGGTCGAAGGCGACGAGATGGCCGCGGGCGGGGAGTCCCTGGGTGATGCCGGGCTGATGTTTCCCGTGAAACATCGCCCTGCCCGCGCCCACCGAGGTCAGTGGGGTCGCCTCGGAGGGCGCGGCGGCGTAGCCCACGGCGCTGCCCGCCGCACCGAGCACGAGCCCGGTGGCCCCGGCGGTGCCGAGCAGACGGCGGCGGGAGATGCCCTTCCGGTCGTCCGGTACGGCGGCTCCTTCCCGGGTTTCCGGTGCCGCGAGGGGGCGGGCCTCCGGAGTGGACTGGTCAGTCATGGTGGTTCAGCCGATCTGCGCGTTCTTGGAGACGGTCACCTGGTCGATGTCGGAGGTCCGCACGGTCACCTCGACCGTCCAGTCGCCCGCCATGGGGATCTGCACGTCACTCGCCGACCAGTGCCCGGCGGCGACGCGGTCGGGTGCGACGGGCAGCGGCCCGATGTCCTTGGCGGAGAGGGTGAAGTCGACCTTCAGTTCGGGGACGTCGAGGGTCTCGCCGTCGGTTCGCTCCACATAGATGTGCATGTCGTTGCCGCCCACGCGCGCGGGGTTCAGGTCGACCGTGACGACGCCCTTGCCCTCCTTGCCGCCGGTGTCGAACGACATGTTCAGGGTCACCGCGCCGGTGCCCTGGGCGGACGAGGACGAAGACGACGGGGCGGAGGACGAGGAGGCCGCCTTGGCCTCCTGCTCCGTACGCCCCGGCTCGGTCTGCGTCAGCACGGTGGTGATCGCGAGCAGGACGACGGCGACCCCGGCCTCGGCGAGCACCGAGCGACGCAGCCCGAAGCGGTTCGGGTCGGCGTCCCGCAGCCGTTTCTGCCGGGCGGTCTCCACGGCTGCCCGCTGCCGGGCGAGCTGAGCGGCCCGCGCGGAGCCCTCACCGGCCTGCGCCCCGGTGCCGGGTGCCTCCGCCGTCCGGACCGCGGCCTGCCCCGTGCCGACCGCGGCCGTCGCGCGTTCCCCGTCGGTGTCGGTGTCGGTGTCGGTGTCGGTGTCGGTGTCGGTGTCGGCCGTGACTTCGGGCCCGGCCTTCTCCGCCCCGGTTCCGGCTTCCCGGGCACCGGCCGTCTCGGTACCTGTCTCCCCGGTGCCGGTCTTCGCAGTGGACACGGCCGTCACGGGGTCCGTCCCGGCCGTCTCCGGGCGGACCGCCGGCCCGCCCGTCCCGACGAGTCGTGCCGTCCACCGCCGTGAGAAGTACGCCAGCCCGGCCATGACCACCACGAGCCCGATCTTGGCGAGCAGCAACTGCCCGTACCGGGTGTCGGTCAGCGCCGACCAGGAGCCGAGCTGCCGCCAGCTCTGGTAGATCCCGGTGACGACCAGGGCGACCACGCTGCCGAACGCGAGCCGCGAGAACCGCTGGACGGCGGCCGCGTCGACGGCGGTCTCGGCGGGTGCCCGGTAGAGCGCGACGAGCAGGGCGGTGAGTCCGCCGAGCCAGGCGGCGACGGCCAGCAGATGGACGATGTCGACCGGCATCGCGATGCCGGGCTGGAGCCCCTGGGAGGCGTGCTCGGACATGGCCCAGCTCGCGGCGAGTCCGGCCGCCACGATCGTCCCCCCGATCGCGAGCCCGAAGGTCGGGTCCGGCTTCTCCGTGTCGTCCCGCTGCTCCTGGGCGGCCCCGAAGAGCACCGCGATGAACAGCGCCGCCGCGGCGAGCAGCAGCAGCCGCGACACCAGTGCCGCGCCGGTCTTGGTCTGCAGGACCTCCCCGAGCAGCGACATGTCGAAGATGTCGCCGACCTTGCCGGAACGTGTGTAGGAGCCGCGCAGCAACAGCAGCGCGAGGGTGGCGGCGGTGAGGGTGAGCCATCCGGAGACGACCAGTCGCTGCACCGTCCGTACCCCGGCGCCGGGCCGCCAGCAGGCCAGGACGAACGCGGCCCCACCGGTCATGACCACGAACCCGGCGTACGACATGTACCGCCCGAAGCTGTACAGCCAGCCCACCGGCCCGTCGCCGGACGCCTGGGCGGTGGCCTGGACGGAGGTCTCGGAGGGGGCGCCGATGGAGAAGGTGAAGGCGCCGGCGACGGGATGGCTGTCCGCGGACACCACCTGGTAGGTGACGGTGTAGGTGCCGTCGGGCAGTCCGCTGAGCAGGTGCACGGTGTACGTCGTGCCGCTCGGGTCGGCGGGGTCGCCCTTGTCGGCCCGCTTGCCCTTGGGGTCGAGGACGCGCAGGGAGTCGTCGCTCACCGCGATCGGTTCGGAGAAGGTGAGCGAGACCTGGGTGGGGGCCTTGTCGACCACCGTCCCCTGCTGGGGATCGCTGCCGGTCAGCGCGGCGTGCGCGGACGCGGGAGCGGCCCCGGCGAGGAGTGCGCCGGTGACGGCCAGCAACAGCAGCAGCAGGATCCGGGCGCGGGAGGCGATGGCCTGGGTCACGGGGGTGTCTCCCTCAGTGTCCGTGCTTCGGGGTGTGGGTGGCCGACTTCACCGGTATCTCGACCGTGACGGGGTCGGAGTGGGCGAAACGCAACTCGACGGAGACCTTCTGACCCTGCTTCGGCTTCCGCTTCAACTGCTCGAACATCAGGTGGCTGCCGCCGCTCTCGAGCACGAGGCTTCCGCGGGCCGGGATGTCGAGTCCGTCGACCTCCCGCATGGACCCGTCGACGGTCTCGTGCACGGTGACGCGTTCGGCGATGTCACTGCCGACCGAGGTCAGCCGGTCGTCCGCGCCGCCCTTGTTGCTGATGACGAGGAAGCCGGCCGCCAGGTCCGACACCGGCTGCGGCATGTACGCGGAGTCGACGGACAGTTCGGCCGTGTCGCTGCCGGAGCCCGAGCCGCCGGAGCCCGAGCCGCCGCAGCCGGCCAGGGCCAGCGCCCCGGCGGCGGTCACCGCGGCGAGCGCGAGACGACGCCTCACGGGCTCTCACCCTCGATGATGCGGGGGAGGTCCTCGGTGTAGTCCTCGACGGTGGCGTCCTCGCCGTACAGGAGGTAGCCGCCGTCGGTCTTCGGGGAGAAGGCGATGACCTGGGTGCCGTGGTCGGAGACGACCTGGCCCTTGTCGTCCTTGCGCGGTGCGTTGATCGAGATGCCGAGGGTGCGGGCGCCGGCCTGGATCGTGTCGAAGTCGCCGGTCAGGCCGACGACCTGGTCGTCGATGCCCTTGAGCCACTTGCCGAGTGCGGCGGAGGTGTCCCGCTCGGGGTCGGTGGTGACGAACACGATCCGCAGCTCGTCCTGCTGGTCCTGGGACAGCTGCTTCTTGGCCACCGCGAGGTTGTTCATGGTCAGCGGGCAGACGTCGGGGCAGTGCGTGTAGCCGAAGTAGATCAGTGTGGGCTTGCCGGCGGTCTCCTCTCGGAAGTCGTACTCCTTGCCCTGCGTGTCGGTGAGGACGAGGTCCGGCTTCTCGAACGGCTTGTCGAGGAGTGTGGCCGCCTTCTCCGCGCCGGCCTCCTCGGAGACCACGGCGACGGGCTTGCCGCCGTCGCCGTCGCCGCTGCCGCAGGCGGAGAGGGTCAGGGTGGCGGCGGCGAGCAGGGCGGCCGCCGTGAAGGTCTTCTTGCGCATGATGGTTTCCAGGATGTGAGTTCTCCGGCGCGCACCGGGGTCCCACGGGGCCGTGGGTGACCCCGGTGCGCGCCGTCCAGTGGGGAGGGGTCAGGCGGAGGTGCGCCGACGCCCGGCGAGCACGCCGTAGGCGACGCCGGCGGCGCCGACGACGATGCCGACGATGCCGAGGACACGGGCGGTGGTGTCGGTGCCGCCGGAGTCGGCGGCCGCGGTGGTTTCCGCGGCGGCCTTCTCGGCGTCCCCGGCGGACTTGTCCTCGTCGGCCTCGTGGGCCTTGTCGTCCGACGTGCCGTGCGAGTGGCCGTCGGCGGAGGCCTCGGACAGGGCGAGGACGGGAGCCGGGTAGTCGGGCTCGTCCTTGCCCTCCTGCGGCACCTCGATCCAGCGGACGACCTCCTTGTCGGAGTACGTCTGCAGGGCCTTGAAGACCAGTTCGTCGGTGTTCTCCGGCAGGGAGCCGACGGACACCGGGAACTTCTGGAAGAAGCCCGGCTCGATGCCGTCGTCGTCGGCGGTCCAGGTGACCTTGGTGACGGCCTCGTCGATCTTCTTGCCGTGCACCTCCAGCGGCTTGTCCAGCTTGGACTTGGTGACCTTGACGTCCCAGCCGTCGATCGGCTGCGGCATCACGGAGGCCAGCGGGTGGTCGGTCGGGAAGGTCACCTCGAGCTTGGTCGTCGACGCGTTGTCACGCTCGTTGGGGACCTTGAAGTTCACCACCGCGTAACCGCCCTTGGCGGCCTCGCCCTCGGGCTGCACGCTGACGTGCGCGAAGGCGGGGGCGGACAGGGTGAGGACGGCGACACCGGCGACGGCACCGGCGGCGGCGATACGGGAAGCCTTCATGGCAGAAGCACTCCGCTTCGATGGGGTTCGGCTGACGATGAGGGATACGCGCACGGGCGAGCACGTGTGCCGGTGAAGACCTGTGGCGGTGAGCACCTGTGCCGGTGACGGCTCTGCCGTCCGGCCGCCGGGTCGTCGACCGCGGGGCCGTGACGTCCGGGTCACCGAGCGCTGTCCGCGACGGTTCGGTCGCCGACGGCTCGTCGTACACGGGAAAACACGGGAAACACGTGAGGAACACGCGAGGAGTACGCGAGGAACACGCGGGAGGCAGACGCACACGCGTGCCGCGCGCCGGCGTCCCTCTCCTCCTCCGGTTGTCCGGCGGTGGCGGAGTGCGGCCCGGTCGTGTCAGGCGGCGAGTGCGAGTGCGGCACCGGCCGGCGGGCCTCGGCGGATCACCGTGTGCTGGAGTGCGGCGGTACGGGGTACGGGCGGCGCGGGCGGTGCGGTGCGCACCGGGCACGGGGCGACCGGCAAAGTCCCCGGGAGGCCCGCGCGCAGGGCGAGCACCAGAGCGAGTGCCGCGCGCAGCGACCGTACGAGGGCGCCTTCGGCGACGCCGTGTGCCGACAGTTCGGTCAGCCGCAGCAATGCCAGGTCGCCGCGGCGCAGCAGCCAGCCCGTGGCGAGTGCCACGAGGACGTGCGCGAGCAGCATCGGCAGGGTCGGCAGCAGTGCGGGCACCGACGAGTCCACCGCGGCCGAGGACAGTGCGTCCCCCTGGGCGTGCGCGTGGGTGTCGCCGGTCGCGCCGGGGTGGATCCGCGCGTCGATGAGGATGCGCTGCGCCTGCGCGGGGCTGATGGCCGCCGCGGTGGTGCCGCACATCAGTCGTGCGGCCTGCTCGATCAGCGAGGCGTCGGACAGGGGCGACGCCGCGTCCGCGGGGGCCGCCGCGCCGTGCTGGCCGATGCCGAACACGATGTGCAGGACGGTCTGACCGGCCGCCAGCATGGCCGCGATCCCCGGCAGGGAGCGCACGCGTCCGGCGAGCGGTGCCGCGACCGCGACCGTCCCGAGGAATCCCGCGCCCAGGGTCCACAGGGGAACGGCGGCGCGGGAGGCGAGGGTGTGACCTGCCCCGGCCAGCACGACACAGACCGCGGCGAACACCGCGGCCCGCAGGGTCCGGAGCCCGCGTCCGGAGCGCGTCGTGCGCGGGTGGGGGGCAGTCATGGCGGCCTCATCATCGCACTGGCCCCGCCGCCGCTGTACGGCAGGTCCGCAAGATGCGGTACGACCGGAAGATCACCTCTGTCATCAACCGTCCCACATGCACCCTTCGGCTCCACGGCGCGCCCGCCGTATGGGGGGTGTCACGTCAACTGCACGCTTACAACCGGGCACGCAGGGCAATACGTAACGGTATGTCGAGCCGCGGCCGGGAGGCTGGAGCATGAGCATCTGGTGGTCACTCCATCTGCGGCGCGACGCTGCCAGCGTGCCGCTCGCCCGGCGTCTGCTGATCGGCGCCATGGAGACCGCGGGCGTCGACCCCGACATTTCCTACGACCTCTCCGTGGCCCTCAGTGAGGCCTGCGCGAACGCCGTCGAACACGGTGGGGACGCCGCCCGGGGCGGTTCCTCGGAGGCGTACCGGGTGACCGCCTACCTCGACGGCGAGAAGTGCCGCATCGAGGTCGCCGACGCGGGACCCGGCTTTCCCGCCGGAACCGGCGGCCGCGTACGCCCGGCGACCCGCCCCGTGCCGTCCGACGCGGAACACGGCCGCGGCCTCTGCCTCATCCAGGAACTCGCCGACCACGTCCACATCGGCAACAAACCGGGGCTGGACGGCGCCGTGGTGAGCTTCGACAAGATCCTCAAATGGCGGAAGGACGCGCCGCTGATGGCGGTCTGACCGCACCGCCGGAGCTCCGGACACGCTCGCGCCCCTGAACGCCCGTCGGCCGGGCACCACTCGTGGTGCCCGGCCGACGGGCGTTCGTCAGCTCTTGAGGGCGGCCATCCATGCCTCGACCTCGTCCGACCGCCTGGGCAGCGCGGCGGACAGGTTCCGGTTGCCGTCCTCGGTGACCAGGATGTCGTCCTCGATGCGGACGCCGATGCCCCGGTACTCCTCGGGCACGGTCAGGTCGTCGGCCTGGAAGTACAGGCCCGGCTCGACCGTGAGCACCATGCCCGGCTCCAGCGTGCCGTCGACGTAGGTCTCGGTGCGCGCGGCCGCGCAGTCGTGGACGTCCATGCCGAGCATGTGCCCGGTGCCGTGCAGCGTCCAGCGGCGCTGCAGACCCAGCTCCAGCACCCGCTCGACCGGCCCCTCGACCAGGCCCCACTCGACGAGCCGCTCGGCCAGCACCCGCTGCGCGGCGTCGTGGAAGTCCCGGTACTTGGCGCCCGGCTTGACCGCCGCGATACCGGCCTCCTGGGCGTCGTACACGGCGTCGTAGATCTTCTTCTGCAGCCCGCTGTAGCGGCCGTCGACCGGCAGCGTGCGGGTGATGTCGGCGGTGTAGTAGGTGTGCGTCTCCACGCCCGCGTCGAGCAGCAGCAGGTCGCCGGAGCGGACCGGGCCGTCGTTGCGCACCCAGTGCAGGGTGGTGGCGTGCGGGCCGGCGGCGCAGATGGAGCCGTAGCCGACGTCGTTGCCCTCCACCCGGGCACGCAGGAAGAACGTGCCCTCGATGTAGCGCTCGCTGGTGGCCTCGGCCTTGTCGAGGACCTTCACGACGTCCTCGAAGCCGCGTGCGGTGGAATCGACGGCCTTCTGCAGCTCACCGATCTCGAAGGCGTCCTTGACCAGCCGTGCCTCGGAGAGGAAGACGCGCAGCTCCTCGTCGCGCTCGGCGGTGACCTTGTCGGTCAGCGCCGCCTCGATCCCGGCGTCGTACCCGCGCACGACCCGTACGGGGCCGGTGGCCTTGCGCAGCGCGCCGGTCAGCTCGCGGACGTCGGAAGCGGGTATGCCGTACCGCTGCTCGGCCTCGGTGAGGGAGTGGCGGCGGCCGACCCACAGTTCGCCCTGGCCGTCCAGCCAGAACTCGCCGTTCTCGCGGTTCGAGCGCGGCAGAAGGTAGATCGTCTCCTTGTGGCCGTCGTCCGTCGGCTCCATGACGAGGACGCCGTCCTCCGTCTGGTTGCCGGTGAGGTAGGCGTACTCGACCGACGCGCGGAAGGCGTACTCGGTGTCGTTGGACCGCGTCTTCAGGTTGCCCGCGGGGACGACCAGGCGCTCACCCGGGAAGCGGGCGGACAGCGCGGCGCGGCGGGCGGCCGTCTCGGCGGCCTGGGGGATCGGCTCCAGGTCGCGCAGCTCGGTGTCGGCCCAGCCGCTCTTCATGTTCTCGGCCAGCTCGTCGGACACGCCGGGGTAGAGGCCGTTCTTGCGCTGCTTGACGGGCGCTTCCTCGGCAGTCTCCGGGCCTTCCGCGGTTTCCGGGCCCGCCGGGTCGGCAGCCTGGTCGAACGCGGTCGGGAGCTCTTCTGCCACAGCGGTCATCCTCCTTGGTAAGGCTCTGGACTCCCCCGAGCTCGCGGTTTCGTCCGGGCAGGGGGGCCACCACCATCGTACGGTCGTCGGCGAAACAGTCGCAGAGCGGAAGGACCCGTTACCGAGGGCATGCGGAGGATGACGTCCCGGACCGGTCGCCGGGCGCTTCGGACGTCCTGCCGCTACTCGAACCGCGCGGCCAGCAGGACGACGTCCTCCGCGGAGTCCGTCGCGGCCGTCGGGCCCGTCGCCTTCGACGCGGTCGCGCCCTCGGGCAGCACGGTGCGCAGGATGTGGTCGGCGATCGCACCGGGGTCGCGGCGCAGTGCCTGCGGCACCCCTGCCGCCGCCGCGTGCAGCCGTGCGAAGGCGCGGTCGGTGGGGTCGCCGGTGCGGTGCAGCAGCCCGTCGGTGTAGAGCAGAACCGTCTCGCCCGGTTCCGGGTACACCTCCACGCTCGGCGCCTCCCAGCAGGCCAGCATGCCCAGGGGAGCCGAGACGGACGTCTCCACGAACTCGGTGCGGCGCTCGCCGATCAGCAGCGGCGGGCTGTGCCCGGCACCGGCCAGCGTGATCTTGCGCAGCGCGGGTTCGCAGTAGCCGAACAGGGCGGTGGCCGACCGGGCCGGTTCGGTGAGCCTCAGCAGCAGTTCCAGGTCGGACAGGACGGCGACCGGATCCTCGCCCTCCATCACGGCGTACGCGCGCAGGGACGCCCGCAGCCGGCCCATCGCGGCGACCGCGCTGGGCCCCGCCCCGGTGACGGACCCCACGGCGAGGCCGAGGGCGGCGTCCGGCAGCGGCAGCGCGTCGTACCAGTCGCCGCCGCCGTGCGCGGAGGTGCGGTGCCGGGCGGCGAGCTGGACGCCGGGGATCCGGGGCAGGCGCGAGGGGAGCAGCTCCTCGGACATGGTGGCCATGGACGCGCGCGTGCGCTCGAGTTCCAGCAGGCGGGCGAGATGCTCGGCGGCGTACCGGACGTAGAGGCCGACGAGATGACGCTGCCGTTCCGACGGCTCGGCCGGTTCGTCGTAGAGCCACGCCGCCGCGCCCAGGCGCAGCCCGGGCCCTGCGGTACGCGGGGCGTACGGGAGCCGTGAGGTCTCCGAGGACATGGGGGTCTGAGAGGTTTCAGAGGCTTCAGGGGGCTCGGACGTCTTCGGCACGAGGGGCAGGGTGTAGCTGGCGGCGTAGCCGAGGCGGGCGGCGACCTCGCGGTGCCGGGGGTCGAGCCCCTTCTCGGCGAGCAGGTCGGGCTCGGCGATGCCGTCGTCGGCGCCGGGCAGTCCGTCCAGGATCCTGCCGTAGGGCAGGGAGCTGCGCGGGACGGTCTCGATGTGACCGAGGTCCGCGTGGGCCAGGCCGAGGCCGATCAGGTGGTCCGGGCCGAAGCCGTCGGCGGGTTCCAGGGCGACGAGACCGCGCCGGGCACCCACCAGGGCGGCACCGGCGCGCAGCATTTCCCGGAGTGCCTCGTCGAGGGCGCGCGTACGGGCCAGGCGTTCGGTCAGTTCGTGGAGGGTGGTGAGGTCGGAGACCCACCCCGCGAGACGGTCCTGGAGCAGCGCGCCCGGGGCGTTCTGGGGGTGTGCCGGGGCGGCCGGGGAGGTACCCGTGGCGACGGACGCGACAGTGTGCGCGGGTGCGGGAACCGTTGAATCGATTCCGGCCACTTTCGGAGGATGAGGGGCGTTCATGGCGTCCGGCTTTCCGTCCGGTACTTACTGCTCGAAAGCATCGCAAACCCCCATGTCATTCTGCGTCGCCGGCAGTGTCTCCACATGTACACGTACTCGTAAGGAGATGTCCAGCATTGTCCTGCTGGTATTCCTGGTGTCCGTGGGTTTGGAGGGAACTCACTCCCGACCTCTTGCCGAAAAGCGAACTTGGCTTGAAACTGCCTCAGGGGGAGGCTGATTGCGGTCGACTGGGCTCGCTCGACGGAGCGTCACAGCGGTAGTGATGGGTACGTACTCGGTGAAGGCCGGGGGTGGTTGGGAATCACCCGGGAACCTGGCGACGGACCCGGGCGTCTTAACCACCGACGACCGTGCCCCATCCTCCCGTGGCGGAGGCGGAGAGAAACAAGCGCGACGCTAAACGCCAGACTTCGCCACCCCACGCCGGCCCCATGCTTCTGCTCGACGCGGTATGGGTGGTACGGCCGTGGAGGCAGCCCTTGCTCGGCCTCGGCCCCTGGGGGCTCCCCTTGCCCGGTGCGGGGGTGTGATGCGCCAGCAGGTACGCACAGTAGGTACGCACAGTGCAGTGATCGACTCATGTTGTGACGTGGACCACGGTGTTGCCAGGCGTGCAACGGAAAGGAACGAGCGCTCATGCGCGAGATCCTCGGAAGGCTCGGAAGGCGACGCAGGCTTCTGTCCCAGGGTGACGACAGCGGGCCCGAACCGATCGAAGCGGCCCTGACCTTCGCCTCGGACTGGCGGTGGCCGGTGCTCCCGGGTGTGGCGGCGGATCCGCAGGGCCGGTCCCGCTGCGGCTGCCCCGACCCCGAATGCACGGTGCCGGGCGCTCATCCCTTCGACCCCGGCCTGCTCGCCGCGACCACCGACGCGCGCATGGTGCGCTGGTGGTGGGGCAACCGGCCCACGGCGCCCGTCGTCCTGGCCACCGGGGGCAGGGCACCCTGCGCGGTCTCCCTGCCCGCCGTGCCGGCCGCCCGTGCCCTGGCCGCCCTCGACCGCCTCGGCATGCGGCTCGGCCCGGTCGTCGCCGCGCCGGACCGCTGGTCGATCCTGGTCAAGCCGTACTCCCTGGAACAACTGGGCGAGTTGCTCTACGCCCAGGACTTCGTCCCCGGCTCCCTCCGCTTCCACGGAGAGGGCGGCTACCTCGCCCTGCCCCCGTCCGGTACCGGCCGGGGCGGGGTCCGCTGGGAGCGCGCGCCGCTGCCCGGCTCCGCCTCGCCGTGGGTGCCCGATGTCGAGGCCGTGGTGGACGCCGTGGTCGAGGCCCTCACCCGTACGGGCGTGAGCGCGCCCGAGCTGTAGCGGCCGTCGGTGCGTGAGCCGTGCCCGGCATCCGCTGAGGCGCGTGTCTTCCCGGAGCCTCGCAGGCGTCACGTCCGGGTCCGCGCCGTCACGCCGGGGCGCTGGGGAGCCGCGACGCCGGGACCGCACCGTGAAGCCGGGGCCGCGCCGGGGGCCCTGGAAGAGTCCGTTCGCCCTCGTTCCCGCCCTCGCCCGCGTCGGCGCGGTGACCGTCTGCGGGGTCGCCCTGTCGTCGGCGGGCGCGTCCGACCGGGAGCAACTCACCGGTGGAGAACGCCGGTTGACATGCGACTGCGCTCTGTCAGCAACGGTGGTCACGCAAAGACCCGGTTGCTGGCGACGGGGGATGCACCAGCAACCGGGCTACTGGAACGGTAACAAGAGATCGGCCGTTAGCAAATTCGAACTCAGCTTTTCCGTCACCGACTGGCTTGTCCACACCGGAAGTTGTGAAGGAAGCCGGTGATTCCGGCGGCACGGGCACGCGCCCCGGTCAGCCGGCGCGCGTGCCCGTGCCGACACGCCTCTCGGCGTGTCTCAGCTGAGGGTGACCTGCCGGTTGGTCAGCCCGCCGCGCGCGCGGCGCTCGTCGGCGGTGAGCGGAGCCTCGGTGGCCAGGGCGGCGGCGAGACGCTCGGCGAACTCGGCCGCCGGCTTCTCCACATCCTCGGCGCCGACCCCGCTGGGCAGGTCCCAGACCGGGACCGTGAGCCCGTGAGCACGGAAGGAGCCCACGAGACGGGTGCCCTCGCCGAGGGAGGACCGGCCCGCCGCGTGCAGTCGCGCCAAGGCGTCCAGAAGCTGCTCCTCGGGGTGCGGCATGACCCACCGCAGATGGTTCTTCTCCGGCGTCTCGCACCAGTACGCGGCGTCCACGCCCGAGAGCTTGACGGTCGGGATGGCCGCCGCGTTGGCCCGCTCCAGGGAGGCGGTCACGTCCGGCGTGGCGTTCTCCGCGTCGGGGACCCAGAACTCGAAGCCGCTGTGCACCACCGGCTCGAACGCGCCCTCGAGGTCCAGCAGATCCTGCAGGCGGGGCCCTTCGGCCGGAGCGCGGCGGGCCTGCACCGGGGTGCCCGGGGCGGCGTCGAGCGCGCGCTGGAGGGTGTCGGCGAGGTCGCGGCTGATGTCACCGGACGACGTGTCGTTCTGCAGGCCGAGGAGGACCGAGCCGTCCTCGCGGCGCAGTGCGGGCCAGGCCATCGGCAGCACCGTGGCCAGGGTGACCGACGGGACACCCTCGGGCAGGCCGCCCTTGAGGGGCAGCTCGACGGTGGCAGCCGGCACCAGCTCGCGCAGTGCCACCCAGTCGCATTCGCCCGGCAGGTCCTCGAACGGACGGTGTACCAGCTCGGTCACCGCGTGCGCGGCGGCACGGCCGTGGCAGGCCTTGTAGCGGCGGCCGCTGCCGCAGGGGCAGGGCTCACGGGCGCCGACGGCCGGGATCTCTCCCTCTGTGAGCTGGGGGCGCTTGGCCTTCGTCTGGGGGCGCTTCTTGGCCATCGTGGGTGTCTCCCGGTTACGGCTCGTCTCGTACGGGCGGGAGCCTAGCCGTTCACGACGCGACCGACGGGACCCTGTGGACGACGTGCCGCCCGCGGACGGCGGGCCGTGACGGGTGAGCCGTACGGGGCCGGGGTCGCCCGAGGCGCGCAGAACCGCGCGGGGGGTGGCCGGGGGAGGGCCGAGGGATCACCGCGCGGCGGCGTGGTCAGTCGAAGGTGTCGAAGGCTTCCGCGAACTCCAGCCCCGGCATCTCGGACACCGCGGGGGCCGTCACCCGTGTGGCGAAGTCGTCGCGCCGGTGCCCGGCGTCCGGGTCGTGCACGTCCTCGTGGACGACGACCCATACCGTGACCTCGCCGGGCACCTCGTCGCGTACGCCCCAGTCGTCGGCCAGTGCCGTGATGATGTTCAGTCCCCGGCCGCCGTGCGCGGTGACCGACGGGGTGGCCGGCGCCGGGCGGGTCGGACCGCCGCCGTCGGTCACCTCCACGATCAGCCGGCCGCAGGGATGCACATGCCAGGCCGCACGGACGGCACCGTCCCCGGCCAGGGCACCGCCCAGGGGCCGGCCGTGTTTGCATGCATTGCTCAGCAGTTCGGAAAGGATCAGTACGGCATCGTCGATGACCGTGTCCGCCACTCCGCCGTCGCGCAGTTGCAGGCGCATACGGCGCCTCGCCTTTCCCACGCCCGCAGGGCCATGGGGTACGGCCATGCTCGACGACGTGGGCACTTCCTGTGCCACCACCAACGCCACCCCCGAGACCTCCTTCGCCCCACGCCACGGTGTGAATGCCCCACGGGCCCGAACCGGAAACCGGCCAGTCCGTGTGCGGTGAGGCACTTGAACGATCGGGCACGCACCGAATGCGCCGGAGCACTCCCTGTGACCAGGTGGCTGGATCTCGTCGATGTGGCCGAGATGTGAGGATGCTCCGGGAGGGCCGCCCGGTCAAGAGCCCTGCACGGACCACTTGAGTCACACGAATCCCGCAGGCTCCGCAGGCCCAGGGGGGCCGGGTGGGGCCTTGCGCGGGTCAGCGGCCGAGCCGGTCGAGTACCGCGCGGGGGCGATTGGTGATGATGGCGTTCACCCCGAGGTCGATACAGGCGTCCACGTCCTCCGGGTCGTTCACGGTCCACACGTGCACCTGGTGGCCGGACTGCCTCAGTCGCTCGATGTACGCGGGGTGGCTGCGCACGATCCGGATCGAGGGGCCCGCGATGTCCACGCCCTCCGGCAGCCGCCCGTCGCGCAGGCGGGGCGAGACGAACTGCTGGAGGTAGACCGTCGGCAGGGTCGGCGAGGCGGCGCGCACGCGGTGCAGCGACCGCGCGGAGAAGCTCATCACGCGTACCGGGGACTCCTCGGCGGCGCCGGGGGCATCCAGGCCGAACCGCTTCAGCAGGAGCAGCAGCCGCTCCTCCACCTGTCCCGCCCACCGCGTGGGGTGCTTGGTCTCGATCGCCAGCTCCACCCGGCGGTCGGCGTCGACGACGAGCTCGAGCAGCCTTTCCAGGGTGAGGACGGAGGTCGCCTCCCTGTCCTCCGGCCGGTGCACCCAGTCGGGCTCCTCCACGCGCCCACCGAGCGGATGACGGGTCTTCCAGGAGCCGAAGTCCAGGGCGGACAGATCGGAGAGCTCCAACGCCGAAACCGCACCGCGGCCGTTGGACGTACGGTTGACGCGACGGTCGTGGACGCAGACCAGATGACCGTCGGCGGTCAGGCGTACATCGCATTCGAGCGCGTCCGCACCGTCCGCGATCGCCTTGCGGTACGCGGCCAGGGTGTGCTCGGGAGCGTCCTCGGAGGCTCCGCGGTGGGCGACGACTTGGGTCGGGCGCTGACGTGCAGGGGTCACCGCGCCATGGTGCCACCGCACGGGGGTACCTGTGCGGTCGTCCGGGCGTCGATGGCGCGGACGGTGCGGTCGTCTGATCGGAGGCATCGCGATGGTGCACCCTTGGTGAGTAATGCCCTGTATGAAGAATGGTCTCGCACCCACAGGAACGGCTTATGGTGCCCTGACGGCCCATGGGAAAAGCTGACGTCATACAAAGAGACACGCACAGCTGAAGCGCGCCGGACCCGTCGACATGCGTGAACGAGCGCGAATGAGTGTGAATAAGCGTGAACGGGCGAGACCGGGTGCGACCGAGTGTGATCGAGACAACATCCGTGGATCGAGGAGAGAGAGCTGTGAGCATCGAGAACGAGGGCACAAACGAGGGCGCATCGGTACCCCCGGCCCCGTCCGTACCGCCCACGCCGATGGATGCTCCCGCAGCTCCGGCACAGCAGGAGCGCCCGGCTCCGGAGGGGGCCGGCCCGACGACCTCCATGCCCCCGGTCCCGCCGACCGCTCCGGGAACGGCACAGGGCCACAGCACGCCGGAACACCCCGGATACGGTGATCACCCCGGATACGGAGGCCACGGCGTCCAGGGACAGACCCCCGCCGGCCCTCCGCCCGAAGCCCTTTCGGGAACCCCGGCGAGCACCTCCTCCGCCCCCGACCCGTCCTGGCCCCCGCCCCCGGCGTCGGGCACCCCGTCGTACGACGGCGGCGGCGCCGGTCACGGCGCGGGCGGCTGGGGCTCGTACCAGCAGCCCGCGCCGAAGAACGGCAGCGGCAAGCGCGGTCGCCTGGCCGCCGCGGTCCTGGTGGCCGCGCTGGTCGCGGGTGGCCTGGGCGGCGGCCTCGGATACACGCTGGCCAAGAACAACGACGGCAACGGCTCGACGACGGTCTCCTCATCCACCAGCGGCGGCAACGTCAAGCGCGACCCGGGCACGGTCGCCGCAGTGGCCGCCAAGGCGCTGCCGAGCACGGTCACCATCGAGGCCCAGGGCAACAGCGGCGAGGGCGGCACCGGCACGGGATTCGTGTTCGACACACAGGGTCACATCGTCACCAACAACCACGTGGTGGCGGAGGCCGTCGAGGGCGGCAAGGTCGCGGCGACCTTCCCGGACGGCAAGAAGTACGACGCCGAGGTGGTCGGCCACGCCCAGGGGTACGACGTCGCGGTCATCAAGCTGAAGAACGCCCCCTCGAACCTGAAACCCCTCACGCTGGGCAACTCCGACGAGGTCGCCGTCGGCGACTCGACGATCGCCATCGGCGCGCCCTTCGGCCTGTCCAACACGGTGACGACCGGAATCATCAGCGCGAAGAACCGCCCGGTGGCCTCCAGCGACGGCGCCGGCAGCCAGGCCTCGTACATGAGTGCCCTGCAGACCGACGCCTCGATCAACCCGGGCAACTCCGGCGGGCCGCTGCTGGACGCGCAGGGCAACGTCATCGGCATCAACTCCGCGATCCAGTCGACCAGCAACGGCGGCTTCGGCACCGGACAGGCCGGCTCCATCGGTCTGGGCTTCGCCATCCCGATCAACCAGGCCAAGTACGTCGCCCAGGAACTGATCAAGACGGGCAAGCCGGTGTACGCCAAGATCGGCGCCTCGGTCTCCCTGGAGGACGGCGCGAACGGCGCGAAGATCACCGACCAGGGCGCCGGCGGCTCCGAGGCGGTCGACCCCGGCGGCCCCGCCGCCCGGGCGGGCCTGCGTCCCGGTGACGTCATCACCAAGCTCGACGACCGCGTCATCGACTCCGGCCCGACCCTGATCGGCGAGATCTGGACCCACAAGCCGGGCGACAAGGTCACGCTCACCTACGAACGCGGCGGCAAGCAGCAGACCACGGAACTCACCCTGGGTTCCCGCATCGGCGACAGCTGACCTCACCCCGCCCGCACCGACCCGTTACCCTTGTCCCGCGCCGCCGATCATCCGGCCGGCGCAGGGAGGTGTGCCCGAGCGGCCTAAGGGAACGGTCTTGAAAACCGTCGTGGCAGCGATGTCACCGTGGGTTCAAATCCCACCGCCTCCGCTCTGAGAGCAGTGCAAACGGCCCCTGACCTGGGAAGTCGGTCGGGGGCCGTTCGCCTGCCCGGACTCCGTGGCTGCCCGCTGTTCCCCGTGGTTTCCCGCTCGATCGGGCACGGAAGGGGCACGGAGAGGGCACGCGCAGACGACGGCATGCGGGCATGGGCAACGGGCGCCGGAGTCAGCCGACTACCGACTACCGGCTGATCGGGATCTCGTAGACGATCTCGCAGAGCGCGGCGGGCACCACGATGTCCGCGGTCTCCACGGGCCGCCCCTGGTCGCTGTAGTAGGTCCGCCGGATGTGCGTGACCAATGAGCCCTTCTGGATGCCCAGGAGCGACGCCTCCTCGGCGGTCGCCTGCCGCGGCTCCGGCTGCTCCACGGCATGGCTGACGGCGATGCCGATCGCGGCCATGCGGTTCACGACACCCGCCCCGGCGTGCGGCCCTCCCTCGGGGAGGACGACGAGGGTGCCGGCGGTGAGGTCGTACGGCTCCCAGCTCGTCGACAACTGCACCGGCCTGCCGTTGGCCAGGAACTCGTACGCGGTGCGGACGCACAGCTCCCCCTCGGCGATGCCGAGACGCGTAGCGATCTCCGCCGGTGCCGGGACCTTGGCGTCGGTCCGGCTCTCCCAATCCCCTTGCCTGCCCACGGCCTTCATGTCCGCGCGGAACGGTGAGCCGTCGGGCTGTTCGCGTGCCGACGAGCGGACCACCCGGACGCGCTTCCGGGGCTCGGCGACGTAGGTGCCGGAACCGGCGCGGCCCTCCAGCACGCCATGGGAGATCAGCAGCTCCTGTGCTCGGCGCACCACGTTGTCGCCCACGCCGCACTCCTGGGCGATCTGCGCGCGGGAGGGGAGCCGGTCCCCTGGCGTCCACTCGTGCTCCGCGATCCGCCGCCGTAGTTCGTCGGCGATGCGGAGATAGGGCGGCTGCTCAGGCATATGGAAAATCTAGTCCACTAGCTCTAATCTAGTTAACTAACTTCACTCAAAGTGATCGCCGGTGACCGGAGGATGCCCTGTGCCCGCTTCAGAGGTGAGCGCGGAGGCCATCGCCGCCCGGTTATCGGCCGTCGGGCTCGCCACCCGTGTGGAGGAGCGCGACGACTGCACGGTCATCGAGGCGGAGGTGCCGGAACCCCTCTCGGCCGGGTCATGGCGGGAGGTCCTGGAAGCGGTGGCGGAGGCCAACCGATTCGGACTCCTCGCCACCAGTTCGAACGACCGAACTCTCTGGGCGGTCGTACGCAAAACGGTCCCCGTGACGGGCGATGTCGGGGACCGGACCATCAGCGATAGGAGCTGAACAGCGTGTTCAATCGTATCCGCCGTACCGCCTCGCGCATCAGCGCGCGGCACCCCCGCAAGGGCTGGCACCGCCGCCCCGCACCGCCCGCCCGGCCGTTGGCCGCGTCGCCCGTGCTCGCCCCTGGCGCACCGCTGTTCCCGAGCCACGGCCGACACCACACCGGCGTTCTCATCGGCGAGGAGACCGCGCTCGTCCGCCCGTACGTGCCGGCCAGCGAGGCGCGTGCACGGCACCGCTCGACGGCCGCGCCCTGCCCGCCCTTCGCCGGTCCCTGGTGCGTTCCGGCGGGTGACCGCTGATGCCGCCTCGCCAACAGCCCCACACCCCACGGGCGGGAGCCGACTCCTACCGGTCAAGCTCCTGCCACATCGGTACGCACCACGCCTGCGCGGAGTCCTCCCCGGCCACCGCACCGGTCGACGTACCGGTGATCTACGAGTCCTGCGACTGCCCGTGCCACACGATCGTCAACCGCGAAGTACCGACGGAGGCGGCGCGGTGAGGGGAGGAACGCCCAGCGGCGCGGTGCTCTCCCCCGTCGAGATCACCACAGCCAGCGTGCAGCGCGGGGACGTCATCCACGTCGGAGGCCGGCAGTGCCGGGTGACCGACATCTTCCAACTGCCCGGCGGAGCCAAACGACTCGTGTTCGACTCAGGCGAGTTGCTGACCATGCACACGAGGACCCGGCTCATCGCCCTACGGCTCCTGAGAGTGCGAGGCGGTGATCCATCCCATGCCCTCGCGTCGCGACGCCATCGCCGATGACCTACGAGACCGGATCGCCACCGGCCGGCTCAAGCCCGGCGAACGCCTCCCTTCCGAGTCCCACCTCGCCGCGCAATACAGGGTCAGCACACCAACGCTCCGAAACGCTCTCGCCGTGCTCCAAGTGGAAGGCCTCGTCGAAAAGGCCCACGGCAAGGGGAACTTCGTTCGCCGCCCCCTCCGCAGAACCACGTACGTCGGAGGAGGACGAACCCCCGACGGACAGACCGCCGCTGACACCGCTCTGAGCGTCACCGTCCACACCACCCGGATCCGGGCCCACGGACATCTGGCGACCCTGCTGAAGGTATCGGCCAGTAGCCCCCTGACCGAGTTCCTCTGCCTCAGCCACGAGGGCGAAAGACCGCACAGCCTGGCCCGCATCTACGTCCCCGGCGACCTGGCGCCGGCCGCCGCGCTCCGCGAGCCGCTCCCGTACGAAGAGGTGACAACGCAACTGACACAGCTCCACCCGCCGCCGGCTGAAGTGCGGGAGAAGGTCAGCGTCCGACTCCCGACACCGGAGGAGGCATCCACCCTCCGGATCAGCTCTGCCCTGGCGGTCCTCGCCATCACACGCCAGATGGCCGACACCGCCGGCCGCGTGGTCGAGGCCGCGCTCCTGGTGCTGCCGGGGGACCGCGCCGACGCGGTGTTCACCACCCACTACGGGATCGACGAGAAGAGGACGGAAAGGTGACGATGCCACACGAGCTGCGGCTCCTCCCATGGACAGGGCCCGACGGCAAGCCCTGCTTCCTCAGCACCGATGACAGCGACAGCTACCTGTCCCGCCTGGCCGACAACACCGAATCGGTACAACTCGGCATGGCAACCGAACTTCTGGACCAGGCGTTGGACATGCTCGCCGACGCCGATACACAGCCGGACGACCTACGACTCTTGGCGAAGGATCTGACCGGAGCCCTGAGAGACACCCTCCGCGTAGCAATCAGCCGCGGCCACCGCATGAATAGCCGGTCTACTGATCACCAGTCCGGCTGACCCGCGAGACTGAAGAAGCCCACGGCTCTGACCAGGTCGGATGCCGTGGGCTTCTGTTGTTGGTCGACGCTGGGCGACCTCGCGCAGCCCAGCTAAAACGAACCTGAGCTTGCCCATGTGAAATCGGCTGGCGGCCGTTGTGCTGCATGCTGCCCGCCCGTCACCTGCTTTCCGCACGATCTGGCGCGGACGGGGTGCGGAGAGTCCATCGGGAACTCAGCTACCGATAGCAGCCGCAGCTTGCTCCCCCAGCGAAGTCACGATCCCACCAAGTGCAGAACCAGCGGCAGGCGCCAAAGCCACAATGAGGCTGTCCGTCAAGCGGCGAAGACGACCACGATCAGGGGTGTCACCGGTTGCTTCCGCTTCAAGCTCGCCGGCGAGCTGCTCTACCTCAACTTGTTGGCCTTCATCGAGACCATACGAAGGGACCCCCTGACGGGCGGCAGTGGCGAAGTGCATGAGCTGAGCAAGGATGGCCGGGTCGATACCGGATGTGTTGTTCTGAGTGAAGTCCGATTGAGTGCCAACGGCTACATTCTGCGATCTGTCAATCCTGACATTGAATGTTGTGCCACCCTCGGGTGTAGATGAGTTCAAGAATTCCGACACCGATTTCTCGCTTTCTGCGCAATTCACGCCATCGGGAGTTAAGGAGGGGCGGATCAAGTGGTCGATTTGATCGACTTGTGTGCCCTCAATTAATCCTGCAGATTTCAGGTATCGTGCTGCTTTCGCAGTTTCATGCTCAGAGAAACGCTGCCCGGCAAACTGTGATCGATTTGAGGATAGGAACTGCTCGGTGCTCCCAGGTTGATCCTCGTCCAGGTGCCGCTCATAGAGCCAATGTATTAGGGCAAGACGCAGTTTGGCCGTCCGTGCGGGGCCATTTCGCCGTTTCGCGCGGAGCTCGGAAACGAAATTAAGTCCGTAATGAGTGATCTTGAAATCCCCCATTCCCGAGGCCAGCTCAAGCAGGCCGGCGCTCTGCAATCGACGCCACGCGGCATCTATGGCTGCAGGGTTAAATGGCGCCCCCTCAAGGTCTACTCGCTTTGAAAGATCACGGTCGACCGCGTCGTACACGTATTCAAGAAGAGACAGCTCTTCGGTGCTGAGATACACGGCGGGCACTCTACCTTGGTTCGGCCATCTCTCCATAAGGGTCTACGGATGTTACGTTCAGTCAATGTCTGGCCAGAACTTGACTGTTTGTGTGACCTTCAGCTATTGAGATTGCATCTCTGTGGATTTCGGAAAACGGAACCCTCTTCTATGGAAGGCGCTTCAATGAAGATGAACGTGCGGGAGTACCTTTACGTCGACACCCCGAGGGTCCGTACATTGCTAGCTCAACTCTCCTCCGGGCTGCCGGAAGAGAGGCGGTCAGAGCACACCCGAGAATGGAGTGAATCCCTTGTAGGAATCGACGGGCCCAAGAGTGAGGTGCGAGCGGGAGAACGAGAGGTTCGTTCCCTGGCTGACCTCCATGTGGCGATGCTGGAAGAGGTGGCCGAATACTCTAAAATGCTGCTTGATGTAAGCGATGTGTCAAAGAAGCCGAAGAATTGGCATCGTGAGCGAATCCATAAGGCGCTGCGCCCTAGTTCGCTGATCCGGGTAACAGGTCCGACGGCTGTGATCTACCCTGCCGCGTTTGCTGCATCCGCATCGGCTTTCGATGAATTCAGTGAGGATGATTCGTTTTCCCTGGACCTAGGTAAAATTGTGCGGTCGATGTATGGGGAGCACTTGACGCTCCGTGTCTATCCTTGCGGCGAGGAGGAGTGGGAATGCCAGTATTCTGGTGTTATTTCTGACCCTGGCGGGTACCTCTCTGGTGAGAAGGAGGTCCTTTTCTCGCGACTGGGTGCCGATCCGCAGGAATGGACTACTGTAGCTAGCATCAGCAGGATTCCACGGCGGGACGCCGCCTCTTCGGGGAATCGCTTCGAGCGTATCGTGATGAAACTCCAAGATTCTTTTAGTGATGAGCAATTGGATCGGAGAATTCTGGAAAAGGTGATCCAAGAGGCTAGTCGAGAGATGGAGCGGATGGGGCTGAGTGAAGCGCCGAGTTGGCCAGCAGTTTCTGTTATTCCTCTCGCTGTCTATCGTGAAATCAAGCCATCCTTCATTACGTCGGAGCTTGAGTCAGACGACTGACCTCGCTTGGCATTGCGAGGTTGGTGGATTCTTAATGGCCTAGTCAGTTGACGGGCATAACTTTCAGGGATCAGCCTCATCCTTATCGGGTCGATAATAGGATGGCAGTGACGTCATTCGACCGCCTGAAGTCCTCGGCCGATGGTTCGCTGAGGTCCAGCTCTGACCGTTGAAGTTCGTGCCTGTTGGTGTCAGTCGCTGATGTCAGGCGCTGAATGCCCTCTTGACAGATCCGCCCGTCGCATTGACGGCCCCCACTTCTGATCCGTAGCTCTACAGAGATCGGGCGACAGCGGTCATACAGGTTGCCCTGTGGTCTCCCGAGGCCACTGCTGGGCGGGGACGATTGCTGTGGTTGCTGTACTCCGCTGCTGTACCGTCCCCATCACCAATCCCGCCAGAAGTCAGTGATCTCGGCACGGTCGATGCCGCTTCGTGCCGCTATGAGGTTCCCCCGAGATGCGGAGAATGGTGACAGCAGGTCAGGTAGGACTCACAGAGAGGAGCCCTGCTGATGCCTGCCCCGAGGAAATACCCACTGGAGTTGCGTGAGCGCGCGGTGCGGATGTACCGCACTGCGGAGCCGAAGCCCGTGATCCGCCGCATGGCCGAGGAACTCGGTGTCCATCATGAGGCCCTGCGCGGCTGGATCCGCCAGGCCGAGGCCGACGCCGGCGAACGCGACGACCTGCTCACCAGCGACGAACGCGCCGAGCTGGCCGCGCTGCGCAAGGAGAACACCCAGCTCAAGCGGTCCAACGAGATCCTGCGGACGGCCTCGGCTTTTTTCGCGGCACAGCTCGACCCGACCCGGCCCAGGTGACCGCGCTCCTCGACGAGCACGAGAACCTGGAGGTCGAGCCCACCCTCCGGGAACTGCACATCCCTTCCTCCACCTACTACCGCTGGCGCCGGGCGAAGAAGGAGCCGTGCGAACGGCACCGCCGGGACACCGAGCTGACCAGGCAGATCCAGCAGATCCACACCGACTCCGGCGGAATCTACGGCTCGCCCCGCGTGCACGCCGTCCTGAAGCGCGAAGGCGTCTACGTCGGCCGCAAACGAGTCGAACGGCTCATGCGCGAAGCCGGCCTCGCCGGGATCAGTCCTCGCCGGACGGGCAAGGGCTTCACCCGCCGCGACCGGGACGCCGACCTCGCCCCGGATTTGGTCAGGCGCGACTTCACCGCCGACAGGCCGAACCGGCTGTGGGTCACCGACCTCACCATGATCTCGACCCTTGAGGGACCCTTGTGGCTGTCGGCGATCAGGGACGCGTTCTCCCGTCGGGTGGTGGCCTGGGAGACCTCCGCCCACGCGGACGCCGACCTCGTGCTGGCCACCCTCGAGTACGCCCTCGCGTCCCGGGAGGTCGAGCCCGGCCAGCTGATTCACCATGCGGACCACGGCTGTCAGTACACGTCCGTGAAGCTCACAACACGCTTGGTGCGGGCAGGAATTGAGGCATCCATGGGCTCCGTCGGGGACTCGTACGACAACGCCCTGGCGGAGAACCTCTGGATGCTCATCAAGACCGAGGGCCTCCGCGGCCGCACCTTCGCCACCCGGGCCGAGGCGAACCTCGCGCTCTTCGAGTACATCGACGGGTTCTACAACAGTCGGCGCATCCAGAAACGCCTCGGCTACCTCAGCCCCGTCGAGTTCGAAGAGAAGCACTACGCCGAGCAGGCAGCGTCCGAACGAGTGAACCTGAAACCCCGCCAACCCGCTCTGACCAGCTGATCAGCCCCTCCCGAGCAACGGGGGAACCTCACTAGGGCAGCCACGTCGATGTTGTGCTCGCTCAGGGTCTGGTCGATGTACTCGCACAGTTGCTCACGCTCCTCTGTGCAGAACCCGGGCCTCCCGTACGCGTAGTCCTCCTTCGACCTCCCAGTGGGCAGCCCATCCCCTAAAATCGAACCTTTGAGCGATCCGTGGCGGGAGCTGCTCCTCTTCGACACTGCGGACACTTGGTCGACCCACGGCCTCGCCCGGGTCCGACGCCAGATCGAGGGCGAGGAACCTCGCCAAGACGCACGAGTACGCCATCGAGTTCATCGAGCGGGCCTGCGTGGTGGGTGACGTCGCGGACCCCGCGAGGCACGTGAAGTATGGCGCGGAGATCCGGGTGGACTTCGACGCCATGACCAACAAGCTGCAATCGACAAGGTGGAGGTCGGTATTGGCGTGTACGTGGGGACCTATAGGCAGGTTCAGCGAGATGGGCTACCTCGTCTACCAGGAGAACGACGCCGACAAGGTGCTGCCTGAGATCGACGCGCTCGGCAAGTTGGGCGGCATGTGCATCGAGCACACATGACGGCCGACCTGCACGGTGGGCATGCTGCACACCTCCGGCAAGTCTGACTACGTCAAGAAGGGCGTAGAGGGGGACTAGGAGGAGCAGCGCCACGCACTTCTCCTGAACTTCACCGTTTCACGTGAAACATGCGTGTGAACCGGCTGACCTGCGCGTATGCCGTGCGCACCACGAGGGCGACACCAATACCACAGGGAGTCAGCACTCGACGGCCAGTTTAAGCGAACGCGTAATGGGCCGTCATCTGCTGGAAGTCTCCTCCAGGCTGGGTCATTAGAGCGTGCCGCCCAGTGTCAGCAGCGTGCGTCAAAATGGAGCACGCGGCCACGGCCTCCTCCGGAAACGGCGGCGGCCCCCTGGTCCTACGCAGGAGGCCGCCAACACCGTCAGAAACGCCAACCGAAGGAGGTCGACATTCCCAGCCCCCGAAAGTGTAGGCGCTGCCACCGTCAGCGGCCTACGCACAAGATCGCCCGCACCGTCCGTGGAACCCGCCGGATAGGCGCCAACCTCGCCGAACGAGGTGCACGACGCCACTTCCGCCGGCTCCTGAGTTCCGCCGCGGATGAGCTGATGCGCGCGGGCGTGAAAGCCAGCATGAGCGGGGTCGCGACGTTCGCGCTGTACTGGTGGCATCACCACCACTGATCAATCTGGAGAGCCCGGTGCTCCGCCTGGCCGACGCCGGGCCCTCCATGGCAGCTCGTCTCCCCGCTCCTCAGCGGCCGTTGCTGGCTTCGAGATCTTGCCTCATCCTTATCAGGTCGATCACGGGATGACAGGAACCTCCGTCAACCGCTCGAAGCGCTCGGCCGACGGTCCGCTGAGGTCCAGCTCTGACCGACGGAGTCCGCGTCTGTTGGTGTCAACCGTTGATGTCAGACACCGGACGCCTCTTGACAGATCTGCCGATCGCACCGACACCGCACCTCTGATTTGCAGCTCTGCGCAGATCCGCTGCCGATGCTCGCCCCGGCCGTCACCCTCGCGTTGGCACGTAGATGCTTCTCAACTGCCCTTTTGGAGGGAGCCTTCAGCCTCCTGGAGGGCTCCAACACCCTCTGAGCTGCTGCGTTTCGCGATCAAGCCTCGACGTGCCTGATGATCATTCAGCGAATGTCCGATATGCGGCTTGTAAAGAGAGTGTGGGATGGGTCTCAGAAGCCCTGATCAAGTTGGTATTCGGCCGCTCACAGGCAGCAAGATTCATGCAACCGCAAGGGCCCGTCGGTGCAACCTCTCACAGTCTGCCGACGGGCCCTGTGGGCCCACATCCCTGCAATAGAAGACTGGACCCAGAATGGACAGTACACAGGCCGTGTCCAAGAAGTCGCCCGTCCCCGGCGCGATGCTCGTCACGTCCCTCGGCCTCGGCGCGGGCAATATCGGCTTCGCCGCCGGCATCTTTGGCCGCCTTGCCGGTGACCAGACCCTGTACGCGGCCACTGCCACCGGAGTGTTCGCCGGTGCAGGAGCTTTCACCCTGGCCCTCACGATCGCCTCGTTCATCCGCAAGAACAGCGAGAGCTAAGGAACTTCAGTTGCAGCGTGCGGCCTGGACACCATCCGCACGCTGCGCTGCCCCTTAAGCGACCACGCTCCCCACCTCCCATCCCGTACGCCGTCGACCCACACACCGTGGAGCAGGCGTGGTTCAGGGGCGTCAAGGTGGAGCGCGCCACTGTACGAACGACTTTGACGCCCCTGGGCCGCGTCTGCTCGGCTCTGCCTGGGTCGATGGTGTACGGGATGGGAGCACCTCACGCACGCCCCTACGGACCTGCAGTCGGCGACGGCGCCCCCTCCATCCCGGTGCCGGCCGATCCCCCGCCGGAGGCATTGCCTTGACCGCGGGCCGCTCTCTGCGGTGATCGACTCGTGGCCTCCGGCCCTGTCCACATGTGGGCGCGCGTCGGCGCAGCGCGGGCGGAGCGGGCCGAAGGCAGGAGCGGCGCCCGGAGCGGAGCCGGGAAGCGCGCCCGGCGGAGCGGAGCGCAGCCGGGGCTTGATGAAGTAGGGAAAGTCTTATCCCGTTGGGATGAGCTGCTTGCCGTCGTGGCTTCGTACGTGGGGACCGTTGCCGTCCAAGGCGTCCAAGAGCCTGATTGCGTAGACCTCGGACATGCGCTCGCTGACTTCGTTGGGTGTGAGCCAGGAGACGGCTGTCGACTCGTCAGAGGTGCGTTCGGTGCCGCCGGAGGGCTTGCAGCGGAAGACCAGGGCCACGATGCCGCGGGTCGTGTTCTTGTAGACGCCGGTGAGTTCGTCCACCTCGACGTGGATGCCGGTCTCCTCCAGGACCTCGCGGGCGACGCCGGCCTCTGGGGTCTCGTCGAGTTCGAGCACGCCGCCGGGGAGTTCCCATGTGCCGTTGTCCGCCCGGCGGATCGCCAGGAGGCGCCCGTCCTCGCGTACCACTACCCCGGCTACGGATACGGAGTGCAGCGGCGGTGACGTTGCTTCCTGTGGTTGACTCATGTACAGGAGCATAGGAGGCGGAGAGGGACGATGGGAACCGCGGTAGAGGGGGGCAGGTCCGGGCCTCGGTACGTGCAGATCGCTGATGAGATCGTGCAGCAGATCCGGGCGGGTGTGCTCAAGCCTGGTGACATGGTGCCGAGTGAGTCGGAACTGGTGGAGCGCTACGGCGTTTCTGGCGGCACAATCCGTAAGGCCATGGTCGAGGTGCGGGCCAGTGGGCTCGTCGAGACTCGGCACGGCAAGGGCTCGATCGTGAAGGATCGGCCGCCGGTGCGGCACCGTTCCTCTGATCGCTTCCGGCGCTCGCTCCGGCAGGGCGGCAAGGCCGCGTATCTCGCGGAGTCCGCGCAGTCCGGTGCCACGGCGAAGGTGAGCGTCCTCTACATCGGGCCCATGGAGGCCCCCACGGATGCCGCCCAGCGACTGGGCGTCCCCGTCGGCACTCAGGTGCTTGCCCGGCGGCGCCTCTACTTCCGCAACGGCACTCCGGTTGAGACCGCCTCCTCGTATCTCCCGTGGGACGTCGTGAAGGAGATCCCGGAGCTGTTCGCCGAGAACCCCGGCGGCGGTGGCATCTATGCCCGACTCGAGGACCACGGGCATGAGTTCGCCGAGTTCGTCGAGACGCTGCAAGCTCGGCCGGCCTCCAAGGCGGAGGCGTCCGAACTGGCGCTCAGTCCGGGTGCCCCGGTGGTTCACCTGATCCGTGAGGCTCGCACAACGGCGGGGCTCGTGGTCGAGGTCTGCGACACGCTCATGGCCGCTGACCAGTTCGTTTTCGAGTACCGGATCCCCGCCGCCGACTGACGCCCGCTCAACTCTCCGTAACCCGTCGCGACTTCTCAGCCGCGGCGGGTTGACTCATGTATAGGAGTCAGGCACTCTTCTTTATGTCACTCATATACATGAGTGACGAAGTTCAGCCTCTCTATAGGAGTGATCTGCTGTGCGTCAGATTCCCGTCGACACTTCCAACGCCACAGTGATGGTGGCCAAGGCCCCGCAGCCCAAGGTCAAGGACCGCCGGACCGGTGAGATCGCCCTCGACAAGGACGGCATCACCCTGATGGTCGTGGAGGTCATGTTCTCCACGCCCGACGAGGTCGAGATCCTCAAGCTCACCGTCCCGCAGCCCGGCGTCTCCGAGGACCTGACCATGGGCACCCCGGTCGCGCTCACGGGCCTGGTCGCCTCGGCGTGGGAGAACGAGTTCAACGGCCAGAAGCGGCACGGGATCGCCTTTCGCGCGGTCGCCGTGACCTCGCTGGCCGCTGCGGGCTCGGCCTCGAAGGCGGCCTGAGCCGTGACCTGGCCGACGGTCTTACTGCTGGTGGTCGTCGCCGCTGCGGGTCTCCTGCGGTGGCGGCGCCCCGCCTGGTACTGGCTGACCTTCGGGGTCACCCTCGCCGCGCTGCGGGTCCTGGTCCGGTACGGCTCGGTCATGGACGCCTGCGGCCTGACAGTCCCACCCTCGCGCTGGCGCCTGACGCTGGCCCGGATGGCCAACCGTCCGGCGCCGGAGTCCCGCGCGCCGCGCATCCTGCGGCTGCGGCCCACCCGCACCGGCCTGGTCCTGCGGCTCAAGCTCCGCCCCGGACAGGACGCCTTCGACGCCGCCGCCTCGGACCGGCTGCGCCACTCCTTCGGAATGTACGGCGTCACCTCCCGTGAGCTGCGCTCGGGCGTGGTCGAGATTCGGATGACCGGCTATGACGTGCTCCAGCGGGTGCAGATGCCCGCCAAGGCCGATACCCGCCCGATGCGGGTCCCGGTCGCCCTGCGGGCGGACGGCTCGGTCCACTACCGCGACTACCGCGCCGTTCCGCACGGCCTGACCCTCGGCGCCACGGAGTCCGGCAAGTCCGTCTATCAGCGCAACCTCGTCGCCGGGCTCGCCCCGCAGCATGTGGCCCTGGTCGGCATCGACTGCAAGCAGGGAGTAGAGCTGTTCCCGCTGGCCCGCCGGTTCTCTGCGCTGGCCGACAACCCGGACACCGCCCTGGAGCTGCTGGAGGCGTTGGTGTCCCACATGGGGGAGGTGTACCAGCTGATCCGGGCTGAACAGCGGATCAGTGTCGCGGTGCCGGATGCGGAGATCGCCGCCGACATCTGGGACCTGCCCGCCGAGCTGCGGCCGGTGCCGGTCGTGGTCCTGGTCGACGAGGTGGCCGAACTCGCCTTGTACGCGAGCAAGGAGGAGGAGAAGCGGCGGGACCGGATCATCACCGCCCTGGTCCGGCTCGCCCAGCTCGGCCGCGCGGCCGGCATCTATTTGGAGATCTGCGGGCAGCGTTTCGGCTCCGAACTCGGCAAGGGCATCACCATGCTCCGCGCCCAACTCACCGGCCGCACCGCCCACCGCGTCAACGACGAAACCAGCGCCAACATGGCCTTCGGCGACATCGCCCCGGATGCCGTGCTGGCCGCTATCACGATTCCCGCCGAAACACGCGGGCTGGCCATCGCCGGGGATTCCACCGGCGGCTGGCACCGCATCCGCGCCCCGCACACCTCGCTGCGGCAGGCCGTGAACATCTGCAACAAGTTCGCCGACCGCACTCCGGATCTGCCCGCCCTGGCGGTGTTCCGGCCCGCGGTCGCCCCGTTGCCCTCGGCCCGTGTGCCGCTGTCCAAGACAGCCCCCGCCACGGCCTGACCCACCCCCCTCCCACGGTCGGCGCGACCGCTTCGCGCCGGGTCCCTACCCCCGCCATGCCTGATCACAGGAAGGAGCCGTGATGGCCCGCCCCGCCCTCCGTGTGGACGCCGTGCTCGTTCAGGCCGTCATTGCCGGGGCGCTGTCCTTCGCCCACCTGCACGACCTTGCCGCCGCCGCTGGACAGGACGGCTGGAAGGCCTGGGCCTATCCGGTCTCGGTGGACCTGCTGCTGGTCGCCGCCTGGCGTCGGCTGCGCACGGACGGGCCGTCCCGGCTGGCCTGGTGCTGGTTCGTGATCGCGCTGGTGGCCTCGCTCGGCGCCAACGTGGCCACCGCCGGACTCCTCGACCTGAACGACGTCCCGGCCTGGCTGCGCATCCTGGTCGCCGCCTGGCCCGCCCTGGCCTTCATGGGCGGCACCCTCCTCGCCCACTCACCCGCGGACCGGTCTCCGGCTGCGCCGGCACCCGCCGCCCCGGACCCGGACTCAGCCCCTGCGCCTGAGGTACAGCCCGAACCGGCCGCCGTCGAGCCGGACCCGGCGCCCGACCCCGTGACCGTCCCGGCGCACGAGGAAACCCCGGCCCTGCCCACTGCCGAACCTTCCCCGACCGTGCCGGTCCCGGCCGCGCTGGTCGAGCACGCCCGCAAGGTCGCCGACGACCACCACACCCGCACCGGCGCCCCGATCGACACCGACACCCTCCGCGCCCGCCTCGGCGTCCCGCCGCACCTGGCCGACGCCATCGCCGCCCAACTCACCTGACCCGGAAGGGAGAACCACTCGTGACCCGCGACCCGGCCGACCTGACAGCCGCCGACCACCTCTACGCCGCCCGCGAGATGACCGCCGCGAACCGGCCCTACCTCGCCCACCTGCTCGCCGAGGAAGCCGCCCGCCGCACCACCGACCCGGCCACCGCCGCCGGCATCCGCGCCGCCTTCCCCGACCCGACCACGACCCGCAAGGAGACCGACTGACATGCCCGCCCGCGACTTCTTCCACTCCGTGATGCGGATCGGCCCGGTGCAGATCGGCACCCACCGCGACCGCGGCGGCCAGACCAAGCACGCCGCCGTCTGCGGCTCCGACGGCTGCGGCTGGTCCGCCGACTACTCCAGCCGGTCTGCCGCCCAGCTCGCCGCCCGTACCCACCGCTGCCACGTCCGCTAGGAGGCCACCCGTGGACGTTCCGCTCTGGCTCGCGCTGCTGGTCGTCGGCTACCTCGGCGTCAAGCTCATCCGCCCGCCCTGGTGGCTCATCGCCGTGCTCCTGCTGGGCGGCTACCTCCTCGCCGACAGCCTGCTGTCCCCGGTCATCGACACCGCCGTCAAGTAGCTCGACCTGAAAGGAGAACACCGATGCTTCGTCCGAAGATCCCGACCAATCCCACGCCCACCGGCACAGTCACCCCGTCCGTGGTGGTGGAACCGACCGCCGTCGTGCCGACCGCGCAGGTTCCGTCTCCTGCTCCGGTCGCCTCGACGCCGACCCGGCCCACGGTCCAGCTCACCCCCGGCACCGCGCTCGCCCTCGTCGGCGGCGGTACAGCCGTGGTCCTGGTCGTCGGCGCGGTCCTGGTCTCCATGCTCCTGGCGGTTGCCATCACCGGCGCCTCGGTCGCTGTCTGCGCCCTGGTGATTCGCTCACTCGTCAACGCCGACGCCAAGCGTCGCTGACCGGCCCCCGGGCGGCCTCGATACCGCCAAGCATCCGCCGCCCGGGAGCCGTCCCTGTCCGACCTCACAACCGGAAGGAAGAACCCAGCATGGCGCATCGCGCCTCACAGGCGTCGGAGACGCTGCTCGATCCGATCATCCTCGGGGACCTGCTGAGGGTGGCTTCGGCCCCTGACTACGCACGCTGGGAGGACCAGGTCCGCCGTACCGGTGGCTGCTCCGACCCCATCCACCTGACTGGCTGGACCCTCCACAAGGACAAGGCCACTGGCGAGACCCTGCACCACTACACCACCGCCGGTGAGCCGGGCGGACGGCTCCGTGTCGCCTGCGGCAACCGCCGCGCCTCGCGCTGCCCGGCCTGCGCCTGGACCTACGCGGGCGACACCTACCACCTGATCCGCGCGGGCCTGGCCGGGGACGACCGCCGCGCTATCCCCGCCACTGTCCGCGACCACCCGCGCGTCTTCGCCACCCTCACCGCCCCGTCCTTCGGCCCGGTCCACAACCGGCCCGACCGGGGTCTCTGCCGTTGCGGTACCCGCCACGCCTCGGATGCCCCGGAACTGGGCACCGCCCTGGACCCGGCCACGTACGACTACGCGGGCGCGGTGCTGTTCAACAACCATGCCGGGCAGCTGTGGCAGCGCTTCACCACACGCCTGCGCCGTGAACTCGCCGCCCGCGCCGGCCTTTCGCGCCGTGAACTCGCCGACCGCCTCCGCGTCTCGTACGGCAAGGTCGCCGAGTTCCAGAAGCGCGGCGCTCTGCACTTCCATGCGGTGATCCGGCTCGACGGCCCGGAGGGCCCGGGAACGCCGCCGCCCGCCTGGGCCACGGTCGATCTCCTCGCCGACGCGATCCATGCAGCTGCGGCGCACTCCTACACATCGGTCTCGGTCCCGGCCGCGGGTGACCAACCGGCCCGGTCGTTCCGCTGGGGCACTCAGCTCGACGTCCGGTCGGTGAAGGCCTTCGGAGACGGCTCCGACATCACCGAACAAGCCGTCGCCTCGTACGTCGCCAAGTACTCCACCAAGGCAGCCGAGAACACCGGAACCCTCGACCGCCGCATCGGCGAACTCGCCGAACTCGACCGCCACGGCGTCCCCGACCACACCCGCCGCCTCGTCACCGCATGCCGTGACCTGGACAGCCTGTATCCGGACCGGCGTCTCTGGGCCTGGGCCCACATGCTCGGCTTCCGCGGCCACTTCTCATCCAAGTCCCGCCGCTACTCCACCACCCTCGGCGCCCTCCGCCAGGCACGTGCCGACTACCGCGCAACCCAAGAGGCCGCCGTCCTCGGCCTGGACGACCGCGAGCCGGACACCGTCCTCGTCCTGACCGACTGGCAGTACGCCGGACACGGCCACACCCCCGGCGAGTCCGCCCTCGCGGCCACCATCGCCCGCAACCTCCAGCTCAATCGCGAAACCGCTCGCGAAGCCCTACGCGACCAAGCCGCAGAGGAGAGGGAGTGATGACCGTGGACCGACTCCTCACCGTCGACCAGGTCGCCGAACGTCTCGGTACGGGCGTCCGCTTTCCGCGTCGTCTCATCGAGGAACGCCGCATCACCTTCGTGAAGGTCGGCCGACACGTCCGCATCCCCGAGAGCGTCGTAGAGGCGTACGTGGACGCCAACACCGTGGAACCGATCACCCTGCGTCCCACCGTCCTTCGGAGGGCTGCCTGATGGCCGGTAAGCGCAAGTCCCGCCGGAACTTCGGCCGTGTCCGCAAGCTGCCGTCCGGCCGGTTCCAAGTCCGGTACCCAGGGCCTGACGGCGTTCTGCGCCCTGCCGACCGGACGTTCGCCACCTCGACGGATGCCGACCGCTGGCTCATGCGGAAGCGCATCGAGATCGAAGAGGGACGCTGGGTCGACCCGGCCGAGGGCCAGACGACCGTACGCGACTGGTCGGCCCGCTGGCTTGCTGCCGTCTCCCCGCAGCTCAAGCACAAGACTCAGGCGTCGTACAGGTCTCTGATCAACTCGCTGATCAATCCGGCGCTAGGTGACCGTGAGCTGTCCAGCCTCCGTCCGATCACCATCGCCGAGTGGGTCGGCGGGATGAAGTCCAAGGGGCTCAGCGCGTCACGGATCAGGCAGGCGTACCGGGTCCTGTCGCAGATCATGCGGTCGGCCGTCGACAACGACATGATCCCGCAGACACCGTGCCGGGGCGTGAAGCTGCCTCGGATGCCGCAGACAGAGCCGCACATCCTCACCCCGCTTGAAGCCTCGCGGATCGTCCGGAGCGCGGCCAAGCCGCATGACCTGCTGATCGCCCTCCTCGCGTACGCGGGCCTGCGGGTCGGTGAGGCGTTCGCCCTCCGGCGTACGGACATCGACGTCTTCGGCGGCTTCGTCCTCGTCGACGAAAACTTGGCCGAAGCTAACGGCGCCTTGGTCTTCGACACCCCCAAGTCACATCAGAAGCGGCTCCTCCGGGTCGGCCCGGCGCTCACGAAACGACTCGGCCGGCACTTGGAGACGCTGCCCGGCGAGGATGACGCCCTCCTGTTCACCACCCCCAGCGGCAAGCCGCTCCGCTACAACCAGTGGCGCAAGGCGTACTTCGACCCGGCGGTGTCGGCGGCCGGACTGACCGACGTCACCCCGCACGACCTCCGCGCCTCGCACGGCACATGGGTCGCCGACCGGTACGGCGTGATGACCGCCGCTCACCGCCTCGGCCACTCGAACGCGAGCGTCACCACTCGGCACTATGCTCGGCCAGTCGCCGGTCGTGACGATCAGGTGGCGGAAGCGGCTGACGCATGGCTCGGAGGGCAAGAAGGAGACGGCTCTCCCGAGGCGCGTAAGCCGTTCTGAGCAGCCTGCACTTACTGATGCCCCTGGCCAAGAATGATGCCAGGGGCATCGCCCTTTGTGGCCCTCAGCGCTGTGCAATGCGCCTTCGCCTCGTGGTCGCGCTGGACGGCTGGCGGACGCCTGTCCAATTCGCCTCTATGCGCTGTGCATATGCATAGCTACTCTGAGTGCTTATGGGTAAAGTGGTGCATCTGTACTGGGGATACATGGTGGCCGCGGCTTTGATCGTTGCTTGGAGCCAGCAATGGTCCTTGCCGGTGATCGTGGCTCTGTCACTTGGTGTCTCGGCCTATGCGGCCTTCCAAGTGCCTGTCTGGTGTGGAGCCGTCAACCGGGATGGGCAGACTTACTGCCGCAACAACGCCTACGGCGTGTTGATGGGCTGCTCGAAGCGTCAGCACAGGTGGCAGAAAATGAAGATGATCGTTTTGCGCAGCAAGGCCGGGAACGTGAGTCGCTCCGTTTTCCCAACGGCCAAAGAGAAGTTCAATGGCGCCCTCGCTGTAGGAGGGTTGCTGTCGGCCGTGGCGGCGGTGGTCGTTCCCGCTGTGACTGGTGGCTGAGCGGACACAATCGTGCGCCTGGGGCACGTAGCGGGCACGACGACGATGACGACGGCTTCGCCGGGGCGCTCGTACCCGTCTGACCTGCGGGGGAGCGGTCGCCCCACGTGATCGGTGAAAGGTCTTGAAAACCGTCGTGGCAGCGATGTCACCGTGGGTTCAAATCCCACCGCCTCCGCTCTGAGAGCAGTGCAAACGGCCCCTGACCTGGGAAGTCGGTCGGGGGCCGTTCGCCTGCCCGGACTCCGTGGCTGCCTGGTGTTCCCCGTGGTTTCCCGCTCGATCGGGCGCGGAACGCGCGCGGACGGCTAGTGTCCTGAGTCGCCCAGGAGGGGGCCCCTTCTCGGCGGTGGCCTGCCGGGGCTCCGGCTGCTCCACGGCATGGTTGACGGCGGTGCCGAAACGCGCCGCGATCTCTGCCGGTGCCGGGGCCTTGGTGTCGGTCCGGCTCTCCCGATCCCCCCTGCCTGCCCACGACTCCGACCAGTTCGGATGCTGTGGGCTTCTGCCGTTGGCGGTCGGCCCAGAGACGGCCCAGTCGACTGGACGTCAGTGTTACTCAGGCTCCTTGCCCCCCCGCCTTGTCGAAACGCAGACGCCTGTTGCCGTACTCCCGTGCCGGGTGCCGTCTGGCGCAGAGCGTGACCGCGAAGCACCGTTTCAGCCGATGCTGCTCGGCGCTCTGCGCCACCGCTGAGGGCGGTACCTCGTGGGTTAGCCGGTCCGGGGGCACGTGTGTCGTGAAACCCCAGGCAGTGTGTGCCCTGTGTGACGGGTGCAAGCATGGGACGAGGCACGGGGATCCACGGATGGTGGCCCGGCTCGGGCGTGGGGGAAAGCGTGGCGAGATCGAGGAGTAAGGCGGTGCGGGCGCGGGAGGCGCGGCGGCGCAGAGCGGCGGTTGGTGGCGGCGACGGATACCGCTTGCCTGCCAGTGCCAAGCGATCCGCCGTGGACAGCGGTGTTGCGCGGCGGCGAATTCTTCGGAGAGCGGCGCGGACAGACCGGTCTGGGCCTGTTCGGCGTTTCCTGTGGTGCTGTGCTGCGGTGCTCTTCCTCATCGGTACGGCGGTGCTCGGCGTAGTGGGCGTATCCGCTGCCGGGCTGGGCGGGACGCCGGGAGTTTTCGCAGCTGACGAGTGCCATCTGGAGGAGAGTGGCAGGGGTGGCAAGAGCACTTCGTGTTCGGGCGTGTTCGTCTCTCACGACGGGAGCCTCGTCGACCGGGAGGCGCGGATGGCCTGGCCCGGTGGCCGGGCTGGGGCGCACACACAGGTCAGGACGGTGTTGCTCGGCGGATACCAGAGGGAGCACGGCGTCGATGCGGTACTGCTGGCCGTTCTTGTCCCCGTCGTGGGGCTGCTGTCGGTCGGATGCGCGTTCGCCGGTCTGTCTCGCGCGACGCAGGACCGTCTTGCCGCCCGGCTGCCCGAACCTGCGTTCGTGGTCTACGTGAAGTGGCGGTCCTGATGTAGCGGCCGACGTGGTGGTGGCCCGGATCGAGCAAGCTCGGGGCACGGCATTCTATGTCTATGACAAAGGAGCGGGGGCTCACGATCACCGTCTACAGCATGATCGCCGTGCTGTGCGCCGCAGCGACGGTGTGGACAGTGATCACCGGTCTCGCACGGCTTGACCTGCTGGGAAACGCCATGCAGGTACAGATCACAGAGTGTCACCGTGAAGACGGGGCACGCAACACAAGTCACACCGTATGCAGCGGACCTCAAGTGGGCACCGACGCGGCTCACACCGTGAAGGTCCGGTACGACGGTCACAGCGGAGAGGTTGTTCGAGTCAGGCAGAAACCGTGGGGCAGCTACGAGGCTGTGGAGACAGGTCTCGTTTCATGGGGCATCTGGGTACTGATGCCAGTGCTGCCGCTCATGGGGACAGCCGCTGCGGGGGCGTTCACCGTCAGAGAGATCCGCCGGGCCCGGTACGGAACCCCTACCGGTAGCGCAACTTGAGCAGTCCGCGTATCTCAGTGACCGCGCGGGAGTTCCAGGCGAGGCTCCGAGAAAGTCCGCGAGCGCGGTGTGCAGGATCCCGGCGGCTTCCTGCGTGGGGACGAAGCCGGACTGGGCCAGGACGACCAGGGTGGGGGCACATGACCTGCCCCCACCCGTGCCGGAAGGAAGCTGGACCTGTTGCCGCTGCACGTCGAGCACGCCGAGGAGATGGCCGCCGTGCTGTCCGACCCGGCCCTGCACACCTTTACCGGCGGCACTCCGGACGCCCGGCACTCTGCGCCCGCGCTGTCAGGGCATGGCCGCAGGCTCTCCCGATCCGGCAGTGTCTTGGTCGAACCAGTTGCTCCGGCCCTGCGACGCGTCCTGCCTGATGGGCTCACATCCACCGGCGAACGGCACGAAGGCGGGAGCCTATGGCACCGGATTTTCGGGCGATGGCTTCGACGGTCCCCAAGCCTTGACTCCCGCTCACCGGCCACTCGCAGGTGTGCCTAAGGTGTGCGCATGCTGCGACGCCTCCCCATATCCAGCCGGCCGAGCATCGACGGAGGACGTCGGTGAACAAGCCTCTGAGGGCCGTGGCGATCTTCTGCGGGCTGCTGGTGCTCGGCCTGCTGCTCCGTGCGAACTGGCTGCAGTACGTGCGGGCCCCGGAACTTTCCACCGACCCGAAGAACCGGCGGGTGCAGATCGAGCAGTTCGCCACCCCGCGCGGGGACATCGTCGTCGGGGGCCGGGCCGTCACCGGCTCCACCGAGGTGCAGGGCACCGACCTCAAGTACAAGCGCACCTACGTCGACGGGCCGATGTACGCGCCGGTGACGGGATACGCCTCCCAGGCACAGGGCATGACGTTGCTGGAGAGGACGTACGACGGCATCCTGACCGGAAAGGACGACCGCCTGGCCTTCCAGCAGTTCGCCGATCTCGTCAGTGGCGAGGGCCAGCGGGCAGGCTCGGTGGTCACCACCATCGACCCGAAGGCGCAGAAGGCCGCTTATGACGGGCTGACCGACCTGAAGGGCGCGAGGGGGGCCGTGGTCGCGCTGGATCCCCGGACGGGCAAGGTGCTGGCCCTGGTCTCGGCACCCTCCTACGATCCGTCGCAGTTCGCGGGCGGTACGTTCAAGGAGTCCGACCGGTTCGTGGCGCTCGACAAGGACAAGCGCAAGCCGCTGGCCAACCGTGCGCTGCGGGAGACCTATCCGCCGGGTTCCACCTTCAAGATCCTTACTGCGGCCGCCGCTCTGGAGCACGGGATCGTCACCGACATCGACGCCCGTACGGACGCCGTTTCGCCGTACCCCCTGCCGCAGTCCAGCAACAGGATCGGCAGTGAGGCCGGCGACGCGGTCTGCAGCAACGCGTCGATGAAGACCGCGATGCAGTACTCGTGCAACAACGTCTTCCTGGACGCCGCGTCCGAACTGGGGCAGGACAAGATGCGGGAGACGGCCGAGAAGTTCGGCTTCAACGAGGACGTCTACTCCGACGACTTCGGTGACCTGCTCGCCGCCAAGAGCCTCTACCCCGAGGACCTCGACGCGCCCGGTACCACGCTCACCGGTATGGGACAGGGCAGCCTCACCAGTACGCCGATGCAGATGGCCATGGTCACCGCGGCGCTGGCCAACGACGGAAAGCTGATGCAGCCCTACGTCGTCGACGAGGTCCGCGGCCCGGACCTCAGCACCCTGGAGAAGACCCGGCCCGCGGTGATGAGCGAGGCGGTCTCCGCCGAGACCGCGCAGAAGGTGCAACAGATGATGGAATTCACCGCCGAGGAGGGCAGCGCCCGGCGCGCCCGGATCGACGGCGTCACGGTCGGCGGCAAGACCGGTACCGCGCAACGCGGTGTCGACGTGGCCGACCAGGTGCCGTACGGCTGGTTCGTCTCCTACGGCAAGAAGCAGGACGGGTCCTCGGTCGCCGTGGCCGTCTTCATCGACCCGACCGACATGGACATCTCGCGCCAGGACATCTCCGGCGGCGGTCTCGGAGCCCCCATCGCCCGCAGCGTCATGGAGGCGGTCCTGCAGCAGTGACGCCGGAAACGGAGCCGGGGGTCTGTGCGGGGAATGTTCGGTCGGGCAACCGCTCGCACCGGGGCCACGTCCTTCCCCGTGAACGTCACCACACGTAAAAAGGGGAACAGCCGTGACGGGAAAGGAAGTTGAGCAGAACGACGAGCGGGGGCACGACCTGGAGCCCTGGTGGGCGGGCATCGGGATGTGGGGAGCGGTCGGACTGGTCGTCATCGGCGGTCTCGCGGCAGCGTGGGTCTTTTTCCGGCTGCCCGGTACTCCGGAGGAGCTGGCGACCGGCTACTACCAGGCTGCCAAGATCGGCGCCATCGGCCTGGTGATCGTGGGAAGCGCCTTGCTGGGCCGTCGTCGTGCCCGGACCGCGGGCACCGAGGAGACGGCCGAGGCGGAACGCGCCTGACGCCGCCGGTCGGTGAGCGACGTCGGACGGCGGCGGCTTCCTGGATTCCGCGCATCGCGTCCGGCGTACCGCCTGTGAGGGCGGTGCGCCTCCACAGGCGATGCGCCGGCCATCGCGAGGAAGGGCCCGCAGATGCGGGCCCTTTTGGTTTCCCACCTTGCGCGGAGGTGAGCCGCCGCGCTGCAACCAGGGTGCAAGGCGTGCTTCGACCCGGGGCTCGTCGCGCCTGGCGGATATCCACTCTTGACTGCCATGTACTTTGCGATGCAAAGTACAGCTGTGGGCGGCCGACCGACCGTCCGCTTCCCGGCGCTGCCGAAGCGCGACCACAAGGGGGAGAGCGTGGGGACACCGTCACTGGGCAGTGGGGGATCCGGGCCGGGGGCGCAGGTGGCCGACCTGCTGGCGGCCACGGAAGGTTTACGGGTCAGGACCCGCGCACAGATGAACGGCTCGTGGGTCTCCCTCCTGGGCTTCGGCCTTCTCGCGCTGGCGTCCGCCCCGGTGGCCCGGTACGCCTTCAACTTCGGAGCCCACGGTCGCAACGTCGCGTCCTACCCGGCCTTCGCCTACGCCGAGCTGATCGGCCTGTGCGTCGTCCACGAACCGGGAACCCCCTGTGTGGAGGGCGAGTTCGACGGCGCCGTGCTGCGCTTCGTGGCCTGGGGCGTGTGGTTCGGGCTCCTTCCCCTGGCATGGTTCGCCTTCGCTCGCTGGTACCGCCTGCGCGGCGAGGTCCGGGGCGTCGTCCCCCGCCGCGGCATGTGGATCTGCACGACCGCCGTAGTCACCGCCGTGATCATGACCGCCCTGACGTCCATGCTGTTCGGGCTGTTCGGCTGGAGTCAGTCGTTGGAGGTCGCGCTGCTGCAGAACAACTACGCCTCCCCGTGGTACCTGGTCGGTATCGGGTTCGTCGCCCTCGGGCTGGTCGAACGCAGCTGGATCGCCGTAGCCGCCGGCGCCGCTCACGCCCTGCTGCTCACCGGCTACCTCGGTGCCTCCTGGGGCACGGGGTGGCTCCCCTGGCAGCACCCCGCCCACCCCGACTGGACCGACGGACCGCAGGTCAAGGCGCTGCTGCTTGCCTCGATCCTGCTCCTCGCCGGCCTGGCCGAGTGGGGGGTGGCACGTCATCGAGCCGGACCCGCTCGTGCCGATGCGGATACGGTTGTCCCATGAGTGTCGGGGATGCGGCGGAGGCGTGGGACGGCCGGGAAGGGCTCCATCCGACGCAGTCGCTGGACGACACCGTCCATCAGCGTGTGCGACTCGGCATCCTCACCATCGCCCGAGAAGCAGACCGGGTCGAGTTCGGCTTCCTGAAGAAGCAACTGGCCGTCACGGACGGAAACCTCTCCCGGCACCTGAAGGTGCTGGAGGAGTCGGATCTGATCACCGTGGACAAGGGCTACGTCGGTCGGCGTCCCCGAACGTGGATCGCCCTCACCCGTGAAGGCGCGCAGGCGCTGGACGCCGAACTTCGTGCCCTGCGTGCACTCGTCCTCCGGCTGGAGAGCCCCCGTCCGGCTCCCGGCACGTCCGAGGCGTGACGCTGTTCCAGGAGTGCGGCCCTCGGATCCGTGGGGTCATGAAGCCGTTCGCAGGAGGCGGAGTTGGCCGATCTCCGTGGCGTTCTTCAGCAGTTCGGTGTTCACCCAGGCGGCCATGTGGGCCACGGTGTACGCCGGGTCGGCCGGCCAGGGGAACGATGCTGTGGCGTCCAGGTCGGTGTCGGCCAGGCCGTCCAGCGCCGCGAGCCACTCCGTTCGCAGGCCGCGCAGCCACTGGACGGTCGCCGGGCCTGCTCCGGGCCAGGTGATCTCGGTCCGCTCCCGGGGCCGGCGTCCGTGCGCGTGGTCCAGGGTCACGCTCCACCACCAGCCGATGTGCCAGCTGACCCAGGCGATGGTCGGCACGGGTACGGGGTCGGGCTCGGTCTCCGCCCAGTCGGGGGTCCAGGTTCCGTCGGCGGAGCGGTGCATCGTCCAGCAGTGGGCGGTGGGCTGCCACAGGAAGTCGTCCGGCTCCAGCCGCTCCAGGTGGTACTCGAACAGGGACCAGGTCAGGTCGAACTGCCAGCGCAGTAGTTCTGTTCGGGAGAGGGGGACGGAGGCGGGGGCGGGGGTGGCGTGGGTGGGTGACATGGTCGGCACTCCAGGGCGGTGGTGCGTCAGGGGTGGTGGCCCGTCATGCGGGCCGCCGAGGCGATGGTCGCGCGGGCCTCGCGTTCGGACAGGCCCGTGGTGCGGGCCGCGTCGGTCAAGGGATCCACCAGGGCGGGGCCGATGCCGTCCTCGTAGGCGCGGCAGGCCGCCCAGAACAGGCGGGTGTTGCGCTGGCCCTCGTGTGCCGCGAGGACGAACTGGACGAGTCCCTGCCCGTGGCCGCCGGTCGACGGGGGTGTGGGGTGGTGGGCGCGGGGCGGTGGCAGGAGGAGCCGCAGAAGAGTGGGCGGGCAGGCGGCGGGGGATAAGCGGGCGGTTCCCGGGGCGGTCGTGTAGGTGCCGTGGTCCGTGCGGGAGCCGGGGCCGACGAGGTAGCCCCCGGCGCCGCGGATGTCGATGCCGGGGGCGAGGCGGCTCGCGGAGTTGGGGACGACGACGTCCGGCGGGCCGCTGAGCCAGAGGTGACGGCCGCCGCTGGGGGTCAGGACGGTCACCGTGGCGGGGATCGTGAACAGGTGACGCAGGGCCAGTTCGCGCAGGGCGGCGGAGGAGTCCGTACCGGTCTTGGTGTCGAGGTCGACACCGATGAGGTGGTGCGGGGGCAGTCCGCAGGCGATGCCGTAACCGGTGGCCCCGGGCGCGGAGGCGAAGAGCGAGCGGATGCGGGCGGGGTCGGTGGAGGCGTCGTGGACGCCGTGCCCGAAGCGGCCGCACTCGCCGTGGCAGGGCGTGGATCGGCCGGTGCGGGGGGCGGGTTCGTCGCGGTGCGGGGAGCGCAGGGCGGGGAGTTTGGTCCGGGACAGCGGGATGACGGCCAGTCCGCGTTCGGCGGCTGACAAGGCGTGTGCGAGGGCCAGCGTGCTGGCCTGCCGGTCGGTGGTGGCCATGGATCTATTTTCGTACGTGCGTTCGATAAGGGGAAGAGGGTGGGCGCGACGCGCCGCGGTGTGCGGAGTGTGCGGAAAAAGTGCCGAAACGCTTCCCCTCTTATGGGGGTTGGCGAGGAGGCGGTCGTGTCGGGCAGGGAGGCGACTCGGGAGGAAGGGGGAGGTTTATCGATGTGTGCTCACACTTGCGTGCTAATGACGGCTTCCAGGGTGGTTCACCGGGATTCGGTGGGCAATCCTGATCTCGCGACGTCGTGCACAGTGCCGGGGTGGTCGGCCAACTCCCCTGGCGGCAGCCGTACATCACGCACATGCGCACACAGGCTCATGCGCCGGTGCGTCCTTGGTTCTGGAGGGAACACAACATGGCAAGCATCCGTACCGCCCGTGTCATCGCCGCCGTCTCCGCTCTTCCGCTCGCGGCGGCCCTCTTCGCCGGCGTCGCGACGGCGGACGCCGGCGCTCTCGCGGACGACGGATCGAACGCCACGGCCACCAGCGCCGAGGCGGGAGTGCTCGGCAGCGGCGTCGGAGGCGACAACTACGGCAACGCGGCCACCACGCAGCAGCAGGCCACCGGTTCCGGTGCCTCGAACCAGAGCAACGCCGCCCAGGTCAACGGCTCCGCGTTCACGTCCGTCGTCCAGGGCGACGACAACGTGGTGATCACCTTCACCCCGCTGTGGTGACGAGGTGAGAGGGCCGTCGGCCCTCTGACGCCGTGTGGGGTGCGATCCGTGGGGTGCAGGGCGTCTGTGCGGCGGTACTCCGGTACCGTCGCGCAGGTGTTTCCGGGCTTTTGCGGTGCTTCCCCCCAGGGGAGAACCCGCACTGGGCCTCCTCCGCTCGTCCACCTTCAGGAGGTGCGGCAGGCCCCACCCCTACAACCTGAGGGGGACGCGGCTTCGGGACCTGCGGCCGATTTGCCGAACGTGCCCCGCTCATAGCGTTGAGTCATGACCAGACCCGTCTGCACCAGCGCTTCGAACGCCGCTGCTCCGGCGGCGCAGACCCTTCCGTACCCGTCGTTCTCGTCGTACATGAGGGCTCGGCAGCCGGTGCTCCTGCGTACCGCCCGGTCCTTGACCGGGAACCCGAGCGACGCGGAGGACCTGCTGCAGACCGCGCTCGCCAAGACGTACGTCGCCTGGGAGCGTATCGAGGACCACCGTGCGCTCGACGGCTATGTGCGCCGGGCGCTGCTGAACACGCGGACGTCGCAGTGGCGCAAGCGCAAGGTGGACGAGTTCGCCTGCGACGAACTGCCCGAGCCGGACCCGGTCCACGGTGTCGACGACCCGGCCGAGCAGCAGGCACTGCGCGACGCGATGTGGCGGGCGATCATGCGGCTGCCCGCGCGACAGCGTGCCATGGTCGTCCTGCGGTACTACGAGGACCTCAGCGAGGCCCAGACGGCCGAGGTGCTCGGCGTATCGGTGGGCACGGTGAAATCGGCCGTTTCGCGGGCGCTCGGGAAGCTGCGGGACGACGCCGAACTGGGGCTTGTCCGGTCCTGACCGAGAGCGAAGTTACGCGGAACGTGATCGATCATCCGTTCACCTAGTGACATACCGAGCGGTATGTGCGCAGAATCAGCACAACCGTTACCGCCGCGTAGGCAATGTCGCCCAGGAGGACACCGTGCTCAGCACCATGCAGGACGTACCGCTGCTGATCTCAAGGATCCTGACCCACGGGTCGACGATCCACGGCACGTCACAGGTGACCACCTGGACCGGTGAGGGCGACCCGCACCGCCGTTCCTACGCGGAGATCGGCGCCCGCTCGGCCCAGCTGGCCCACGCCCTGCGTGAGGACCTCGGGGTGGCCGGCGACGACCGGGTGGCCACACTCATGTGGAACAACGCCGAGCATGTGGAGGCGTACTTCGCCATCCCCTCCATGGGCGCGGTGCTCCACACCCTGAACCTCCGCCTTCCGGCCGAGCAGCTCGCGTGGATCGTCAACCACGCCGCAGACCGGGTGATCATCGTCAACGGTTCGCTGATCCCGCTGCTCGCTCCGCTGCTGCCGCACCTGAAGACCGTTCAGCACGTCGTCGTGACCGGGCCCGGAGACCGTTCCGCGCTGGCGGACGCCGACGCCCAGGTGCACGAGTACGAGGACCTGATCGCCGGAAAGCCCCTCGCCTACGACTGGCCGGAGCTGGACGAACGCGCCGCCGCCGCCATGTGCTACACCTCGGGCACCACCGGGGACCCCAAGGGCGTGGTCTACAGCCACCGTTCGATCTACCTGCACTCGATGCAGGTCAACATGGCCCAGTCGATGGGCCTGACCGACCGGGACACCTCCCTGGTCGTGGTGCCCCAGTTCCACGTCAACGCCTGGGGCCTGCCGCACGCCACCTTTATGACCGGCGTCAACATGCTGATGCCGGACCGCTTCCTGCAGCCCGCCCCGCTCGCCGCGATGATCGAGGGGGAGCGGCCGACGCACGCCGCCGCCGTCCCCACCATCTGGCAGGGCCTGCTGACCGAGCTGCTGGCCAAGCCCCGGGACGTCTCCTCCCTCACCCAGGTCACCATCGGCGGCTCGGCCTGTCCGCCCTCGCTGATGGAGGCCTTCGACGAGCTGGGCATGCGGGTCTGCCACGCCTGGGGCATGACGGAGACCTCCCCGCTCGGCACCATCGCCCGCCCGCCGGCCGAGGCCGTGGGCACCGAGGCGGAGCTCGGCTACCGCCTGACCCAGGGCCGTTTCCCGACCAGTGTCGAAGCCCGGCTCACCGGCCCCGGCGGCGAACGGCTCCCCTGGGACGGCGAGTCCGCGGGCGAGCTGGAGGTGCGCGGCCCCTGGATCGCCGGCGCCTACTACAACGGCGTCGACGCCGAACCGCTGCGCCCCGCCGACAAGTTCAGCGAGGACGGCTGGCTGAAGACGGGGGACGTCGGCACCATCAGCCGTGACGGCTTCCTCACCCTGACCGACCGGGCCAAGGACGTCATCAAGTCCGGCGGCGAGTGGATCTCCTCCGTCGAGCTGGAGAACGCGCTGATGTCCCACCCCGATGTCGCGGAGGCCGCCGTCGTCGCCGTCCCGGACGACAAGTGGGGGGAGCGCCCGCTGGCCACGGTCGTCCTCACGGAGGGGTCCACCGCCGACTTCACCACCCTGCGCGCCTTCCTCGCCGACGAGGGCGTCGCCAAGTGGCAGCTGCCCGAGCGCTGGACGGTGATCGAGTCGGTGCCGAAGACGAGCGTCGGCAAGTTCGACAAGAAGGTGCTGCGCAGGAAGTACGCCGAGGGCGCGCTGGACGTCACCCGGCTCTGACGCTCGACGCCCCGCCCCGCCTCCTGACGTCGTGACGCACCACGGCCGCGCCGGGTGGGAACGGACGAACCCCGGTCCGTTCCCACCCGGCGTACGCCGTCGCTCAGTTGGTGCCGATACGGGCGAGCAGGTCGACGATCCTGTCCTGCACCTCGTCGCTCGTGGACCGTTCCGCGAGGAACAGCACCGTCTCGCCGGAGGCCAGCCGCGGCAGGTCGGCCTGTCCGACGGCGGCGGTGTAGACGACGAGCGGGGTGCGGTTGAGCTGCCCGTTCGCCCGCAGCCAGTCGATGATCCCGGCGGACCCGGCCTGCTGCCGACGCACCTGCATCAGGTCCATCACCACCAGGTTCGGCCGGAACTGCCCCGCCAGCGTCACCGCGTCCGCATCACCCGCGGCCCGCGCGACCTGCATACCGCGCCGCTCCAGCGTCGCGGTCAGCGCCAGCGCGATCTCCGCGTGCTCCTCGATCAGCAGCACCCGCGGCGGATGCTGCTCGCTGTCACGCGGCGCGAGCGCCTTCAGCAGTACGGCGGGGTCGGCGCCGTAGGCGGCATCGCGCGACGCCTGCCCCAGTCCGGCCGTGACGAGCACCGGAACCTCGGCGGCCACCGCCGCCTTCCGCAGCGACTGGAGCGCCGTCCGGGTGATCGGCCCGGTCAGCGGGTCCACGAACAGCGCGGCGGGGAACGCCGCGATCTGGGCGTCTACCTCCTCGCGTGAGTTCACGATCACCGGCCGGTAGCCGCGGTCGCTCAGCGCCTGCTGCGTGGCGACGTCCGGCGCGGGCCACACCAGCAGCCGGCGCGGGTTGTCCAACGGCTCCGGCGGCAGTTCGTCGTCCATCGGCTGCGGACGCGGGGGGTCCGCCACCTCGACGGCCCCGCCCGGACCGTCCAGCGGTTCGGGGCCCTCGGCCGCGTCCGCGTCCGGCGCCCCTATCGCGTACGAGCGTCCCGTGCCCTCGGTGGTCGGCGCGAGCCGCGGCTGTCCGGCGGGCGAGTGCTGCGGCTGAGGCTGCGTCGGCGACGGCGCGGGCTGCTGGGGCTGCGCCGGTGCCGGTGCCGGTGTCTGTGCGCGCGCTGCCTGTGCCTGCCGCTGGGCGGGGGCGGAGTCGGCCATCGTGTGCGGGCGGGCGCCCTGTTCGTGTTCCGCGACCGGGTCGGTACGCGTGCCGAGCTTGCGGCGACGGCCCGAGCCGCCCGGCTGGTGCGGGGGAGGCGTGGCCGCCGGCAGCGGCTGCTGGACCTGGACGGCCTGCCGGGTGAACGGCACGCCCTGCCCCAGGGTGCGCACGCTGAACGCACGCCCCTGCGTCGAGTTCGGGTCCACCGGCGCCGTCGGTGCCGGCGCCGGCGCCTCTACCGGCATCGGCAGCGGCTGAGGTTGAGGCTGAGCAGCCCGCTGCACGGGCACGGGCGCTGCCTCGGGAGGCAGCGGGGTGCCCGGTGCGGGCACCGCCCCACCGCTCGGCGGTACGGGGGCCCCCTGCGGCGGTACGGGTGCACCGGCGGCGGGCCACGGCGGCTGCGCGGCCGGAGCCCCGTCGGGCGGAGTTCCCTGACTCGGCGCGGCCTCGGCGGGCAGCGGCTGGGCGACGGAAGCGGGCTGTTCCGCGGCCGGGACGGCGGGCTGTGCCGGAGCGGCGGACTGTGCCGGGACCGGCACGGCGGGCTGGGGCATCGGCTGACCGCCGGGCGCCGCCTGGGGCTGGTCGAGGGGTGCCGGTGCCGGTGGCTGTGCCGCTTGTGCCGGTGCCTGTACCTGAGGCATCTGCCCGGGGACGGCGAGGCCCCGACCCTGCACAGGCCCGCCCTGCGGCGGAACGGCCGACGGAAGGGCCGCACCCTGCCGCGGTACGGGCATGCCCTGCGGGGGAATCGGGGCACCCTGCGCGGGCGCCACCGGCTGAGCCGGGACCGGAGCGGGTGCCGGGGCCGGGACCGGAGCCGGGACCGGCACCGGCGCAGGACCCGCGCCCTGCTCGGCCGGCTGGGCGACGGCGCGACGGCGTCGGCCCGTCGGGGCGCTGGTGGGATGCGGCTGCGGCGGAGTGTGATCGTCGGACTGGTCGTGCGGGACGGCGTCATGGCGCCCGTCGCGCAGGGCGTCACCGGAGGCGGCCGGTCCGGGAAGGGGCACCGGCACCGGGCCCTCCTGCGGGCCCTCGACCACCCCGGCTTGCGCTCCCTGGTCCCCCTGGTCCGCTTCGGGGGGTGGCAGCGCGAACACCGTACGCGGCGCGGCCTCCTGCGCCGCCGCCCGCTCGGTGGCCGCCGCCAGCGCCCGCCGACGCCGCCCGGCCGACTGGGGCTGCTCCTCCTGCGCCTGGCCCTGGCCCTGAGCGGCCTGTGCCGTTCCGTCCGCACCGCCCGCAGCGGGCAACGCGGGCGGCAGGGCGTGCTGCTCACAGGAGACCTGCCCGGCACGCAGCCCTCCGGAGGGGACGGGCACTCCCTGCGGCGGTACGGTCCCGCCCAGCCCGGTGTTCGAGGCGGCGGACCCCGCCGCGGACTCGGCGGCCATGACGACGGCCCCGCCGACCGCACTCGCACCGGGGACGGCGACAGCGGCCTCCGCGCCCTCGGCCGGCCGCCCACGGCGCCGCCCGGTCCCGCCGGACACCACCACCGCGCCCTCACCGGAGGCCTGAGCCGGAAGCTGCGCGGGCTCCGCCGCGGCCGCCGCCCGGCGCCTGCGCCGACCGGTGGGGGGCGTCGCGGCATCCGTACCGGAGCCGGAACCGTCCTCGGCCCCCGGCATCCCGCTCTCCAGGAACGCGTCCACCGAGGCCCGCCGGGCCCTCCGCCGCCCGCCACCGGAACCCGGCTGACCACCCGCGGCCGGACCGGCCTCCTCGGCCGAGGCCTCCGCCGACACCGGGGCCGACGCCGAGCCCGGCCCGGCTCCCTGCGAAGGCACCGGCACCGGCACCGGTACTTCCTCCGGAACCTCCGCAGGCCCCCCGGAAGTCAGCGCGAGCTGCCCCTGACCTGCGGCGACGGCACCGGCTCCGCCCCCGATGGGCACCTCGAGGACGAACGCGCTGCCGCTCATCCCCGGCACCTCGTGCGTCTGCAGCACACCTCCGTGCGCCCGTACGATCCCGCGCACGATCGGCTCGTGCACCGGATCGCCGCCGCTGTACGGCCCGCGCACCTCGAGGCGTACGACCTCACCGCGTTGTGCCGCCGCGACCACGACCGTGTTGTCCAGGTAACCGCCCGCCGACACGCGAGTGTTGCCGGTGGCGTCGACGCCCGCGACGTCCGCGACGAGATGCGCGAGGGCGGTGGCGAGCAGCCGTGAGTCGACCTCGGCCTCGATGGGCGGCGCGTGCACGGCGAACTGCACCCGGCCCGGCCCGATGAGCTCCACGGCCCCGTCGACGCCGGCGGCGACGACGGCGTCGAGCATCACCTTCGTACGGGTGATCCCCTCCGTCCCGGCGTCGAGCCGCTGGTAGCCGAGGACGTTGTCGATGAGGGTGGTGATCCGGGAGTAGCCGGCCGACAGGTGGTGGAGCACCTGGTTGGCCTCGGGCCACAGCTGACCGGCGTCGTCCGAGGCGAGTGCGGTCAGTTCGCGGCGCAGTTCCTCCAGCGGGCTCCTGAGCGACTGCCCGAGCAGGGTGAGGAGCTGTTCGTGCCGGCCGGAGAGGGCCTCGTAGCGGTCCTTCTCCCGCTCGCCGAGCGCGGCGTACCGCTCCTCGTTCGCGGCGAGTTCCTCGGTGTGCGCCTCGCGCAGCTCCTCCAGCTCGCCGACGTGCTTCTGGCGCAGGGCGGTGAGCTCGGAGGCGTGCTCCTCGGCGAGCCGCTCCAGCTCCTCGGCGTGCTGCCGCTCGGCCTCCTCCTTCTCCTTGACGACCGCGTCGTAGGGCCGCCGGTCGGTGAAGGTCATGACGGCGCCGACGAGCTGGTCGCCGTCGCGCACCGGCGCGGTCGTCAGGTCGACCGGCACCTTGTCGCCGCTCTTGGAGTACAGCACCTGCCCGCGCACCCGGTGCTTGCGCCCGGAGCGCAGGGTGTCCGCGAGGGGGGACTCGCCGTACGGGAAGGGGGAGCCGTCGGCGCGCGAGTGGAGGACGAGGGTGTGCAGCTCGCGCCCGCCGAGGTCACTGGCCCGGTGCCCCAGTATCTGGGCGGCCGCCGGGTTGACCAGGACGACCCGCCCGTCGGTGTCCGTCCCGACGACGCCCTCCGAGGCGGCCCGCAGGATCATCTCGGTCTGCCGCTGCGAACGTGCCAGCTCGGCCTCGGTGTCGACGGTGCCGGACAGATCGCGGACGACGAGCATCAGCAGTTCGTCGCCGGTGTAGCCGTGGCTGTCGGTGTCGTACGCCTGCTGATCGGTCTCCAGATTCGCACTGGTGACCTCGACCGGGAACTCGGTCCCGTCGGTCCGCCGGGCGACCATGCGCGTCGGCTTGGTACGGGCCCGCGGGTCGATGTGGTCCGGCCGGCGCATGGAACCGGGGATGAGCTTGGAGTCGAACTGCGGCAGCAGATCGAGCAGCCCGCGCCCCACCAGCGCCGTGCCCGGCGTCTCGAACGCCTCGAGGGCGATGGCGTTGGCGTTGACGACCGTCCCGTTGGCGTTGACCAGCACCAAGGCGTCGGGAAGCGCGTCCAGTATGGCTGCGAGGCGAGCAGTGCCTCGGGATGGCCTGCTGCTCACGAGACGCTTCCTCCCTGTTCCGCTACGAGCCGACCGCGCGGGCCATCTTGCCAACCGGCCCGCAACGTGTCACTCGAGGGAGTCTAAGGGTTGGGATTGCGCTCGCGATGCCGGATGAGACCGAGGTCGCACGTAACGTTTACGGGGATGTGACGCCCGCGTCGCCGTGCACCGGCAACGGCCTGCACCGACGCCGACCGGACCGTTGCGGGACCTTTACACCTTTCCCCCGGTGTGCCGATCCGGCCTCCCTCGCCGCGCCGGCGACGCGCCCGCCACTCGCCGGTCGGAAGGGCTTTGCTCTGTGGCCACCCTGCCTAGTACCGTGGGGGGCGATTGGTGACGGCACGCGTGACTGTGTCATCATCGGCACGCACCACTTGATCCGCGCTCGCGCGCGGAAGGGTTGTGCACGGAGGCGTCGCCTAGTCCGGTCTATGGCGCCGCACTGCTAATGCGGTTTGGGTCTTAAAGCCCATCGAGGGTTCAAATCCCTCCGCCTCCGCACCGTTTCGAAGCCCCGGCCCACCCGGCCGGGGCTTCGTCGTGTCCCTGGCCCCCTCATCCCCGCCGTATCCCTTGTTTTCGCAGGTCGCAAAGGGTGAACCAAACGGATTTCACATGACGGCGGCGGTCATGTAATGTTCTTCCTGTCGCCGCGAGCGAGCCCAGCGGGCCCGGGAGCGGCGAGAAAACTGAAGACACAGGCACTCGTAGCTTAACGGATAGAGCATCTGACTACGGATCAGAAGGTTGCAGGTTCGAATCCTGCCGAGTGCACAGCAGGCCAGAGGCCCCGGAGAAATCCGGGGCCTCTGGTGTTGTGGTGCCGGTTGTTACGTCGGTTCTTCCGGACGCCGGCCACGACTCTCGGCGATGCGGAGAGCGTCTTCCGGGACCGTGCCCTGGGCCCTCGATGGGAACAGCGGCGCGTCGGGTTTGTCTCAGGAGGCGTTACGGCTCTCGGCTTCGGCCTGGGCTATGGCTTCGGCTTCGCTCTCGGCCAGGGCGAGCGTGACACCGAACGCCTGCGCGATGTGGCCGGCCGCCGACATGACGCGTGCTGTCCCTACCACGGGAGCGATTGCGACAAGGAGGTCCTGCAATTGCTCAACCGTGAAGTCAGCTTTGATCGCGGGGTTGATGTGGGCCAGGTAGGAGATCGCCGGTGCGTCCATGGCCACGAGTGCGGCGATGCGGGCATGGATGAGCGTTCGCTCGTCCATGTGGCAGCGCTCGACGGAGTCGATCGTCATGGCGGCGATCGTGTCGAGTACAGGAGTCTCAGATGCAGTAGCCATGGGTGGGCCGCCTTCTGGTTCCGTAGGGAGGTGAACCGCTCTCCGCTTGACTCGGAGATCCCCCTGCCCAGCAGTTGCTGCTCAAGCGTAGGCACCCTCAGGTGATGGCGCGCGTCGAGCCGGACAAGGGACCGAACGTGCTGATCTTGTGGTGGCTGCAGTTCATGCATCGTCTGTCCGTTTTCCCGATTGTGGAAGCGTCCGTGGCAGCTGGTGGCCCGGATGGCGGGCGGTGACTTCCCGCCGCAGGATGGTGGCGACTGCCCTGGGGCGTCCCCCATCCCTCGGGCGGCGGGATCTCGGAGCGCATCATGGACATGGAAAACCTCTGCTTGATCACGCAGCCTGTCCTCGGTCATGCCTCGCGCAGCGGGAACGCTGTGGACCGGTGGACCGAGCTGCGCCACGTCGGGACCTGACAGCAGCAGGCACGTGGTGGTCGCCTCCGGCCCTTGGTGGGCCTCCCCCAGGCGCTCGATCGGCTCCGGCGCGGGCGTGGGCATGGTGATCGCTGTGCTCGCGCTCACGAACGTGATCGACAACCGCTGGGCGCCGTCGTTCCATCTGCTGACCGCGGTACTGGTCAGCGCGCTGTTGCTGGGGGTGCTCTTCCGGGCCGGTGGCACTTGGGCGGACGCGGGACTGGACCCATCCGCGCTGGGGCGTGGTGTGCGCTGGGCGCTGGCGCTGATCGGGCTGGTCTGCGTCGTCTACCTGGCTGCGGCGCTGCTTCCGAGCACCCGCGGCCTTTTCGCCGACCAGCGCTACAGCGGGTTCACGGGCGGTCAGGTGGCACTCCGCATGGTGATCACCGTCCCTGTGGGTACGGTCCTGCTGGAGGAGGTTGCGTTCCGGGGAGTCCTGTACGGGTTGGTGGATCGTGCGCGTGGCGTCGTCTGGGCAACCCTCGTGTCCAGTGGGTTGTTCGGGTTGTGGCACATCCTGCCGTCGCTGGGTCTGGTGGCGGCGAAGTCCCGGCTGGTCCCGGTCTTCGGCCACTCCGCGCTCGGCTCCGTCGTCGCGGACGCGGGAGCGGTCCTGTTCACGGCGGCCGCGGGTGTGATCTTCTGCGAACTGCGTCGGCGCAGTGGCAGTCTGCTGGCGCCGATGGGCCTGCACTGGGCTGTCAACGCTCTGGGCTACCTGGTCGGATTCCTGTTGCGGTGAGAAGGGTGCCTGACCCCTGCCGGGGGCTCGGGTGTGTGGAGTCAGCCCTCGGCGGCAATGACCTCTTTCAGATGGGCGAGGTCCTGGGCGGTGACGTGGGCGGGCCGCATGACGGCGTTCCAGGCGTCTACGTATTCAGTGGTGTATTTGTGGCCGTGGCCGTCCGGGACGCCGGTGGAGAACGGAAGGTCGGCGGTGACCTGCCAGAAGGTCACGAAGGGGAGCCAGAGCATGCCCTTGAGCACGTCCTTTCCGTGCTGCTCGGTGAGCCAGTCCGGTGCGTTGAAGATGAGACGGGGGCTCCACCAGACGATCGGGTCGGAGGGGTGCATCAGGTAGAGGACCCGGGTGCCGTCCCAAGGCCGGTCCGCTGGGGGGATGCCCGTGGCTGGGTTGGTTGTGAAGCGTACGGTCCGGCCGTCTCGGTAGACCGGTTGGATCTCTGGGCTGCCGGGATCACGCTGGTCGCTGAACTGCCGGAACAGAGTGTTGAAATTGGGTGGCCCGGCGAACAGGGTGCCGGCGGTACGGATGCGCAGGTCGGCTTCTCCGCTGAAGGCGGCCTCGCTGCCGAACGATCCCAGGCTCTCCCCGGCGACGAACAGGCGGGGGCGCCGGCTCTGCGGCAGCTGCAGCCAGGCGTCGTAGACGGCGTCGAACAGGTCGCGACCCGCCGCCCGTGCCTTCGATTGGTCCACGAGGTAGGAGATCCACGACGGCAGGTAGGAGTACTGGATGGCCACGGTCGCCGAGTCGCCGCCGGCGAGGTACTCGAAAGAGTCCACCGCGGCGGGGTCGACCCAGCCGCTGCCCGTGGTCGTCACCACGAGCAGGTTCTTGCGCTGGAATCCGCCCGCGCGTTTCAAGTCGGCGACCGCCAGCGAGGCACGGGACTCGGTGCTGCCCGACGACGCCAGTCCGGCGTAGGCGCGGATCGGTTCCGCCGCAGGACGGTGGGTGAAGCCCGTGATGTCCGACGGCGAGGGGCCCGTTCCGGTGAAGCCGCGTCCTTGCAGGCCCAGGGAGCCCCACGGAACCAGTGAGCCCGGCCCTCCCGAGCGCAGGCTCGTGGTCGGCTGGTGCACCCCTTCCTGGGTCGTCGTGTTGCGCACCGAGAAAGCCTGATTGGCCAGGGCGACGCATCCGTCGAGGAGAAGACTGGTGACGATCAGATAGGCGAGACCGGTGACCAGGATCCAGCCGACCGCCCGAGCGGCCCGTGCCCCGACCCAGCGCTTGAGCAAGTCCGAGAGCCGGCGATAAATCCCGCGAACGCCACGCCCGGTCAGCAGGAGGAGGCAGAAGACCAGCACCGCGATGAAGGGCGACGCGACGGCGAGCGGAACACTGTAGTCCGTCACCCCCATCAGCCGGCGGATCTCGTACTGCCAGTACTGCCCGAACCCGAAGAAGACACCGAAAAGGATCGGCGCGCCGATGAAGAAGGCGGGCCAGGACCAGCGTCGCGCAGGCCGGGGCTCCCGGTCCGCGAAGGCGCGCCACACGCATGCGGCCAGTACGCCGAGCCCGTAGCCGATGGCCGCCGTGATTCCGCAGATCATCCCCTGGAGCAGACCCCCGCGCGGGAGCAGCGAAGGCGTGAAGGACAGACACCCCAGCACCACGGCGCCCCAGCTCCCGGGAAGGGTGGCGTACAGCAGCTTCCGGTGCCGCGCGGGCTGCGCCGGCCCTCCTGGGGTACCGCCCCCTGCCGTCAGACCCGCTCCGGCCTCACTCGCAGCGGGCGCTCCGGCCCCGTTCGGATGCTCCTGCGGCCCCCGTGTTCCGGACATGTGCGCACTCCCTTCGAGGACGTCATGCCGTGTTCAGCACAGTTCTGTCCGGCCTGCTGAGGCCTCGCCCACTGCGGGTGATTTCCGCGCACGACAGGTGCTTCGGTGCGGCCCGGCTTCCACGCATCTCGTTTCCCAGCCGGAGCGATCTCTTCCCAGTCGTGAGTGGCTTCCCGAAGTGCCGGGCAGGACCGGGGTCCGCCGGCACAAGCTCCCCCGAGCCGTGTGAGGCTTTTCCGGGACGACTCAATGCCGGGTTCTGGTGGCACCAGGACTCCGCGACGTCAGCCGGACGGCCGCAGCCCGGTTTTCTCCCCTCCGGGGAGTCGCCGTCAGGAGATCGGATTACTCAATGGGCGAGTGAACGCCGTCGAGCACGATCAGTGGCCGAAGAAGTGAAGGGCCTGGTCTCTGACCTGGGGCCGTGCCCTCGATCAACGCTGCGACCTGCGACTTAGCTGCCGTTGGTCGTCGTTGAGCGCCCTTTTACGGTCCCAGGACGGCCCGGATGGGCGTCTCATGATGCCGCTTCGGGTGAGAGGGCACAACGTGCGGTGGGGGCTCAACGCAGCATGCGGCCCACGATGGCCCCCAGGTGGATGATCACGCCGACTGCCACCAGCCATGACAGGAGGACCATGACGACGCCAATAGGGCCGAACTTTTGTTCGTTCGCCACGATCGTCGCTGAGAAGTAGCGGGCGGAGAACACCCCGAGGCCGGTCCAGCAGACGCTGGTGACCAGGGCTGGGAGGAACAGGGCACGCCATGCCACCGTACCGGCGAGCAAGATGTACAAGCTTCCCCACCAGAAGACGACCGCCCAGAGGAAGCCGATCAGGCTGGTCAGGAGCCACCCGCCGAACGCCCTGCCGAGCGCGGCCTGCGCGGCAGAGTAGGCGAGGAGCCCTGCAAGCCAGGCGAGCTGGGCCGCGGTGTTCCGCCACCCGCCTCCAAGGACGTTGAACAGCATCCGGTACCAGCTCTGGAGGGTGCCGGCCACGGCCATGGCTCCGAGCAGCAGCAGGACGGCGCTCGTCCCGGTGAGGGGGTACGACGTCGTTGCGGGGACAAACAGGGATGCCACGGCCTGTGCCGCCTGCTGGTTCAGCCCCAGCCAGCTGACGACGGCCATGGCGGCCCCGCGGCCTGCCGCCGCGGTGATGATGATCAGGAATGGAAAGAAGCACAAGAACGCGAGCGAGGCCAGTTGAAAGGAGTGCCCGAAGAAGTCGACCGCCGAGAGCCGACCCCACAGCAGGCCCACCCCGCTCCCCTCGAAACGGCGGCCGGCGGCCCGCCACTGCTGATCTGCACGCCACCATCGGCTGTGCCTTCGCCGGTGGGGTGCGTTACTGCCGTCGCCCATGCAATGAAGTGAACCTTGGTCGACCGGCCGTGTCACGGCAGAGAAGGGGCGAACGCACGTACCGGGGCAAGCGGAAGCGCTGTAGCTCGCCCAGCGGGCCTTCACCTCGGACCCGGACCGGGCGTCATGCTGACCCCGTCGGTCAACGTCGTGCGGTCGAGCTTCCCAGAAGAGCGGCAAGGGGAGGTCTCGGGGCTGTCCCGCAGCGTGTCGAACCTCGGCTCCTCCTTCGGGACAGCCATCGCCGGCACCATCCTGGTGCCCGGACTGACCACGGGGCCCCAGGCCGCAGCGGTGATCGCCCTGGTCGTCACAGGACTCGGCGGTACGCCTCCCCAGGCGGACCGGCCCCACCCCCGTGCACGTCCCGCACAGCACGGCACCGCAGGCACGTGCAGCCGCATCGCTTGCGTGCGGCTCATCCCCAGAGGGTGGTGGAGCCGCCTTGAACTGGTGGGAGAAGTGGCACCTCACAGGAGAGCTCTGTTCAGCCCGGTGTCCGGGACCGGTGAGGTTGATGCGCCGGCAGCGGGTTCGCTGAGGCTGCGACGGGCGCCGACACTTGACGGCGACGCCGTGGTTCCCATGTGACGGCAGCTCTGACGGCAACCGCAGCACACAGACGCGCATGATCACGGAGGTCAGCGATCGAAGCCCAAGGCCGTGAACTGTCCTCATGGCGTGCTGCCCGATCCTACGGATCAGAAGGTTGCAGGTTCGTCCCGCCGAGTGCACAGGAGGTCGAAGGCCCCGGAGAGATCCGGGGCCTTCGGCGTTTCCTTTGACGGCGGTGCCCGGCTGCACCGTGCCCGTTTCAGGGGGTGGCTGCCGGTGGGCGAGCCCGGTGCCCGGACAGGGGAGCCGGGGACCGCCTCATGCGGCGGACGACGGGATGTTCTGGTTGGCGTGGAAGAAGTTGTCCGGGTCGTAGGCGCGCTTGACCGTGGTGAGCCGGTCGTAGTTGCCGCGATACGTGGCCCGGACGCGCTCCGGGCCCTCCGCTTCTCCGAGGAAGTTGACGTACGAGCCGCCCATGGAGTGCGGGTGCAGGTCGGTCCAGTAGTCGACGCACCACTGCCGGATCAGGTCGGCGTTGGCCGGATCGGGGTCGATGCCGGCGATGATGCCGGACCACACGGCGTCCCGGTAGGCCCAGGAGGTCTCCTCGGGGCCGACTCGGTGGGCCGCCCCGTCCACGGGGTACAGGTGCATCGTCGACAGCCCGGTGGGGATGCCCTGGCCGTACCTCTCGTGCACCGCGACGGCGTCGTCGGAGATGCCGTCGAAGAAGTCGCCGCGCCAGTACCACTGCAGCCCCTTGGGCATCAGTTCGTCGAACATGCTCTGCAGGGCGGGGTAGGGCATGGGGGTGGTGAAGTGGAAGGCCGGCGGCGCCGGGTCGTTGACCACGGACAGCGTCTCCTCCAGGCGATCGGCCTCCAGATCGCCGGTGCAGCACCAGATCACGGCGCACATCTTCTGCCCGTGGATCGGTTCCGGGAAGGGCGGAGCGGGCGGGACCGCCAGGACCGCGAAGAAGCCGGTGAGGTCCTCCGGCGCGGCGGGCAGGAAGTCCCGGTACCACCGCAGCACCTCCGCCGCGCGGTCGATCGGCCACACGGTGACCGCGACGCCGACCGTGTGCACCGGGTGCAGCCGGTAGGTGAACGAGGTGACCACGCCGAAGTTGCCGCCGCCGCCCCGCAGCCCCCAGAACAGATCCGGGTTCTCCTTCTCGGAGGCGGTGACGACGCTGCCGTCGGCCAGGACGACGTCCGCGGCGATCAGGCTGTCGATCGTCAGGCCGTACTTACGCGTCAGGTGGCCGTGCCCGCCGCCCAGCGTGAGACCGCCCACCCCCGTGGTCGACATGATCCCGGTCGGCATGCCGAGGCCGAAGGCGTGTGCCTCGTGGTCCACATCGCCCAGCAGGCTGCCGCCGCCCACCTGCGCGGTTTCGGTGTCCGGGTCGACCCGCACCCAGCGCATCGGGGACAGGTCGAGAGTCAGCCCGTCGTCGATCAGGCACAGCCCCGGCCCGCTGTGCCCGCCACCGCGTACCGCGACGTCGACGCCGGTCTCCTGGGCGAAGGCGAGGCCGGCCCGCACGTCCGCCGCCCCGAGGCACTGGACGATGACGGCCGGACGCCGGTCGATCATGGCGTTGTAGAGGCTGCGGGTCTTGTCGTACTCCGCGTCCTGCGGCGTGACGACACGTCCCCGCAAGGCCGCGCGCAGACTGTCGAGGGCAGGTGCGTCGATGCCACTCATGGTGGAACGTCCCTTGGACTTGGACGGGGAGGGATCGCGGAGCCGGATGGCCGGGGCCGCACGAAGTCGCCGGTTCGGCCGGCGTTCGTCCAGGGGCCCGGGAATCGAATCCGCCGCTGTGCCCAGTGTGACGCCGGGGACTGTGACGCGCGACATGTCGGTGTCCGGTGTCCGGCACTCGGCGTGCGGTCGTTGGTGTTCGGCTGTCGGCTGTCGGCTGTCGGTGCGAGGGGCCGTCCGGTTGGTCGGTGACGGGGGCGACCGGTGTCAGGGGCTGCTGCGGTGGCTGCTTTCGCGGCGCAGGAACGCCGTGCGGAGCTGGCGGCTCAGGGCCGTGGCCGCCGCGGTGAGGAAGATGAAGGTGTAGAGGATCTGGAGCATGGCGACCAGGCGGGCCGTCTGGCCGTGCGGGGTGATGTCGCCGTAGCCGATGGTGGCGAGGGTGACCAGGGTGAAGTAGAGGGAGTCCAGGCGGGTGCTGAGGCCGATGAATTCACCGGGGTGCTGGGCCAGGGCCTGGTAGGCCGTCGCGAAGACCAGGATGGTCAGGCACATCAGCAGGGGGATGACCAGTCCGGGACGGGCGTGCGGACGGTCGAGGAGGACATGGGCGATCTGCTGGAGCAGCAGGGCGGCTATGAGTGCCAGGGCCAGGACGAAGAAGGTCCAGCTCAGGGCGGGGCGCTGTGGGCCCAGGCCGTCGAGGGGGAGCAGGAAGTAGGCGGTGACCATGATGGTCGCGCCGACCGCCTGGACGAACCAGGACCACGGGGTGCCCCGTGGTGTGAAGGGCTTGCGGCCGCTGTTCATGGGGGTGCCGGGGATCGGCGGGAGTGAAGGGTGTCCGGTGTCCGGTGTTCTAGGTGCGGCTCGGCTCGTCGCGTGGTGCGCACAGGGCCCAGATGACGAATCCGTAGACGACCATGAGGGTGATCGACCAGACCGGTGCGTAGGGCAGCCACACGAAGTTGGCGATCATGCCCAGTCCGGCCAGTACGACACCCGTGACGCGGGCCCAGGTCGCCCCGCTGAACAGGGCGATCCCTGCGGCCAGTGCGAGGGCGCCGAGGATCAGATGGATCCAGCCCCAGCCGGTCAGGCTGAACGCGTAGGTGAAGTTGGGGGTGGTGACGAAGATGTCGTCCTTGGCGATGGCGGCGATCCCCTCGAAGATCGCCATGATTCCGCCGAAGGTCATCAGCACTGCCGCGGCCGCGGTCCAGCCCATCGCCCAGGTGCTGCGCGGTGCCCATTCGGTTCGGTGGTGCGTTCCGCCGACGTTGCTGGCCATGTGTTCGCCCTTTCGGTCGTCCCCGAGCGGTACGGCCCCTTCTCCAGGTTTGCACCGGGCAGGGCGGGCGGCACCTCGGTGGGCGGTGGGGCGCCTGCCGCCGTCGATGTCAGTGGTCGGCCCTACGCTCGTGAGAGATGGCACGGACATGGAAGTGCTCGGGACTGCGCTGGTCGGCGGAGGGTCCCGTGCTGGAGTGGGAGGGCGGTCGGCGCACCGCGCTGACCTGGGGGAAACGGGTGGCCTTCGGGGTCGAGGAAGGGGGCGTGCGGACATGCGTGGGGGCACGGGGACACGCGTGCCCGCTCGGCGTGGTGGTGCCGGGGCGGAGTACGGGGGCGCGCTGCGAGGAGTGCGCGCGGCTGGACCGGGCGCACTCCGTGGCCGCCGACACCCTCGCGGACGATCCGCGGCCGTACCGCGTGTACCTGGCGTGGTTCGGTCCGGGGATGGCCAAGGTCGGGATCACCGGGGTGGAGCGGGGATCGGCGCGGCTGCTGGAGCAGGGGGCGGTCTGCTTCAGCTGGCTGGGGAGCGGGCCGCTGATGGCGGCGCGGCGCACCGAGGAACTGCTGCGCGCCGCGCTCCGCGTGCCCGACCGGATTCCGTACGCCGACAAGCGGGCGGTGCGGGCGGTGCTTCCGGGCACGGCGGCGGAGCGGGCGGCGGAGCTCGCGGAACTGCATGCGAAGGCGGTCGCCCTGACCGGGTGGCCCGAGTCGCTCGACCGTGCGCCCTTCCGGCCCGTCGATCATGTGCGGGTGTTCGGGCCGGCAGGGGTGCCGGCCGCCGCGGGGGAGGTGAGCGAGCTGGTCGCCGGGGGTGCGGCGAGCGGGGAGCTGGTGGCCGCCGCGGGGCCGGATCTGCATCTGGCGACGGGGAGCGGGAGCGGGAGCGTCGACGGGAGCGGGGTCGTGGTGCTGGACACGCGGTTGCTGACCGGGTGGGGGCTGGTGCCGGGCGCGGGGCGGGGGTTCGACCTGCCGGTGAGGGCGCTGAGGGGGGCGGCCGGTGAGGGGGCGGGGGTGCAGGACGGGCTGTTCTGATGCCGGCCCGGCTCCGTACCGGGCCTGCGGGCTCGGCCGGTCCGTCGGACTGTCCGGTGCTGTTCGGCGTCGTCCGGTCTCCGGTTCGTTCTTCCTGCAGGGGAGTGGACCCGGGACGCGGTCAGGGGTGATCGTGGCAGCATGAGTGATCACCCCACGGCACCGGCGTCAGCGCCGGAAGCGGCCCCGGAGCGGGGACCGGTACCGGCTTCGGAATCCGTAGCGGAATCCGCCGAGGTGCGGCGGTTCTGGGAGGGGCTCGGGCTTCCCGGACTCGTCGACGTGCACACGCACTTCATGCCGGAGCGGGTGCTGCGCAAGGTGTGGGCCTACTTCGACGCACTCGGACCGCTGACCGGCGGGGTCGAGTGGCCGATCACCTACCGGCAGGAGGAGAGCGAACGGGCCCGGCTGCTGCGGGAGTTCGGGGTCCGCGCCTTCACGGCCATGCTGTATCCGCACAAGCCCGGCATGGCAGGGTGGCTGAACGGCTGGGCGGTCGACTTCGCCCGCCGTACGCCCGACTGTCTGCACACCGCCACGCTCTTCCCCGAGCCCGACGCCGAGGCGCAGGTCCGGGAGGCCGTCGAAGCGGGGGCACGGGTCTTCAAGGCGCATGTGCAGGTGGGGGCGTACGACCCGGCCGACCCGTTGCTGGACGGGGCCTGGGGCGTGCTCGCCGAGGCGGGCGTCCCGGTGGTGGTCCACTGCGGTTCGGGGCCGGCGCCCGGCAAGCACACCGGGCCCGAGCCGATCGCGCGGGTACTGGCCCGGCATCCCCGGCTGCGGCTGATCGTGGCGCACCTCGGGATGCCCGAGTACGAGGACTTCCTCGACCTCGCCGCGCGCTACGAGGAGGTGCGGCTGGACACCACCATGGCGTTCACCGACTTCACCGAGCGCATGGTGCCGTTCCCCCGGCGGGCCCTGCCCCGGCTGGCCGACCTCGGCGACCGGATCCTGCTCGGCACGGATTTCCCCAACATCCCGTATCCGTACGTCCACCAGCTCCACGCCCTGGAGCGGCTCGGGCTCGGGCAGGCCTGGCTGCGGGCGGTGTGCCACGACAACGGTGCCCGGCTCTTCGGCCTGGGCGCGAGCGGGGAGTCGTCGGCCTCCTGAGGCCCCGTACCTCCCGGGGCCGGGACCGGGAACGGGGAACCGGGAACCGGAGTTTCTCAGGGAAATCACAGACTTCCGCAAGGGCGCTCTCAGAGGTCCCCGCGACGGTGTGGAGCATGACCACGACCTCGCCCCAGGGGCGCGCCGAACTGCTGAGGACGGACGGGAGTCCCGTCCGGGTGCTTGTGGTGGACGACGAGCAGTCGGTCACCGCACTGCTGTCCATGGCCCTGCGCTACGAGGGCTGGCAGATCCGCAGCGCGGGGGACGGCCAGGGCGCCGTCCGTGCCGCGCGCGAGTTCCGGCCCGATGCCGTCATCCTGGACATGACGCTCCCGGACATGGACGGGCTGTCCACGCTCGGGCGGCTGCGCCGCGAGCGGCCGGGCGTCCCCGTCCTCTTCCTCACCGCCAAGGACGCCGCCGAGGACCGGGTCGCGGGCCTGACCGCGGGCGGCGACGACTGCGTGACCAAGCCGTTCGGCCTGGAGGAGGTCGTCGCGCGGCTGCGCGGGCTGATCCGGCGCTCCGGCGCGGCCGACCGCCGGCCGGAGTCCGTGCTGATGGTCGGCGACCTCACCCTCGACGAGGACAGCCACGACGTCACCCGGGGCGGGAAGCACATCCACCTCACCGCCACCGAGTTCGAACTGCTGCGCTTCCTGATGCGCAACCCGCGGCGCGTGCTCAGCAAGGCGCAGATCCTCGACCGGGTCTGGTCCTACGACTTCGGCGGGAAGGCCAACGTCGTCGAGCTGTACATCTCGTATCTGCGCCGGAAGATCGACGCGGGCCGGGAGCCGATGATCCACACCCGGCGCGGCGCCGGGTACCTGATCAAGCCCGCGGTCGTGTGAGCGGACGGCGACGACCGCGCCCGCGCACCCCGCGCACCCCGGGGACGCGGCGCGTCGTCGGTTCCGTGCGTCAAGAGCGGTGGCCGGCACCATGACCCCGCGCGCTTCGGCCGGACTCGGACCGCCCGACTGTACGCCGTATAAGGGGTGTTCTACGGTGTACGGCATGACGACGTCCCCGTCCCCCCAGGAGCAGACCCCCGACCGGGTCGCGGACGACCGGGTGCCGCGCACCCAGGGGCACCCCCGGCGCTGGCTGATCCTCGGTGTCATCTGTCTCGCGCAGCTCACCGTGCTGCTCGACAACACCGTCCTGAACGTGGCGATCCCCTCGCTCACCCGAGAGATGGACGCGTCGACCGCCGACATCCAGTGGATGATCAACGCGTACTCGCTCGTGCAGTCGGGTCTGCTGCTCAGCGCGGGCAACGCCGCGGACCGCTACGGCCGGAAGAAGATGCTGGCCACGGGCCTGGTCCTGTTCGGCGCCGGTTCGCTGGTGGCCGGACTGGCCGATTCGTCGGGCCAGTTGATCGCGGCGCGGGCCGGAATGGGGATCGGCGGCGCCCTGTTGCTCACCACCACGCTGGCCGTGGCGATGCAGATCTTCCCGCCCGAGGAGCAGACCAGGGCCATCGGCATCTGGAGCGCGGTCAACGCGCTCGGCTTCGCCACCGGCCCGCTCCTCGGCGGCTTCATGCTGAACCACTTCTGGTGGGGCGCGATCTTCCTGATCAACCTGCCGATCGCGGCGCTCGGCCTGGTCGCCGTCGTGGCGCTCGTCCCGGAATCGAAGAACCCGGAGGGCGAGCGGCCCGACCTGCTCGGCGCGCTGCTCTCCACCGTCGGCATGGCGGCCCTGGTGTACGCGATCATCTCCGGGCCCGAGCACGGCTGGACCTCGGCCCGCGTCCTGATGACCGCGCTCAGCGCCGTCGCCGTTCTCGGCGTCTTCGCCTACTGGGAGAGCCGGATCCCGTACCCCATGCTCGACCTGAACTTCTTCGGGAACCGCCGGTTCACGGGCGCGGTCGCCGGGGCGACGCTGATCACCTTCGGCATGGGCGGCGCGCTGTTCCTGCTCACCCAGCATCTGCAGTTCGTGCTCGGCTACGGACCCCTGGAGGCCGGCCTGCGGACGGCTCCGCTGGCCCTGGCCGTCGTCGCGCTCAACTTCACCGGACTGGCCGCGAGGGCGACGGCGAGCATGGGTGTGCCGGTCTCCATCGCCCTGGGCATGACGCTGATGTCCGGCGGGCTGGTGTCCATCGCCACCCTCACCGCACACGGCTACCCGGGCACCCTGCTGGGACTGGTCCTGATCGGGGTGGGCACCGCGATCGCCAACCCGGTCATGGCCCACGCGATCATGAGTTCCATCCCCCAGGAGAAGGCGGGCGTCGGGGCCGGGATCAACGGCACGCTCGCCGAGTTCGGCAACGGTCTGGGGGTCGCCGTACTGGGCGCGGTGCTGGGCGCCCGTTTCGCCGCGCTGATCCCGGTGGAGGCCGGCTCGCTCCCGGCGGCGCTGGCCGCGGCGGACTCGGCGAGTGAACGGGGCCGTGTCACCGAGGCGTTCTCCTCAGGACTGGAGACCAGCCAGCTGGTGGGGGCGTCGGCCGTGCTGCTCGGCGGGCTGCTGGCGGCGGCGCTGCTGCACCGGGCGGGCAGGGCGGACGCGGGGGCGAAGGCCGGACAGGACCCCGCGTGTGCGGGGCCCTGCGGGGACCCGGACAGGACCTAGCATGAAACGGCGTCGGAAAGTCGAGGAAGGTGCGCCATGGCGAGGGCAGCCCAGCGGTCCGGGGGCTCGGCACGCCCCAGCGTCTGGCTGACGGACAGGGCCCGGCACGGCGGACGCGGCGGCGGACAGCCGTCGGGGCTGGACCGGGAGCGGATCACGGAGGCCGCCGTGCGGCTGCTGGACGCCGAGGGCCTGGACAAGTTCTCCATGCGGCGGCTCGCGGCCGAGCTGAACGTCACGGCGATGTCCGTCTACTGGTACGTCGACACCAAGGACGACCTGCTCGAACTCGCCTTGGACACGGCCTACGAGGGTCTCGCCCTGCCCGCCCCGGACGCCGACGAGGACTGGCGCGACCAGGTGCGCGCGCTGGCCGGGGAGTACCGGGCCATGCTGGTGCGCCACCCCTGGCTGTCGCCGCTGGCCGGGAGGTTCCTCAACATCGGGCCCCGATCGCTGTCGTTCTCCGGGGCCGTGCAGCAGGTCATCCGCAGGACGGGGCTGCCGGCGCACGGCATCACCGGTGCCATCTCGGCCGTCTTCCAGTTCGTGTACGGATACGGCACGATCGAGAGCCACTTCCACACCCGGGTCGCCGCGACCGGGATGACCCCCGACGCATACCACCGGCACGCCATGACCGAGGTGGCGCGGTGGCCGGGTGCCGCCGGGGTCATCGAGGAGTCGACGAAGGCCATGGAGGCCCGGGGCGGCGACACGGTCGAGGAGATGATGGAGCGGGACTTCGCCTTCGCCCTGGACCTGCTGGTGGCGGGTATCGAGGTGATGGTGGCGCGGAGCCGGGACTGACCCGCCTCCGCGCTCTCCCCTCGTGCTCCCGGCTCCTTACTGCTCGCCCTGCTCGCCCTGCTTCCCTTCGACCAGCCGCGCCGGGAATCCGCCCGTCGCCACCGGCCCCCACCGCTCGGGGGTGATCCGGATGACCGACTTGCCCTGCTTGACCATGGCCGCCCGGTACTCGTCCCAGTCGGGGTGTTCCCCGGCGATGTTCCGGTAGTACTCCACCAGCGGCTCCACCGACTCGGGCAGGTCCACGACCTCGGCCGTGCCGTCGATCTGCACCCAGGGCCCGTTCCACTCGTCGCTGAGGACGATCAGGCTCACCCGGCTGTCCCTCTTGGCGTTGCGCGTCTTGGCGCGTTCCGGGTAGGTGGAGACCACGATCCGGCCCGAGTCGTCGACCCCGCAGGTCAGCGGGGAGCCCTGGGGACCGCCGTCGGCCCGCCGGGTCAGCAGGATCGCGCGGTGCCGGGGGCGTACGAAGTCCAGCAACTCGTCGAGCGAGACACGGGTGTTCGTCGCGATGTTCGGTGCCATGGGGGCAGCCTAGGCGGATTCGGGGTCCGGGGAGCGGCGCGACTCCGGGCCGGGGGCCTCGACCGTCGCCGCCGTGGTCGGAGCCGTCCCCGGTCCCGTCGCCGCCGCGGTCGTCGCCGGTACCCGGGCCTCGACGGCCTGGGTCAGCGCGCCCGTGGTCCGCAGCGGGACCTCCTTGATGAACAGGGTCACCAGGAAGGCGAGGAACGCGACCGGGGCGACGTACAGGAAGATGTCGGCGATGCCGTGTCCGTAGGCGCTCTCCAGCCAGGTGCGGATGCCCGCGGGCAGCAGGTCCATGTCCGGCAGTTCACCGGAGCCGAGCGCCTTGGCGGCACCGGCCTGCTCCTGCGGGCTCAGCGTGCCGATGGTCTCCTCGGCGTAGTGGCTGATCCGGGTCGTCATCACGGAGCCGAGCACCGAGACGCCCACCGCGCCGCCGAGCGACCGGAAGAAGGTGACGACCGAACTGGCGGCACCGAGGTCGCTCGGGGCGACCTGGTTCTGGGTGGCCAGCACCAGGTTCTGCATCATCATGCCGACGCCGAGACCCATGAGCGCCATGAAGACGCCGATGTGCCAGTACGGGGTGTCGTAGCGCATGGTGCCGAGCAGTCCCAGGCCGGCGGTCAGCAGCGCACCGCCGGAGACCAGCCAGGCCTTCCACTTGCCGGTCCGGGTGATGATCAGACCGGAGACGGTCGAGGACACGAACAGGCCGGCGATCATCGGGATGGTCAGGACGCCCGACATGGTCGGGGACTCGTTCCGCGCCAGCTGGAAGTACTGACTGAAGAAGATGGTGCCGGCGAACATCCCGATACCGACGAACAGCGAGGCGACCGAGGCCAGCGTGATGGTGCTGTTGCGGAACAGCCGCAGCGGGATGATCGGCTCGGAGGCCTTCGTCTCGGTGAAGAGGAAGACCAGGGTGAGCAGGAACGCGCCCCCGAGCATCACGTACGTCTGCCAGGACAGCCAGGCGAACCTGTTGTCCGCGAAGGTGACCCAGATCAGCAGCAGGCTGACGGCCGCGGTGATGAAGAAGGCGCCGGCCCAGTCGACCTTCACCTTGCGCCTGGTCTCCGGCAGGTGCAGCGTCTTCTGCAGGACGACCAGGGCGATCAGCGCGAACGGCACACCGACGTACAGGCACCAGCGCCAGCCGAGCCAGGAGGTGTCGGTGATCACGCCGCCGACCAGCGGGCCGCCCACGGTCGCGACCGCGAAGACCGCGCCCAGGTAGCCGGAGTAACGGCCGCGTTCCCGGGGGGAGATCATCGCGGCCATGATGATCTGGGCCAGCGCGGTCAGCCCGCCGGCGCCCAGCCCCTGGACGACCCGGGCCCCGATCAGCATGCCGGAGTTCTGCGCCATGCCGGCGAACACGGAGCCCAGGAGGAAGATCACCAGGGCCAGCTGGACCAGCACCTTCTTGCTGACCAGGTCGGCCAGCTTGCCCCACAGGGGGGTGGACGCCGTCATCGACAGCAGCGCGGCCGTCACGACCCAGGTGTAGGCGCTCTGGCCGCCGCCGAGGTCGGTGATGATCTGAGGCAGGGCGTTGGAGACGATGGTGGAGGACAGGATCGCGGCGAACATGCCGAGCAGCAGGCCCGACAGTGCCTCCAGGATCTGCCGGTGGGTCATCGGGGCAGTGCTGTCCGTGGAGCCTCCCCCGTGCTTGGCATGATCCCGCACACCGGTCGGTGTGGTCGTTGCCATGGGCTTCCTTCTCTTAGACGTGCGCGGGCGTGTACGTGGTCTCCGCGGGGCCGGGAGGCGGCGTCGCACGGGGCGTGGGGCGGCAGTCACCGAAGCTGTCCCTGAGCCGGGCCATGAGCTGGGTGAGCTGTCCGATCTCCTCTTCGGACCAGTGGTCCAGGCGCTCGGCGAGCAGGTGCGTGGTCTGCCGGAACAGCTCGTCGAGCCGGGCGTGGCCCGCCGGGGTGACACGCAGGATGCGGGAGCGCTTGTCGGCCGGGTCGGGGGAGCGCTCGATCCACCCGCGCTCGACCAGATGGGCGACGTGGCGGCTGGTGACCGACAGATCGAGGACGAGCAGCTCGGCGAGCCTGCTCATGTGCATGTCGCCGTGGCGGCCGAGTGCCGTCAGCACGGCGGCGGAGCCGCTGTGACAGTCGGCCGGCATGTTCCGGCGGAGCTCCCGCTTCACCGCGCTGAAAGCACTGAGCTGCCGTACGAGCTCCTCGTACTGCGCCTGCCCGGCCATCACACCTCCCATTTGTTGCTTAGGGCAACGATAGAAGTGGATGGTTGCCACAGACAAGTAAAACGGGGGTCGGGCGCCTTAAAACTTGGCAAAGGCAAGTATTGCGAATCGTAAACCTGCAGGTGAGTGCCCTGTCGCCGCGTGCTCAGGAGCGGGCGTCCCCCGCCCGAGGCCGGGCCGGCCGACGGCGGACGCGGTCAGGCGCGTTATGTACGCCCCCACTTGGGGCCCGCGTCGGCAATTCGCTAGTGTCTCGGGCCATGGCTAACTCCCAGGCCCCCCAGGGCAACCACGACCCCGCCGGCAGCACGCAGATGTTCCGCGCGTTCGTCGACGACGCCCCTCAGGGGCAGCAGGCCGCCGCGACGAGCGGTGGCGGTCCGCGTATCGGCCTGATCATCGGTGTCGTCGCCGTGGTGGCGATCGTCGCGGCGGTGGCCTGGCTGGCACTGACCTGACGACCGGACACGCGGAGGCCGCCGTCACGCCCGCGAGGGGCGTTCCGGCGGCCAGAGGTCCGCGTTCCCGGGGCTGAGGCTCCGGGACGGCGCGGCGGCGGTCGCCGACGCGCCGCCGACCGGTGGCTCAGCCGTGCTCAGTCGTACTCAGTCCGAGATGAGGCCCTCACGCAGCTGGCCCAGGGTCCGGGTGAGCAGCCGGGAGACGTGCATCTGGGAGATGCCGACCTCCTCGCCGATCTGCGACTGGGTCATGTTGGCGAAGAACCGCAGCATGATGATCCGCCGCTCGCGCGGCGGCAGCTTGGCGAGCAGCGGCTTGAGCGACTCCCGGTACTCCACGCCCTCCAGTGCCGTGTCCTCGTAGCCGAGGCGGTCCGCGAGGGAGCCCTCGCCGCCGTCGTCCTCGGGGGCCGGGGAGTCCAGTGAGGACGCCGTGTACGCGTTGCCGACCGCGAGGCCGTCGACGACGTCCTCCTCCGACACGCCCAGCACCGCGGCGAGTTCGGGAACCGTCGGGGAGCGGTCGAGCTTCTGGGAGAGCTCGTCGCCGGCCTTCGTGAGCGCCAGGCGCAGCTCCTGCAGCCGGCGCGGCACCCGTACCGACCACGACGTGTCGCGGAAGAACCGCTTGATCTCGCCGACCACCGTCGGCATCGCGAACGTCGGGAACTCCACGCCCCGCTCGCAGTCGAAGCGGTCGATCGCCTTGATCAGCCCGATGGTGCCGACCTGGACGATGTCCTCCATCGGCTCGTTGCGCGAGCGGAAGCGCGCTGCGGCGTACCGCACCAGCGGGAGGTTGAGTTCGATCAGGGTGTCCCGGACGTAGCCGCGCTCCGGGCTGTCCTCGTCGAGTGCGGCGAGCCGCAGGAACAGGGAGCGGGACAGGGTGCGGGTGTCGATGGCCGCCGTGTCCGGAAGCTGTGGAGCGGGCGCGGCCGCGAGGGCCGGGACGTCATCGATGGGGCCGAGTGAGTCGAGAGCATTGGGAGCTGTCTCGCTCTCCGCGAGCGTGAGCACCTTCGAGCTGCCCTGGTCTGCGGACATGCCACCCCCTTTGGGTCGCGGGACGGTCGGGGCGAACGTTCCCGTCCGAGGAACGCAGCCCTCACCTGAATACCGGAGCCGGAGCCTCGGCAAACGCGCTTCCCGCAGAATGTCACATGTCGGCAACGCGCTGTAGTGACATGTCGACATCCGAGTGACGAACCAGCTCTGAAAACAAGGGAACTGGCGGTGTTTCAGCCTGGAAGCGACCGGATGGGCACTAATGAGCGATTATCCCCTTTGGGGTTACGCGTCGATCCTGTTCGCGGACCGCAGTCGCTGAAAGCTGCGCGCGAGCAGCCGGGACACGTGCATCTGCGAGACGCCGAGCTCCACACTGATCTGCGACTGGGTGAGATTGCTGTAGTACCGCAGGAGCAGGATCCGCTGCTCCCGCTCGGGCAGTTGGACGAGCAGGTGCCGGACGAGGTCGCGGTGCTCGACGCCGTCCAGCGCCGGATCCTCGTAGCCGAGCCGGTCCAGCAGGCCAGGGAGTCCGTCGCCCTCCTGCGCGGCCTCGAGGGAGGCCGCGTGGTACGACCGCCCGGCCTCGATGCAGGAGAGCACGTCCTCCTCGCTGATGCGCAGCCGTTCGGCGATCTCGGCGGTCGTCGGGGAGCGTCCGAAGGCGGTCGTGAGGTCCTCGGTGGCGCTGTTGACCTGCACCCACAACTCGTGCAGCCGGCGCGGCACGTGGACGGTGCGGACGTTGTCGCGGAAGTACCGCTTGATCTCGCCGATCACCGTGGGCATCGCGAAGGTCGGGAACTGCACGCCCCGCTCCGGGTCGAAGCGGTCGATGGCGTTGATGAGCCCGATGGTGCCGACCTGGATCACGTCCTCCATCGGCTCGTTGCGGGAGCGGAAGCGGGCGGCGGCGTAGCGCACGAGCGGCAGGTTGGCCTCGATGAGCGCCGTGCGCACCCGGGTGTGCTCCGGCGTGCCCGGCTCGAGATCCTTGAGCTGGGCGAACAGCACCTGGGTCAGGGCCCGGGTGTCGGCACCGCGACGCTTGGCCGGCGACAGTGCGGGCGCGGGCGGGGCTGCGGGGGGCTGCGTGGAGGGGGGAGTCGGGTTCGGGGCCGGGGCGGTCGAGTCCGGGGACTGAGCCGGAGCCGGGGTCAGGGCGGACACCTGGTCCTGGGGCGGCGCAGTACTGGCCGACACGGTCAACGCCACCTCTTCATCGGTCGACTCATCCGTCAAAAGCGGTCATAGCATCACAAGACATGCTCACTGTGTGCAAGCACCGCATATTCCGTGTTGAGGGGCGGTTCATTCCCAAGGGCGCGCAAAAGCCCTCCACCGTCATGGTGGAGGGCTTTCGGGGCGGAGGCTCAGAACGCGTAGTCGGCGATCACCCACGTGGCGAACTCGCGCCACAGCCCGACGCCCGCCTGATGCTTCGGGTGCTCCACGTACCGGCTCAGCGCCTCGGCGTCCTCGAACGCCGAGTTGATGGCGAAGTCGTAGGCGATGGGCCGGTCGCTGATGTTCCAGGCGCACTCCCAGAAACGGATCTCCGGGATCTCGCCGTCGAGCGAACGGAACGCCTCCACGCCCCGCACGACGCGCGGATCGTCGCGCTCGACGCCCTCGTTCAGCTTGAAGAGGACCAGGTGGCGGATCATCAGCCTCCTCCGTTCGCGATCCAGGTCATGAAGTCACCGACGGCGTTCGCGGCGTCGGAGATGCCCTCGAACACTATCTGGACGTAGCCGGTCGCCTTGAGGGGATCCGTGATGATCACATACAGCGCGAAGACCGCGAGGACATAGATGGCGATCCTCTTCGCGTTCACCGCCATCGCGGCCCTCCCCCTGTCACTGTGGTGCACCGGCGTCACCCGTACGCGCCGAGCGGGCCCATGATCGCACGAAGGGCCCCGTCTGACGACGGGGCCCTTCACCGGCGGTAGCGGTGGGATTTGAACCCACGGTGACTTGCGCCACACTCGCTTTCGAGGCGAGCTCCTTCGGCCGCTCGGACACGCTACCGAGGGAGACCTTACAGCACGGGGCGCGATGGTTTGAAATCGGTATTCAACGGTTCCGGAAGAACGCCGTGAGCAGGTCGGCGCACTCCTCGGCGAGCACTCCCTCGACGACTTCCGGCCGGTGGTTGAGCCGCCGGTCGCGGACGACGTCCCAGAGGGAGCCGACCGCGCCGGCCTTTTCGTCCCGGGCGCCGTAGACGACCCGGTCCACCCGCGACTGCTGGATCGCGCCCGCGCACATCGTGCACGGCTCCAGCGTCACCACGAGGGTGCAGCCGGCCAGCCGCCACTCCCCCAGCTTCGCGGCGGCCCGCCTCAGGGCGAGCAGTTCCGCGTGGGCCGTGGGGTCGGGGCCGGCCTCGCGCTCGTTGTGCCCGGAGGCCAGCACGGTGCTGCCGTCCGGGGCCAGCACGACCGCGCCGACGGGCACGTCCCCGCCCCGGACGGCCAGTTCGGCCTCGTCCAGGGCGAGCCGCATCGCGGCCCGCCAGGGGTCGCGCACCGGGTCGGTCGGGCGGGTGTTCCCGGTCAGCGGACGGTCTCCAGGACCTCGGAGACACCCAGGACCTCGGCGATCTCGCCGAGCGCGTCCCCGGACAGCGAGCGCAGCTCCTTCTCGCTCACACCCAGGTCGTCCAGGACCCGGGCGTCGCCGACCGGCCCGTGCGGCACGGGCTCGCCGGAGCCGGAGTCCGCGACGGCCTCGTCGGCGCTGTCAGCGTCGTCGGCGTCCGGTTCACCGTCCTCCGTGCCGTCGAGGTCGAGGGCGTCCAGATCGGGGCCGTCGTCGCCGGGCTGCCGGCCGAGCAGTTCGTCGGTGAGCAGGATCTCGCCGTAACTGCTGCGGGCGGCGGCCGCGGCGTCGGACACGTAGATGCGAGGGTCCTCCTCGCCGTCCACGCGGACGACGCCGAACCAGCCGTCCTCCTGCTCGATCAGTACGAGCACCGTGTCCTCGTCGGGTGCGGCCTGCCGGGCCAGGTCGGCCAGATCCGACAGGGTCTCCACATCGTCGAGTTCCGTGTCGCTCGCTTCCCACCCGTCTTCGGTGCGCGCGAGCAGTGCGGCGAAGTACACCGTGACTCTCCCACTGGTCTTAGGTGTGCCGGTCGGGGGTCCCCCCGGCGGAGGTTGCGGACGGGGACTGCTCTTCGAGCCCGCCCCCGCCCACTCGGAATCGTGGCAGAAACAAGGCCGTCAGGGGATGTCTTCGGCCCCCTGTGTCCGGCAGTTTTGCACCCACGCCGCCGAGGTGTTCCCGCAGGGAACCCGCCGACGTGCTCGCCCTCGCCATACGCGGATCGTACGCGGCTCTGCCCGTCCAGCCCGTAGGGCCACCGCGGTAAACACCCGCATGCATCGTGCGCTTCCCGCACCCGGCTCACCCGTTCGGTGCCGTGCCCACCGGGGGGCCTGGCGGGGGATCCCCTGCGGGGGCGCTACCAGCGGAAGGAGCGCATGCGCATCGCGTGCCGCAGCCGGGCCGCCTTGGCGCGGCGCGGCTGGACCCGGTTGCGCAGTTCCTTGGCCTCGGCGAGTTCGCGCAGGAACCGGGCACGGCGCTGCCGCCGCTCGGCCTCCGTCTCGTCCGCCCCGGGCGGGCCGGTCATGCCGGGTACCCCGGACACCCCGGACACGTGGGACCCCTCCGATCCGCCGGCCGTACCGGTCATGCCGGATGCGCCGGATACGCCGCGCATGCTGCCGGCTGCCCCGCCGCTTCCGCGCGTGTCGGATGTACCGGGTGCCCCGGGCGTTCCGGATGGTCCGGTTGTCCTGCGTGTCGACGGCTCGTCTCGGGAATCCCGCTCAGGCATTGCTTCATCACCCCAGTCCGTCCCTCCCACTTTCCCCCGGACAGGCGGTTTGACGCCAGCGAAGGAGTGGTGGCGGGCCGAAGGGCTTGCCCCCACGGGGAACAGGGCCCGGCTCGGCCCGGTTAATGTGGGGACATGCGTCTCCACGTCGTCGACCACCCCTTGGTCGCACACAAGCTCACCACGCTGCGCGACCAGCGCACCGACTCCGCGACCTTCCGCCGCCTCGCCGACGAGCTGGTCACCCTGCTCGCCTACGAGGCCACGCGTGACGTGCGCACCGAGCAGGTCGACATCCGGACGCCGGTGCAGCCGACCACGGGTGTCAAGCTGTCCCACCCGCGCCCGCTGGTGGTGCCGATCCTGCGGGCCGGTCTCGGCATGCTGGACGGCATGGTCCGGCTGCTGCCGACCGCCGAGGTGGGTTTCCTCGGCATGATCCGCGACGAGGAGACGTTGCAGGCGGCGACGTACGCCAGCCGGATGCCGGAGGACCTGTCCGGCCGCCAGGTGTACGTCCTGGACCCGATGCTCGCCACCGGCGGCACGCTGGTCGCCGCGATCCAGGAGCTGATCAAGCGGGGCGCGGACGACGTGACCGCCGTGGTGCTGCTGGCCGCGCCGGAGGGCGTCGAGGTCATGGAGCGCGAGCTGGCCGGCACCCCGGTGACCGTCGTGACCGCGTCGGTCGACGAGCGCCTCAACGAGCACGGCTACATCGTGCCGGGCCTCGGCGACGCGGGGGACCGGATGTACGGGGCGGCTGAATAGCCGGACAGCCGAATCCAGACCGGGCGGTGGCCCGGTGGCACGCGTGGACCCTCGTCGGTACGCGCGTGGGTCCCTGCACCGCGGCCGTCCGGGAGCCGCTGCTCCCGTGCGGCCGCCGCGGTTTCAGCAGCTCTTCTTCAGCAGCTCTTCTTCGCGGTGGGCGTCGGCTTGGGGGCGGTCAGTGCGGTCAGGGCCCGGTCGGCGTCCGCTGTCGCCGTCAGCCGGGTGAAGCCGTCGCCGATGATGAGGTCGAGCTCGCCGCCCTTGCGGGAGGCCTCGGTACGGCGTTCGGCGTCGGTGAGCTGAGCGCCGAGTACCGGCAGCGAGGACGTGAGCGCGGACGTGGGTCCGAGCAGCACACCGGTGCCCTTGACCTTCTTGTCGTACTTCTCGGTCGCGTTGCCGATGTCGCCGATCTTGAAGCCGCGCTTCTTCAGCTCGTCGGCGGTCTTCTGGGCCAGGCCGCTGCGGGTCGTGGCGTTGAGGACGTTGACCGTGATCCGGCCGGGTTCGGGGAGCGCGGTGCTGCGGGCGGGGCTCGGGCTCGGCGAGGGGCTCGCCTTGGGGACGCAGCCCGCCTTGACGCCGACGGCGGAGGCGGGGTTTCCGTCGCCGGTGAAGACGTCGAAGAGCTGCAGTGTGCCCCAGCCCGCCACGCCGAGCACCGCGACGGACGCGGTGGTCAGGGCGACGAGCCTGCCGCGGCGACGGGGTCGGCGCATCCGCGGGTACCTGTCACCCCGGATCCGGTACTGGCCGCCCATGCCGGGAGGAGTCAGCATGCTCATGGGCGCAGCGTAGTGCGCTCCGACGGTAATGCCTACCAGATGATCATCGGATGCCGCACAGTCCAACCCGAAAGGGCCAAAGCGGGCTCGGCCAGGTTTCATCCGGGAACGCGGGCGGGTCGAGCGCGGGCGGGTCGACCGGGGGAAGCCGAAGGGGCCCGGCGGCACACCGCGGGCTTCCGGGCCGGGGCCGGCTCCGTACGGACGGACCGGCGGGGATCCCCTCCGGCTGGAGTCCGGGGAGGGTCAGTTCAGCTCGAGGACGCGGGCGTGCAGGACCTGGCGCTGCTGGAGCGCCGCCCGCACCGCGCGGTGCAGTCCGTCCTCCAGGTAGAGGTCGCCCTGCCACTTCACGACGTGCGCGAAGAGGTCGCCGTAGAAGGTCGAGTCCTCGGCGAGGAGGGTCTCGAGGTCGAGTTGCTGCTTCGTCGTGACGAGCTGATCGAGGCGGACCGGGCGCGGCGCGACGTCCGCCCACTGCCGGGTGCTTTCCCGGCCGTGGTCGGGGTACGGCCGGCCGTTTCCGATGCGCTTGAAGATCACACGGAAAGCCTACCGGTCGAGACGTTCCGGGCGCAGCCTCACGGCTCGGACACGTGGGCAAGTCCGGGCGGGTCATGGTCGATTTCCGTCAAAGGGGGTGGGTGTGGCCGGGTTGCCGACACGTTTCTCCCGCGGATGCTCCCCGTGATACCCGTCACCTGGGGCGGGGCGCGCGGCTGACGCCGTGACCACGCCGCGGTCGCCTTCGCGGACTCCGCGGTCCCACCGGCCCTCCCGGCCCCGCCCTCTCGTGTACTCACCCTTCGCGTACGATTCCGCCCACGATTTACTTAGGGAAGCCTAACCTTAAGAGAATGGGGGCGCGGTGACCGGTGAGATCTTTCGGGACGATTGGGGAATCCCGCATCTGCGCGCGGACGACGCGGTCGAACTCGCCCGTCTCCAGGGCCGGGTCACCGCCCTCGACCGGGCCTGGCAACTGGAGGTCGAGCGGCACAGGGCACAGGGCACCTCGGCGTCCTTCCTCGGCCCCGAGGCCCTCCCCTGGGACCGCTTCGCCCGTCGTGCCCGCCTGGCCGACACGGCCCGCCGCTGCTTCGCCGAGCTGGAACGGCGGGAACGGCGGGAACGGCGGGACACAGGGACGGCGCACTGGCTACGGGCGTACGTGGCGGGCGTCAACGAGGGGCTGCCTTCCGCCACCGCCCCCGAGTTCGCCCGGGTGGGCCTCACGCCCGGCCGCTGGGAGCCCTGGACACCGCTCGCGGTCTGGATCGCCACGCACATCCTGTTCGCCGGCTTCCCCGCGAAGCTCTGGCGCGAGCGGGTCGCCGCGCACCTCGGCGCGGACGCCGTCGGACTGTTCGCCGCCGACGGCCCCGGCACCTCCGGCAGCAACGGCTGGCTGGTCGCGGGGGAGCGGACGGTGACCGGGCGGGCCGTCATCGCGGGGGACCCGCACCGCTTCATCGAGGAACCCGGCGTCTACCAGCAGATCCACCTGTCCTGCCCGGAGTTCGACGTCGTCGGCCTCGCCGTGCCCGGTGTCCCCGGCATCGCCCACTTCGGTCACACCGGCACGGTCGCCTGGGCGATCACCAACGCCATGGCCGACTACCAGGACCTCTACCGGGAGCAGCTGCGGCGCACCGGCGCCGGGGTGGAGGCGCTCGGTCCGGACGGGGTCTGGCGGCGGGCCGCCCGGCACACCGAGACCATCGAGGTCGCCGGCGAGGAACCGGTCGGGGTCGAGGTGATCGAGACCGATCGCGGGCCGGTGGTCATCGGCGGTCCCGAGGGCCTCGACGACGGCGTGCCCGAGCCCGGCGCGCCCCCGGTCGCCCTCGCCCTGCGCTACCCGCCGCGGGTCACCGGGGACCTCGGCTTCGGTGCCCTGCTGCCGCTGCTGCGGGCCCGCCGGGTCGCTGACGTGGACCGGGCCGTCGACCTGTGGGCCGAGCCCGTCAACGTGATCCAGGCCGCCGACACCGAAGGCGGCACGCTGCACCGGGTGGCCGGCCGGGTGCCGGTCCGGGCCGAGGCCAACGGGATTTGTCCGGTGCCCGCGTGGGAGCCCGGCCACGACTGGCGGGGATGGCACGAGCCGCCGCGCGCCGGGCTGACCGACGGTGTCGCCGTGATGGCGAACCAGCGCGGCCCGGCCTCCCCCCTCGGGGTCGAGTTCGCACCGCCGCACCGCGCCGACCGCATCGCCGCCCTGCTCGCGCGGAAGGAGCACTGGTCCGCGGCCGACATGCCCGCCCTCCACAGGGACACCCACCTTGCCTCCGCCACCGCCCTGCTGGACCACCTCGCCGCCCTCGACGGCCTGAGCGGACCGGCGGCCGGTCTGCGCGACCGGCTGCTGCGCTGGAACCGGCGGATGGACGCGGACAGCGCCGACGCGGCCGTCTTCGCCGCGGTGCGCGGCGCGGTCGTACGGCGGCTCGCGGAGCACCCCGCGTTCGCCGCACTGACCACGCCCCCGGCCTGGCCGGAGGTCTTCCTGCCCTGGCTGGCGCTGCTCCCCCGCATCGGCTTCGCGCTCGAACACCTCCTGACCGCAGAAGAGTTGTACGGCGTCGACCGCCCGGCCGCGGTCCGCGCGGCACTGGAGGAGGTGGCCGTCCGGCCCCCTGCCGGTACCTGGGGCGACACCCACCGGTCGGCGCCCTGGCGGGCGTTGCCGCCCACGACGCCGTACGACGAGCCCGGTCTGTCGGGCGACCACGACTGTGTGCTGTGCACCTCCTCCGTGCCCGGTCTCACCGACCTCGCGGCGCGCGGCCCGGCCGCGCGGTACGTCTGGGACCTGGCCCGCCGTGAGGACAGCCGCTGGGTGGTGCCGTTCGGCGCCTCGGGCGTCCCGGAATCACCTCATCACCGAGACCAACTGGCCCTGTGGCTCGCGGGAGACCTCGTCCCGGTCGTCACCGACTGGGCGCGGTTGCGGAAGGAGACCGATGTCTGACCCGTACGACTCCCGTGCGGCCGTCCACGAGCAGGTGGTCGACGGCTTCGGCGCTCTGCGCGTCCTGCCGCTCGACCCGTCGGCCGACGCGCCCGTGCTGCACCGCTGGGTGAGCGGGGAACGCGCCGTCTTCTGGGGCATGAACGGCCTCACCGAGCGGCAGGTGGCCGAGATCTACGCCCACATGGACACGCTCGACACCCACCACGCGTACCTCCTCGTCAAGGACGGTGAGCCGGCCGCCCTGTTCCAGACCTACGAACCGGAGGCCGACCGGGTCGGTGAGTGCTACCCCGTCGAACCCGGCGACATCGGCCTCCACCTGCTGCTCGCCCCCGCCTCCCCGGGAGGCGCGCGCTCCGGGTGGACGGCCGCGCTGCTCGCCACCGTCGTCGGGTTCGTGCTGCGGGGCCCGGACCGCGAGCGGGTGGTGGTCGACCCGGACGTGGCCAACGAGAAGGCGATCACCCGCTTCCTGCGGCAGGGCTTCACGGCCGGTCCCGCGGTCGTCCTGCCCGAGATCGACCTGCCGGACGTGTACCTGCCGGAGAAGCGGGCCCGACTCGCCTTCCTCACCCGGGAGGCGGCCTTCGGCGGGTGACGACCCCGCCCGTACCGTGGTGATCTCTGCCGGGGAGGTGAGTGTTCGGTGCCTCCCCTCCGTACTCAGTCTGAAGCCGGATTGCCGGAAGGCGGGAAAACGACGTGCAGCGACGGCGCAGTGGAGCGGCGGGCGAGGGCGGACGCGACGGAGGAACGGTCCGCGGAACCCGGCGACTTCAAGGGCTGGTGCTGCTGGGCACCGTGCTGGTCCTGCTCCTCCTCGGCAGCGCCGGCCCGGCGAGCGCGCACGCGGCCGTCCGCGAGGCCGTCCCCGAGGACGGAAGCGTCGTCAAGACCGCCCCGCAGCACGTCACCATGACCTTCACGGAGTCCGTCGCCCTGCTCGACGACTCGTTCCGGGTCTACAGCCCCGACAACCACCGGGTGAAGCTGGGCGAACCGCGGCACGCCGACGACAGGTCGGACACCGCGCGGGTCGACCTGCCCGACGGGCTCGACGAGGGCACCTACACGGTCGCCTGGCGGGTGGTCTCCGCGGACAGCCACCCCGTCTCCGGCGCCTTCACGTTCTCCATCGGCAAGCCCTCGCCCTCCGCACCCGCCGCGCCCGAGGACCCGGCGGAACACCCGGTCACCTCGAGCCTCTACAACACCGGCCGCTACCTCGCGTACGTCGCCGCCGCCCTGCTCATCGGCACGGTGGCGTTCGCGGCCCTGTGCCGCCCGCCGGACACCGCCCCGCTGCGGATGCCGCTGGTCACGGGCTGGTGGACGCTGCTGACGGCCACCCTGGCCCTCCTCGTCCTGCGGGCCCCGTACGAGAACGGCTCGGCGCCCACGACGGCGTTCGACCTGGCGGCCTTCACCGGCATCCTCACCGGGCGGCCGGCCATCGCCCTGCTGGCCCGGGTGGCGCTGCTGGCACTGACGGCGGCCGTCCTGCTGCGGCTGTCCCGCGTCGCGCACCGCGGTGAGCCGGATGTCGGCGACGGCGAGCCGGGCGACCGGACACCGCCCGCCCAGCTCGCCGTGGGCGGCGTCCTGGCCGTCGCGCTGGCGCTGACCTGGGCGGCCGCCGAGCACGCCTCGGCCGGTATCCAGGTCCCGCTGGCGATGACGTCGTCCGTGCTGCACCTGCTGGCGACGGCCTGCTGGCTCGGCGGCCTCGTGGCCCTGCTCACCGTCCTGTTCAGCGCCGGGACCCCGCTGCCCGTCGCCACGGTCGTCCGCTTCTCCCGCCTCGCCTTCCTCTCCGTGACGGTGCTCGTGGTCACCGGCGTCTACCAGTCCTGGCGGGGCCTCGGCTCCTGGACGGCGCTCGGGGACTCGGCGTACGGGAGGGTCCTGACCGCCAAGCTCGTGATGACGGTCGTCCTGCTCCTGGCGGCGGCCCTGTCCCGCCGCTGGACCATCCGCCTGGCGACGACGGCGGCGACGCCGGTTGCGGCGGACGCGGCGGACGCGGCGGACGGGGAGACAGAGGGTACGGCGGGGGCTGCGGTTGCGGCTGCGGTTGTGGGGAAGGCGTCGGCGGCGAGCCGGCAGCGGGTTCCGGAACTCGTGACCGCCCCCGTCCCGGGCGAGACACCTCCCGCGCCCCCCGCACTCCTGCCCCCCGACACCCGGACGTCACCCGAACCGGCTGCCCCCGCCCCTGAGACATCCGCCTCCGAGGCGTCCGCTCCCGACCGCTACCGGCGAGGTCTGCGCGTCTCCGTCCTGGCGGAAGCGGCCGTGGCGGCCGTGGTGCTGCTGATCACGTCGGTGCTGACCAGTACCCTCCCGGCCCGTGCCGAGGCCGAGGCGGCAAAGGCGGCCGAGAGCGCCCCGATCGCCGGACTGCCCGCGGCGACGGTGATCACCATCCCCTACTCCGTCGGCATCCCCGGCGGGAGGGGCAGCGTGCAGATCACCCTGGACCCGGGCCGGGTCGGGGAGAACGGCATCCAGGCGGTGGCGTTCGCCCCCGACGGCGCCCTGGACTCGGTCCCGGAGCTCCGCCTGTCCTTCACCCTCGAGGAGAAGGACGTCGGCCCCATCGACGCGGGCCTGACCGACCGTGGCGGCTACTGGGCCACCAGCGATCTCACCCTCCCCCTTCCCGGCACCTGGACGATGAAGGCGACCATCAGGGTCTCGGACGTGGACCAGGTGACCGAATCCCACTCCCTCCGTATCGACCCCTGAGGCACCCTCGCCGGGACCGCACCGGAACCGCACCGGTGACGGGAAGGGGCCTGCACGGCACCGGCGAGGAAGCCGGGAGGCCCCGGGCTTCCGCCCGGGGAGCCGGTCAGAGCTTGCTCATCTTGGCGTACGGGCTCAGGATCCGTTCCTGCGCCGAACCGAAATCCACGAGTGCGGCGATCCCGTCCTCGATGCCGATCACGCGGCCGAGACCGTACATGTCGTGTGTGACCTGGTCGCCCACCGTGAAGTGCTTGGGGGGCGGCGCGACCGGTGCTTTGAAGGGGCTGGTGGGCAGAATGCGCTTCGGTGCAGCTGGCTTTGTCATCACCACCAGTATGGGCCTGCGCGCCCGTTCGGCATCGCGCCCGGTGAGCAACTGCCCGAGGCGGACGGCACCAGAACCGCAGCCGCCGGAACCCAGCCCCTGCTCACGCCCTGTGCCGGGCGCTGAGCAGTTTCCCGCGGCCATACGCCGCCTGGAGTCCGGAGGAGCAGCTGATCCCGTTGCGGGAGACCGCCACGAGCGGTACCGGCTCGTCGGTGATCGCCGCCCGGTGCTTCCGCAGCGCGGCCAGGTCGTGACCGTCGAACGCGGAGCTCTCCGGCCGTTCGCCCGAGCCGAGGAAGAGCAACCGCCGGGCCACCGGCTGCCGGTCGGCGCCCACCAGGTCGATCTCGACGTCGTTGCTGCGGGTCCGGTACCCGCCGATCGCCGGGGCGGCGGGCCGGAGCCCGTCCGGTAGGAGACGGGCGAGGGATTCCCGGACCAGGGGCTCGATCGCACGGACCCGCCGGCTCGTCCACCGCTCCTCGATCCGGCTCAGAGTGGGATCCCCCCCCCACATCCTCTCGATCTCCGCCATGTGCGGATCCGGAAACGCGAGCCAGAACCGCAGGCAAGGGTCGGCGACCCGGTGGCGGCGTTCCCGGCGCGCCGAGCATCAAGGCCGGGAGCGGCGTCGGAAACGTCGAAGGGCCCCACCGCGAACGGTGGGGCCCTTCGACTTCGTGCCCGGTGAGGCACTGGCGGAGGATAAGGGATTCGAACCCTTGAGGGGTTGCCCCCAACACGCTTTCCAAGCGTGCGCCCTAGGCCACTAGGCGAATCCTCCGCGAGGAACATTACATGACCGGGAGGAGTGCTCGCGAACTCGTTCTCTCCCCGCGACATGGGGTAGCCTTTGCGCAGCCCCTCACGCGGCGCTATCTGACTGAACTCCCCCAGGGCCGGAAGGCAGCAAGGGTAGGTCGGCTCTGGCGGGTGCGTGGGGGGCGCTCGCGTTTCCGGCTCGCACGCGTGGGGGCGCCCCGAGGGCGGGGCCCGATGTCGGTGGACGCCTATAACCTCGTAGGTGTGTCGTCTCTCGCGCTGTACCGCCGCTATCGCCCGGAGTCGTTCGCCGAGGTCATCGGGCAGGAACATGTCACCGACCCGCTGCAGCAGGCGCTGCGGAACAACCGGGTCAATCACGCGTACCTGTTCAGCGGTCCGCGAGGCTGCGGCAAGACGACCAGCGCGCGCATCCTGGCCCGGTGCCTGAACTGCGAGCAGGGCCCCACGCCGACGCCGTGCGGCGAGTGCCGGTCCTGCCAGGACCTCGCGCGCAACGGGCCCGGCTCGATCGACGTCATCGAGATCGACGCGGCCTCCCACGGTGGTGTGGACGACGCCCGTGACCTGCGTGAGAAGGCGTTCTTCGGGCCCGCCCACAGCCGGTACAAGATCTACATCATCGACGAGGCCCACATGGTCTCCCCGCAGGGCTTCAACGCCCTGCTCAAGGTCGTCGAGGAGCCTCCGGAGCATCTGAAGTTCATCTTCGCGACCACCGAACCCGAGAAGGTCATCGGGACGATCCGCTCGCGCACGCACCACTATCCGTTCCGGCTGGTGCCGCCCGGGGTCCTCCGGGAGTACCTGGGCGAGGTGTGCGACAAGGAGAGCAGCTCCGTCGAGGACGGCGTGCTGCCGCTCGTCGTGCGGGCCGGTGCCGGATCCGTGCGTGACTCCATGTCCGTCATGGACCAGTTGCTCGCCGGCGCCGGACCCGACGGTGTGACGTACGCCATGGCGACCTCCCTGCTCGGGTACACCGACGGCTCGCTGCTCGACTCCGTGGTCGAGGCGTTCGCCACGGGGGACGGTGCTGCGGCCTTCGAGGTCGTCGACCACGTGATCGAGGGTGGCAACGACCCCCGGCGGTTCGTCGCCGACCTGCTCGAGCGCCTTCGCGACCTGGTGATCCTCGCCGCGGTCCCCGATGCCGCGGAGAAGGGGCTCATCGACGTTCCCGCCGATGTCGTCGAGCGGATGCAGGCCCAGGCCGGTGTCTTCGGCGCCGCCGAACTCAGCCGCGCCGCCGACCTCGTCAACGAGGGGCTCACCGAGATGCGGGGCGCCACCTCGCCCCGGCTCCAGCTCGAGCTGATCTGTGCCCGCGTGCTGCTTCCCGCCGCGTACGGCGACGAGCGGTCGGTCATGGCCCGCCTGGACCGGATCGAGCGGGGCGTGAACTTCTCGGCGGGCGCTCCCGCCGCCGGCCTGCCGACCATGGGGTACGTGCCGGGGGACGGCGCCCATGGGGGGGCCGAGGGTGCCCCGGTTCCGCCGGGGGGCGGTCCGGCCGCGGCCCGGGCCGCGGCGCGGGGGCAGGTCCCGCCCTCGCTCCCGCCTTCGCCGGTGCAGCCTCCGGCTCCGGTTCCTCCGGTGCCTCCGGTCGCCGCGCCTCCGGTCGCCGTGGCTCCGGTCCAGGCCCCCGTTCAGCCTCCGGCCGCGGCTTCGGTGGCTCCGCCCGTTGCGGGGCCGGGCGAGCCCGTGTCCGGTGCCCCCGCCCCGGGGGCCTGGCCCACCGCGGCCTCCGCCGGAGGCGGTCGCCGGCCCGGTGGCTGGCCCACGGCCGCAGCGGCGGGCGGCGGGCGGCCCCAGGCCGCCGCTCCGGGCGCTCCCGCCCCCGCTCCCGCTCCCGTTCCCACGCCTGCTTCTGCGCCCCAGGCACCCCAAGCGCCCCAGGCGGGCCCCGGGCCCTCCGGTGGCGGTGGCGGCGGGCTCGATCCCCGCACGCTCTGGCCGAACATCCTCGAGGTGGTCAAGAACCGCCGTCGATTCACCTGGATCCTGCTCAGCCAGAACGCCCAGGTGACCGGTTTCGACGGTACGACCCTCCAGATCGGCTTCGTGAACTCCGGCGCGCGGGACAACTTCCTGAGCAGCGGCAGCGAGGACGTGCTGCGGCAGGCCCTGGGTGAGCAGTTCAACGTGCAGTGGAAGATCGAGGCCGTCGTCGACCCGTCCGGGGGCGGTGCGGCGGCCCCGGCCCCCGGTGGTGGCCGGAGCGGTGGGGGCGCTGCGGGCTACGGCGCGGGGGGCGGCGGTGGCTCGGGCGGTGACGGTGGTTACGGGGGTGCGGGCGCCGGTCAGCGTTCCGGGGCCGCCCAGCCGTCGGGGATGTCCGGCCCGTCCGGTCCCTCTGCGTACGCCTCCACGCAGCAGGCGCCCTCCGTGCCCGCACCGGCACCGGCGACTAGGCCCTCCGCTCCGGAGCCGCCCCCCGTCTCCCCCGAGGACGACGTCCCCGAGGAGGACGACCCCGACCTGGACGAGTCCGCCCTCTCCGGCAAGGAGCTCATCGTCCGGGAGCTGGGTGCGACCGTGATCGAGGAACTCACGAACGAGTAGGAGCGGACGAGCGGAAGCGAGCGAGCGCACCCGGACGGATGGAGCGGCCGGGCGGGTTGGAGGAACGCACGAACCCGCCCGGCCCGCTCCTTCGGAAGCCCGCACAAGGCGAACGCCTCCGGTCCCGTTAGGCTGACCCCGTGAAGGTCCTCGTCATCGGCAGCGGTGCCCGCGAACACGCCCTGTGCCGTTCTCTGTCCCTCGATCCCGACGTCACCGCGCTCCACTGCGCTCCCGGCAACGCCGGTATCGCCGAGGTGGCCGAGCTGCACCAGGTCGACGCCCTGGACGGCGCGGCCGTGTCCGCGCTGGCCGCACGGCTCGGCGTGGACCTCGTGGTGGTCGGCCCGGAGGCCCCGCTCGTCGCCGGTGTCGCCGACGCCGTGCGCGCGGCGGGCATCGCCGCCTTCGGCCCCTCCAGGGAGGCCGCGCGGCTCGAGGGCTCCAAGGCCTTCGCGAAGGACGTCATGGCGGGGGCGGGCGTGCCCACGGCACGGGCGTACGTCTGCACCACCCCCGCCGAGGCCGCCGCCGCCCTCGACGCCTTCGGTGCTCCCCACGTCGTCAAGGACGACGGGCTCGCCGCCGGCAAGGGTGTGGTCGTCACCGACGACCTCGAGGCGGCCCAGGCGCACGCCGAGGCGTGCAGGCAGGTGGTCATCGAGGAGTACCTGGACGGCCCCGAGGTCTCCCTCTTCGCCGTGACCGACGGCGAGACCGTGCTGCCGCTCCAGCCCGCCCAGGACTTCAAGCGCGCGCTGGACGGCGACGAGGGTCCCAACACCGGCGGCATGGGGGCGTACTCCCCGCTGCCGTGGGCCGATCCGAAGCTGGTCGACGAGGTCACGCGGTCGGTGCTGCAGCCGACCGTCGACGAGTTGCGGCGGCGCGGCACCCCCTTCTCCGGCCTGCTCTACGCCGGTCTCGCGATCACCTCGCGCGGTGTGCGCGTGATCGAGTTCAACGCCCGGTTCGGCGACCCGGAGACGCAGGTCGTGCTGGCCCGGCTGAAGAGCCCGCTGGCCGGGCTGCTGATGGCCGCCGCCACCGGGAACCTCGCCGACCTGGAGCCGCTGCGCTGGAGCGAGGACGCCGCCGTCACGGTCGTCGTCGCCTCGCACAACTACCCCGGCCCTCCGCGCACCGGCGACCCGATCACCGGCCTGGACGAGGTCGCCGCCCAGGACGCCCCGCACGCGTACGTGCTGCACGCGGGGACGAAGCGGGTGGGCGAGGAGACCGTCAGCGCGGGCGGCCGGGTGCTGTCCGTCACGGCGACCGGCGCGGATCTCACCGAGGCCCGCGACCGTGCCTACCGCGCGGTCTCCCGGATCCGCCTCGACGGCTCCCAGCACCGCACGGACATCGCGGCGGAGGCGGCCAAGGGCGCATGAGCCCACGCCCCCACCGATGAACCCCACGGGCCCCGATCCGCCTCAGGATCCGGGGCCCGAACTTTGCCGTCCGTCACTCACCTTTGCCCTGAGCCATTCCATCGAGTGACCGATACGCCATCCGGCTGACGAGGGCCGGGGCCCCAACTAGGGTGCCGCGCAAGCGTTCCGGCATGCTCCGGCACTTGGCTCACCGGCATTGCGATGTCAGTGACGGGTGTCACAGTGGGGAGTGGGCAACGCCAGGAGAGCGTCCGGACCGTCGGGAGGGGGTGAGGCAGGGACATGAGCATGAGCGGAGGTGTCATGGGCAGGGACGCGGGTGCGCAGTCGGCGCGTTCACGGGCGCTCGCGGTGCTCCGCCTGCGCAGCAGGGCACTGGCCGTCGCCCTGCTGCCCGCGGCCGTCGCGGTGATCCTGCTCGTCGGCGGCTCCACCGGCCATTTCGTCGGCACCGGCTGGGACGTCGTCCGCTGGACGCTCACGCCGCTGGCGGTACTGGCCCTGCTCGCCGCCGCCGGAGTCGCCCTGGTCGTCGCCCGCGCCCGGCCCGCCATGAGCCCGACGGTCCCGATCGCCGAGCGGGCGGCCCCGGACCTGTACCGGATGGTGCGCGACCTCGCCGACCGGCTCGACGTCCCCGCTCCGTCCGCGATAGCGCTCACCCCGGACTGCGACAGTTGGCTGGAGGACCGCACCCACCCGGCGCACGGCCCCCCGCCCCTCGAGGAGCCCGCCGAGGAGCACGGGGACACAGCGGGCTCGGGCCGGCCTCCGCACCGCCGGACGACCGTCGCCGCGCCCGTGCTGGTGATCGGCTCCCCGTTCCTGTGGTGGATGCGGGTCGGCGAGTTGCGCGCGGTCCTCGCCCCGGTCGTGGCCGGTACGGGACCCTCGGCACACCCGGACATAGCCGCCGCCCGGCGTTTCGTCCGGGGTCTCGACGCCGCGGTGGCCGTGACCTCGGAGCCTCGGCGCGGACCGGTCTTCCGGGCGGTGTTCGCCGGCGTCGGCTGGGTCGCGCGGTCGTTGCTGCGCGGCTGCCGGGTGCACACCGCCGAGATGGAGCGGGGGGTCGCCGCGGCGGCGGCCGACCGCGCCCAGGCCGTGGACTACGGGCTGAGGATCGTCGCCCAGGAACAGGTGGGACTGGCGTACGCGGGCTGGGACCGGCTGCTCACCCGGGTGGCGCTGCCCGCCTGGCGGATGGGCCGCTGGCCCTCGCGGCTCAACGCCGGGGTGGTGGCCGCGCTCACCGAGCTGTCCCGCCGGGACCGGCTGGCCGAGGGGTTCGCCTCCCGCCTCGGTGAGCGTCCCGCCTGCGACCTGCTCGAAGAGCCCGGAGCGGTGGACGAGGCCACCTCCCTCCTCGCCGCCCGCCTCTTCCACGGCGGCCCCGCCGGGAGCGGGCCCGAGTGGTCGCCGGTCCACTGGGGCGACTACCCGGAGGAGGTCGTCGACCGCAAATGGCGTACGGACGCGGCCCGGCTCCACCGCGTTCTGGACGCCCTCGGCGTACGCCCCGCCGACAGCGGGGAGGGCCTGGGCTCCGACGGCCCGACCCTCTCCCGCGTCCTCGACCACCTGACGGACCCGGTGCCGGTCCCACGCGCGGAACCGCCCGTGCACACGGGACCGGGAAACGGTGCCGACGCCGTCGGCCATGACGAGGACTCCGACGACGAGGAACCCGACGACGAGGACCTCTCCGGAACCACCCCGCGCAGTGCCGCCCTGGCCGCCCGGATCAGCGCCGAAGTGGCCCGCGAGGGCGCCGCGGCCACCGAGCGGGCCGCGTCCGCCTCCATATCCATACCTGCCTCATCCATACCCGCTTGCGGAACCGCCTCGGCCGAGAGCGCCCCGAGCGCTCCCCCCGCACCGGCCGACCTCGCCTCCCTCTGGGACGACAGGGCGTTGCCCCTGCTTCCCCTCCAGCCCCCGCGCACCGGCCGCGAACTGCTCGCCGACCACATCATGGCGATGGTCTGCTGCGCGGCCATGGACACCGCGGGCGCGGCCCCCGGGCTCGACTGGCTCGACGGCCCGGCCCTCCTCATCGGCGGCGTCCGTGTCACGGACCTCCCCGCCCAGGTCATGACGCTGATCGAGGACGGCGACCCTGCGGCCCTGCGCCTGTGGCTGACCCGGCAGGGCATACGCCCGGAGAAGCCCGTACGGCTCGTCTGAGCCGGACTTCCCCCACCTCCCGCCCCCTCACCCGGAGTTCCGGCTTCCGCTTTTGACCGGTTCGCGACGAAGGGTGATGGAATGCGTGCTCCATGTGATGTGCTTGGCCTGTTCGTGCTCCGTGACCAGGGCTTGCGCCGTACGACAAGCGCATCGCCGCCCGTCGGCAACGGGGCCGGCAGGGCCAGCGGGGCCAGTGGGGGCCGACGGGGCCGGGGAGGGGAGCGACCATGGGGCCGGAGCAGGGCCGCCGCCGGATCGAGGGGTTCAGTTCCACCGGCGGGGTGGCACCCGGAGGGACGATCGACTTCCACGTCTCCATCGACCCGCCCCAGGAGTTCGGCGTCGACGTCCACCGCGTCGGCCACTACGACGGGCGGCGCACCGCCCGGATCGCGTCCGGCCCCCGCCTGGCGGGCATCGCACAGCCGCCGCCGCTCACCGCCGACCGTACGGTCTCCTGCCACCACTGGTGGCTGTCCTGGCGACTGCGGGTCCCGTCGGACTGGAGCGTCGGCGCCTACGTGGCCGTCCTGACCACCGCCGACGGCCGCCACCGGTCCCACATCCCCTTCACGGTGCGCGACGACCGCCCGGCGGACCTGCTCCTGGTGTTACCCGACATCACCTGGCAGGCCCACAACCGCTACCCGTGGGACGAGGACGGGCAGCCGCTCGACGAGGCCGACGCGGCGGCGACCACCGTCTCCTTCGACCGCCCGTACGCGGACACCGGCCTGCCGCCGTACGCCGGTCACACCTACGACGTCATCCGCTGGGCCGAACGCTACGGCTACGACCTCGCCTACGCCGACGCCGGCGACCTGCACGCCGGCCGGGTCGATCCCACCCGCTACCGGGGAATGGTCTTCCCCGGACCCGACGTGTACTGGTCCCAGGCCATGCGCGGCACCGTGGAACACGCCCGCGAGCACGGCACCTCCCTCGTCTTCCTCTCCGCCCGCACCATGTACGGGCAGGTGGAGCTCGCCCCCTCCCCGTCCGGAGCCCCCGACCGTCTGCTGACCCACCGCAGACGCCGGGCCCCGGAACGCCGGACTCCGGGCAGACCGTCGCTGTGGCGGGAGACGGACCGCGCCGAGCAGCAGCTGCTCGGCATCCAGTACGCCGGTCAGGTCCCCGCACCGCATCCGCTGATCGTGCGCAACGCCGACCACTGGCTGTGGCAGGGGACGGGGGCGTCCGAGGGCGACGGGATCGAGGGGCTGGTCGCGGTCGGGGCCGACCGTTACTTCCCGCGCACCCCGCTGCCCGAGCACGAGGAACGGATCCTGCTCGCGCACTCCCCGTACACCGACCGGGCGGACGGCAGGCGGCACCAGGAGACCTCCCTGCACCGGGCGCCCTCCGGCGCGTGGGTCTTCGCGTCGGGGACGCTCGCCTGGTCCCCGGCCCTGGACGGCCCCGGCCGGAGCGACCCCCGCATCCAGCGCGCCACGGCCAATCTCCTCGACCGCATCTGCAAACACGTCTGACCGGCTCCGGCCCGTGGCCCCCGCGGCCGCCCCCGAGCGGCGGGGGCGGCCGTCCGTACGGGACAATTGGCGTCACTGTCCCGCCGTCTCCCCCGCCGTCCTGCGCGAGTGGAGCGAGCCCCGCGGGGTGTCCTGCTGTTCCGAGCCACGCGGAGGAACCGTGTCCGGATTCGTCGAGAAGCCCGAGCCGATCCAGGTTCCGGGCCTGGTGCACCTGCACACCGGAAAGGTGCGCGAGCTGTACCGGAACGAGGCCGGCGACCTCGTCATGGTCGCCAGTGACCGCATCTCCGCCTACGACTGGGTGCTGCCGACCGAGATCCCGGACAAGGGCAGGGTCCTCACCCAGCTCTCCCTCTGGTGGTTCGACCAGCTCGCCGACCTGGTCCCGCACCACGTCCTGAGCACCGAACTCCCCGCGGGCGCCCCCGCCGACTGGGCGGGCCGCACACTCGTCTGCACGTCCCTGCGGATGGTCCCCGTGGAGTGCGTGGCCCGCGGCTACCTCACCGGTTCGGGCCTCGCCGAGTACCGGGAGTCCCGTACGGTCTGCGGCCTGGCCCTCCCCGAGGGGCTGGTGGACGGATCGGAACTGCCCGGCCCGATCTTCACCCCGGCCACCAAGGCCGCCGTCGGCGAGCACGACGAGAACGTCTCCTACGAGGAGGTCGCCCGCCAGGTCGGCGCCGACGTCGCGGCGCAGCTGCGGCAGACCACCCTCGCCGCGTACACCCGTGCCCGGGACATCGCCCGCGACCGGGGGATCATCCTCGCGGACACCAAGTTCGAGTTCGGCTTCGACGGCGACACCCTGGTCGTCGCGGACGAGGTGCTCACCCCGGACTCCTCCCGCTTCTGGCCGGCCGATCAGTGGGAGCCGGGCCGCGCACAGCCGTCGTACGACAAGCAGTACGTGCGGGACTGGCTGACCTCCGCCGAGTCGGGCTGGGACCGTGCGAGCGAGCAGCCCCCGCCGGCGCTGCCGCAGCCCGTCGTCGACGCGACCCGGGCGAAGTACGTGGAGGCGTACGAGCGTTTGACGGGCATGAGCTGGAGCTGAGGGAACGGCGAAGGCCCCGGTCGATGACCGGGGCCTCGGTGTGGAGCGGACGACGAGGTTCGAACTCGCGACCTCAACCTTGGCAAGGTTGCGCTCTACCAGCTGAGCTACGTCCGCATTGCGCCGTGGCGCGAGGCCAACTATACCCAACCCCGCTCGCGGGCGAGGCGTACCGCGGCATGACGGTTCTCCGCACCGAGTTTCGAAGCGGCCGACGACAGGTAGTTGCGCACGGTCCCCTGGGACAGCGCGGCCCGCTCCGCGATCTCCGCCACGGGCGCCCCGTCGGCCGCGAGTTCCAGCACCTCGGCCTCGCGCACGGTCAGCGGCGAGTCGCCCGCGGCGATCGCGTCGGCGGCCAACTCGGGATCCACGTAACGGTTTCCCGCGTGCACCGCGCGGATGATCTCTGCGAGGCGCTGTGCGCTGACGGTCTTGGGGACGAAACCGCGCACCCCCGCCGCGAGCGCCCGCTTCAGGTGTCCGGGCCGTCCGTGGCTGGTCACGATCAGCACCCGGCAGCCGGGGAGTTCCGCCCGCAGCGATGTGGCGACGTTCACGCCGTCGGCGCCGGGCATCTGCAGATCCAGTACGGCGACGTCGGGGACGTGCGCCCGGGCCATCGCCAGTGCCTCCGGACCGGAGGCCGCCTCGGCGACGACCAGGAGGTCGTCCTCCAGGGACAGCAGCGCGGTGAGCGCACCCCGGATCAGATGCTCGTCGTCGGCGAGCAGCAGCCGGACGGGGTGCGCGGGCCGGGGTGTCGTCACGGCGTGACCTCGCTCACGTTCGTACGGGACGCGGGAGCCGCGGTGGACGTGGCGGACACGGGGGACGCGGTGGGTTCCTCCGAGGGGAACGTTCCGGAACCGGCGGCCGACGGCAACGGGACCTCGGCCGTCAGCAGGAACCGCCCGTCCCCGGTCGGGCCGGCCCGCAGGGTGCCGCCGATCTCGGCCAGCCGCTCACGCAGCCCGACCAGTCCGGCCCCCCGGCCCGAGCCGCCGTTCTCCGGCACACCGTCGTTCTCCACCGTCAGTACCGTCCGCACCGTCTGCCCCTTCAGCACCCGTATCCCCACCGCACACCGCCGTGCGTCCCCGTGCCGCAGCACGTTGGTCACCGCTTCCCGTACGACCCAGCCCAGCGCGGACTGCACCTGCGCCGGGAGCCCGGTCGCCGAACCGGTGACCGCGCAGTCGATGCCGGCCGCTTCCAGGACGCCCTTGGCGCCCGCGAGTTCGCTGCCCAGGTCGGCCTCGCGGTAGCCGCGGACGACCTCGCGCACCTCCCGCTGCGCCTCGTGCGCCAGCCGCTGCACCTCGACCATCTGCGTCACCGCCTCCGGCCTTTCCCGCTGGGCCAGTTGGACGGCCAGCTCGCTCTTCAGCGCGATCACGGCGAGGTTGCGGCCCATGACGTCGTGCAGATCCCGTCCGAACCGCAGCCGCTCCTCCGCGACGGCGAGCCGGGTACGGGTCTCCCGGGCCTCGTCGAGTTCGTACACGGTATGGAGCAGCCAGGACGAGATCACCGAGGTGAAGGCCATGACCCCGCAGCCGACCAGCATCACCACCGCGAAGAGCAGCGCGTCCGGGGCGGGCACACCGAAGGACAGCGACACCAGTCCCGTGCCCACCGCGAAGCCCACCACCCAGCCGAACACCCGCGGTCGGCTGCGCACCCCGAGCGCGACGATCCCGACGCCGAAGCACGGGAGGAACAACAGGATCCCGGCGACCGCTTCGGCGACGTCGCTGCTCGCCGGCCCGTGCTCGACGATCGCCATGGCCGCCACCGTGACGGCCGCGGAGACGGCCCCGAGCGCCCACAGCAGCCGGAGCGGCTGCTTCCGCTGCCCGCGCACCCAGTCCAGTGCCCGCGAGGCGGTCACGGCGCACAGCACGCAGTGCACGGCGATCACGAGCAGCAGGGGAACAGCGAGCCTCGGCCCGAGGTGCCCGAACCGCCCGACCATCGGGCTGCCGGCCGCCATGAACTCGACCAGGGCGAAGGAGTGGAACGACCACCGGGTGTACGTCTCCACCTTGTCCGGGGTGCTCTTGCTCCCCCACCAGCCGCCCGGCCTGCCCGTGCCACCGCCTCCCGCCGTCGGCACGTCAGCGCCTCGGGTCCCAGCGGAACCACCGGCGGACGGCGAACACCGACAGCAGCGCCCAGGCCGCGCCGGTCGCCAGGGCGAACAGTGTCTCGGAGCCGGACAGGCTGCCGGTGAAGCCGCCGCGCAGCAGGGTCATGACGGGGGCGAGGGGCAGCAGTTCGCAGAAGGAGGCCAGCCGGTCGGGCAGCACCTCCAGCGGGACCATCACCCCGGAGCCGGCCATCGACACCAGGATCACCGGCATCGCGGTGACCTGCGCGCTCTCGGTGGTCCGGGTGAAGCCCGCGGTGACGGCGGCGAGCGCCGCGCACAGCCCCAGGCCCAGCAGCAGCCCCAGCACGGACAGATGGACGGCTTGCGGCGCGGCCATGTCCAGGAGCAGTGCGCAGCCCCCCGCCAGCAGCAGCGACTGCACCAGCCCGATGGCGACGGACGGGAGCGAGGCCCCGCAGAGGATCTCGGCGTCCCGCAGTTCCCCGGTGCGCAGCCGCTTCAGCACCAGTTCCTCGCGCCGGGTGACGAAGACGCTGACGAGCGACGTGTAGACGGCGAACAGCAGAGAGAAGCCGATCGCGCCGGGCAGGACCACCGCGCCGAGATCGAGACCCACCTCGTCGAGGTCCATCCCGTCGGCCACCGAGTACAGGCTGAGCGGAAGCACCAGCGGCACGAAGAGCGCGGCGAAGAGCGTGCCCCTGCTGCGTCCGAGCAGCGCCAACTCGGCTCGGGCGAGGGCCCGCATGCGTCCCACGGGGGTGCTTGCCGCGGTGTTCCCGCCGCTCACGGCCTCCGCCGTTCCCCCGGTCGACCCCTCGGCCGAATTCTTGGTCGTGCTGACCGTCCCGCTCATGCCGCGTACTCCTTTCCCATGGTGGTGCTCTCCCCCTGCTCGAGGGTTTCGCGCGCGGAGGCTTCCCGGGCTATACCCAGGAACGCCTCCTCCAGCGACGCCGAGCGCACGTCCAGCCCCTTCAGTTCCACACCGGCCTGCTCCGCCCACACCAGCAGGCCCGTGGCCGCCCGTTGCAGCTCACGGGTGTGCAGCCGGACGACCTGTCCGTCCAGTTCGTGCCCGGTCACGCCCAGGTCGTCGAGCGGCGGCAGGTCACCGGGGAAGTAGCCGTGGGGCAGTTCGAAGGTGATCCGCGACGGCTGTGCGGCGGTCACCTCGGCGGGGGTGCCGGTGATGGCGATGCGTCCCTTGTGCATGATCGCGAGGCGGTCGGCCAGGGACTCGGCCTCCTCGAGGTAGTGGGTGGTCAGCAGCACGGTCGTGCCGTTGTCGCGCAGGGCCCGCACCAGACGCCAGGTGTCGCGGCGCCCTTCGGCGTCCAGGCCGGTCGTCGGCTCGTCGAGGAACAGCACCTCGGGGTCGCCGAGCAGCGCGAGGGCCAGGTCGAGGCGGCGCCGCTCACCCCCGGACAGCTGCTTGACCCGTACGCCGTCCTTCCCGGCCAGTCCGACCAGGGGCAGCACCTCCTGCGGGGGACGGGCCCCGCTGACGGTGCCGGCCCACATCCGCGCGGTCTCCATGACGGTCAGGTCGGAGGGGAAACCGCCCTCCTGGAGCATCACGCCGGTGCGAGGCCGCACCACGGCGCGGTCGGTGTACGGGTCGTGACCGAAGATCCTGACCTGCCCGCCGGTCGGCACCGCGAGGCCCTCCAGCAGTTCGACGGTGGAGGTCTTGCCCGCGCCGTTGGTGCCCAGCAGCGCGAAGACCTCCCCGCGCCGTACGGAGAAGTCGATCCCGCGTACGGCCTCGAACCCGCCCCCGTACACACGGCGAAGGTCGGTGACCTCGATCACGTGCTCATGTTCGTTTCCTCGCATGCCCCGATCATTCAGGATCGACCGGCCGGACGGCCGTGCGGGCTGTCACCACTGGGCGTGACAAATGTCAGAACGGCGCCCAAGTCGTCTCGTACGGGCACCGAGAGGGGCACGGCAGCACGAAAAGACCCCGGTCCGATGGACCGGGGTCTGATTCCCGAGCGGACGACGAGGTTCGAACTCGCGACCTCAACCTTGGCAAGGTTGCGCTCTACCAGCTGAGCTACGTCCGCACTGCTCCCGACCGGCTTTCACCGATCGGTGCGAGCACCAGCCTACCTGATCGGATGCGCCGATCGGTACGACTACGCAGAGCGGGTGACAGGAATTGCACACTGCGCCTTCCCCCTGGAAGGGGGATGTTCTACTACTGAACTACACCCGCATGTACTCCGTGAGCTGGGCTTTTCGGCCTGGCCTCGCGGCGTGCTCCAGACTCTAGCTGATCAATAGGGGTGTTGTGCAAGTCGGCTGTCCCGGGCGCCGGGCGGCCGGAGCCCGGATGACCGGGACCCGGACGGCCGGGCGCACCCCGCCGCGCCGCGCGCCCCCTCACGCCCGCCTCGTCACACCCGCCTCACCGTGCCTGCCTCACCGCGCCTGCCTCACCGCGCCGCGGCGAACGCCTCGTAGATCCGCTTGGGGATCCGTCCGCGCGCGGGGACGTCCATCTGGTTCGACAGCGCCCAGGCGCGCACGGCCGCAGGGGCGGGGGCGACCTCCGTCTGCCGGTACGCCCGGCCCGAGCGGGAGCGTTTGCGGCCGGCCTGCACGTAGGGCGCGAGCGCCTTCCGCAGGTCGTCGGCGTTGGCTTCGTTCAGATCGATCTCGTACGACTTGCCGTCGAGTCCGAAGGCGATCGTTTCCGCCGCTTCCGAGCCGTCGATGTCGTCAAAGAGAGTGACCACGACCTTCTGCGCCACGAATAATCGGTCCCTTCGTGCGACGCTTCCGTGTTGACGTCGGTGATGACGCCCCGGGTGTCGCGAAGATGTCGGCGTCCGCCTGTAAACGGGCAAACCATCTGCTAATGACAATTCATTTGTACAGTGCTCGGCAATGCATTGTGAAGTTCGACTAAATCTGCCCGCGTGTCCGGTGCGCAATAGCGATACGTGACAGATCGCGGATCTTTCCCGGATCTTTTCCCGGGCGCCTCCCCCGCGGCGTCGAATCGTGATCGGGGTCACGTAGATTCCTCCAACTCTACTCGCGTAGAAATTTTGTACGGGTAGTCTGAAGGGACCTGCTCAGCACCACACACCGGGAGTGCCAGTGGCACGCGTCGTAGTCGACGTCATGCTCAAGCCGGAGATCCTCGACCCCCAGGGCCAGGCGGTGCAGCGCGCACTGCCGCGGCTGGGTTTCGAGGGGATCTCGGACGTCCGTCAGGGAAAGCGATTCGAACTGGAAGTTGACGGGCCGGTCGACGAGGCCGCGCTCGCCCGCATTCATGATCTTGCGGAATCCTTCCTCGCCAACACCGTGATCGAGGACTTCACCGTCAGGGTCGAGGAAGTCTCGGAGGCCGTGAAGTGACCGCTCGTATCGGCGTCGTCACTTTCCCCGGCAGCCTCGACGACCGGGACTCGCAGCGCGCGATCCGGCTCGCGGGCGCCGAACCCGTGGCGCTCTGGCACAAGGACAAGGACCTCAAGCAGGTCGACGCGGTCGTGCTGTGCGGCGGATTCTCCTACGGCGACTACCTGCGCGCCGGGGCCATCGCCCGTTTCTCGCCGGTGATGGACACCGTCATCGAGCAGGCGAAGGCGGGTCTGCCGGTCCTCGGCATCTGCAACGGCTTCCAGATCCTCACCGAGGCGCACCTGCTCCCCGGCGGCATGCTGGGCAACGACCACCTGCACTTCATCTGCCGTGACCAGAAGCTGCGGGTGGAGAACGCGGAGACCTCCTGGACCACCGACTACACGGCCGGCCAGGAGATCCACATCCCGCTGAAGAACATGGACGGCCGCTACGTCGCCGACCAGTACACGCTGGACGAGCTGGAGGCCGAGGGCCGCGTCGCCTTCCGGTACCTCGACTTCAACCCCAACGGCTCGCTCAACGACATCGCCGGCATCACCAACGCGGCGGGCAACGTCGTCGGTCTGATGCCGCACCCCGAGCACGCCGTCGAGTCACTGATCGGCACCGGTCGCACCGACGGCCTCCCGTTCTTCACCTCGATCCTCAAGAAGCTGGTCAACGCATGAGCCGGACGCCTCTGGACACGGTCGAGCACGCGGCGAAGACCCCCGACGTCGAGCTGCCCTGGGCCGAGCTCGGCCTGAAGAAGGACGAGTACGAGCGGGTGGTGGAGATCCTCGGCCGCCGCCCGACCGGCGCCGAGCTCGCCATGTACTCGGTGATGTGGTCCGAGCACTGCTCGTACAAGTCCTCCAAGGTCCACCTCCGCCAGTTCGGCGAGAAGGCCCCCGAGTCCGACGCGATGCTCGTCGGCATCGGCGAGAACGCCGGGGTCGTCGACGTCGGCCAGGGCTACGCGGTCACCTTCAAGGTCGAGTCGCACAACCACCCGTCGTACGTCGAGCCCTACCAGGGCGCGGCCACCGGCGTGGGCGGCATCGTCCGCGACATCATCGCGATGGGCGCCCGCCCGGTCGCCGTCGTGGACCCGCTGCGCTTCGGCGCCGCCGACCACCCCGACACCAAGCGCGTCCTGCCCGGCGTCGTCGCCGGCATCGGCGGCTACGGCAACTGCCTCGGCCTGCCCAACATCGGCGGCGAGGTCGTCTTCGACGCCTGCTACCAGGGCAACCCGCTGGTCAACGCCGGTGCCATCGGCGTGATGCGGCACGAGGACATCCACCTCGCCAAGGCGTCCGGGCCCGGCAACAAGGTCATCCTGTACGGCGCCAGGACCGGCGGCGACGGCATCGGCGGCGCCTCGATCCTGGCCTCCGAGACCTTCGACGACGCGAAGCCCTCCAAGCGCCCCGCCGTCCAGGTCGGCGACCCCTTCCAGGAGAAGCTCCTCATCGAGTGCACCCTGGAGGCCTTCCGGGAGAAGCTGGTCGTCGGCATCCAGGACCTCGGCGCGGCCGGCCTGTCCTGCGCCACGTCCGAGCTGGCCTCCAACGGTTCCGGCGGCATGCGCGTCGTCCTCGACGACGTACCGCTGCGCGACTCCACGCTCTCGCCCGAGGAGATCCTCATGAGCGAGTCGCAGGAGCGCATGTGCGCGGTCGTGGAGCCGGAGAAGGTCGACCGCTTCCTCGAGATCTGCGAGAAGTGGGACGTCATCGCCACCGTCATCGGTGAGGTGACCGACGGCGACCGCCTGGAGATCTTCTGGCACGGCGGCAAGATCGTCGACGTCGACCCGCGCACCGTCGCCCACGACGGCCCGGTCTACGAGCGCCCCTACGCCCGCCCCGACTGGCAGGACGCGCTCCAGGCCGACGACGCGAACAAGCTGCCCCGGCCGCAGACCTCCGACGAGCTGAAGGACCAGGTCCTGAAGCTGGTGGGCTCGCCCAACCAGGCCTCCAAGGAGTGGATCACCCGGCAGTACGACCACTTCGTGCAGGGCAACACGGTCCTCGCCCAGCCCGAGGACTCCGGCATGATCCGCGTCGACGAGAAGACCGGCCTCGGTGTCGCCATCGCCACCGACGGCAACGGCCGGTACGCCAAGCTCGACCCGTACACGGGAGCGCAGCTGGCCCTGGCGGAGGCCTACCGCAACGTGGCGACGACCGGTGCCACGCCGCTCGCCGTCTCCGACTGCCTGAACTTCGGCTCGCCGGAGGACCCCGCGGTCATGTGGCAGTTCGCGGAGGCCGTGCGCGGTCTGGCCGACGGCTGTCTGCAGCTCGGCACCCCGGTCACCGGCGGTAACGTCTCGCTCTACAACCAGACCGGCGAGGTCGCCATCCACCCGACCCCGGTGGTCGCGGTCCTCGGTGTCATCGACGACGTGGCGCGGCGCACTCCGGTCGCCTTCCGGGAGGAGGGCCAGCTGATCTACCTCCTGGGCGACACCCGTGAGGAGTTCGGCGGCTCGGCCTGGTCCCAGGTCGTCCACGACCACCTCGGCGGCCTGCCGCCGCAGGTCGACCTCGACCGGGAGCGCCTGCTCGGCGAGATCCTGATCTCCGCCTCCCGCGACGGCATGATCGACTCCGCGCACGACCTGTCCGACGGCGGTCTGATCCAGGCCGTGGTCGAGTCGGCGCTGCTCGGCGGCAGGGGCGCGCGTCTGGTCGTACCGGACGGGCTCGACGCGTTCACCTTCCTGTTCTCCGAGTCGGCCGGCCGCGCGATCGTCGCCGTGCCGCGTTCGGAGGAGGTCCGCTTCACCGACATGTGCGGCGTGCGCGGCCTCCCGGCGACCCGCATCGGAGTCGTCGACGGGGACACGGTGGACCTCCAGGGCGAGTTCGCGCTCACCCTCGAGGAGCTGCGCACGGTCCACGAGGAGACGATCCCGGCCCTGCTGGCCTGATCCGCCCGCCGCTTCCGTACGCGGCACGAAGCCCCCGCCCGGTTCCTTCCGCCGGTCGGGGGCTTCGTCGTGTCACGGGGTGGATGCCGGCACATTGCCTCTTGCGCGGGATTACGTAGTTACGTAATATCGAAGATGTGGAACTCGAAGAACGCATGACCGACCTCGAGCGCCGCCTTGCGGCACTGGAAGCCGCCGGCCGTGCCGCCCCCGGGCTGGGCGAAGGTGACTTCTGGGCCCTTGAGGGGCTGAAGGAGCAGCTCGCCGAGCTGAGGGCGGCCGACGGGGGCGTGCTCTTCACCGGTGCGGTCCGGATGCCGACCGGCGAGCAGTACGAGTGGCAGCACGGCGCGCTCACCCAGGGGCTGCTGGCCTGCGAGTGGCCGGACGCCGCCGAGGCGCTCGCCGCGCTCGGCCATCCGGTACGGCTCCGGCTGCTCCGCGAGATAGTCGGCGGCCGGCGCACCGCGGCCGAACTGGCGGAGCTGGAGGAGATCGGCACGACCGGCCAGATCTACCACCACCTGCGCCAGCTGACCGGTGCGGGCTGGCTGCACACCACCGGCCGGGGCCGCCACGAGGTACCGGCGGGCCGGGTCGTACCGCTGCTGGTGACGCTGTCGGCTGCGCGTCCCTGACCGGCCGGCGCCGTACCCACGACGACCAGGGGGAACCATGTCCGCACGCAAACTCGCCATGAGGACCTTCCGAGGACTGCAGCTGGGTTTCATCGCCCTGGTGGCCGCCCACATCTGCCTCGGCTGGGACTACCCGATCCTGTGGAACCTGCTGCCGCTGCTCCTGGCCTACGTCCTGATCACCGTGGTCAACCGGTGGGGCGGCGGCGCCCCGGACCATCCGCGCCGCGCGCGTGAACCGGTCGAGGTCGACCCGCCCGTGACCGGCCGCTGGTCCGCGCTGAACAGTCCCGCCGACCGCACCCCGAGCCACGGCACCCATGCCTACGGCCAGACGTATGCCATCGACATCGTCGCCGAACCCGAGCCGGGCGCCCGTCCCGCGTTCTCCGCGCTGTGGCCGCTCGCCCGCCGCCCCGACGCCTTTCCCGCGTTCGGCGCTCCGCTGTACGCGGTCGCCGATGCCACGGTCGTCCGCGTGTCCGACGGACAGCGCGACCACCTCAGCCGTGCCTCGCTGCCCGGACTGCTGTACCTGATGCTCGTCGAGGGCTCGGTGCGCGAGATGAGCGGGGTCCACCGGATCGTCGGCAACCACCTGGTGCTCGACCTCGGCGACGGAACGCACGCCGCCTACGCACACGTGCGGCGCGGCTCGTTCACCGTCCGCGAGGGCGACCGGGTGCGGGCCGGACAGGTGCTCGCCCGCTGCGGCAACTCGGGCAACTCCTCCGAGCCGCACCTGCACTTCCAGCTGATGGACGGCCCCGACCCGGACACCGCGCGCGGCATCCCGTTCACCTGGCGGGGCGCCGGCGTCCCCCGCAACGGCGAGGTGTTCGACATACCGGCACCGGAACCGGTCACCCCCGCCTGACCTCCTAGGCTGCCCTCATGCCCCCGGCCAAGAAACGCACCCGCTCCTACGACCCCGCCAGGACCCGCACCGCCGTCCTGGCCCAGTTCGGGAACGTACGGCAGGCGGTACGCACCCTGGACGCGCACCACCTCGCCCTGCCCACCCGTCTCGGTGACTGGACCGTACGGGACCTGCTCGCGCACCTCGCCCTGACCGTCGGGAGCGTCAGCCGGGCCCTGGAGCGGGACGAACCGGCGAAGCCCGGGACGGCGCTGCTGGACCACCCCGCCACGACCGCGGCCCACGCCGATGCCGTCGCCGAGGAGGCCCGGGTGCTCGCCGAGGCCACCCCCGACCTCGGTGCCCTCGGCGCCTTGCTCACCCGCACCGCGCGGGACCTGGCCCGGGACCTCGACGACGCCCCGCCCACCCGGGTGCTCGCCCTGCGCGCCGGGGCCATGAACCTCACCGACTACCTGGTCACCCGCACCGTCGAGCTCGTCGTCCACACCGACGACCTGAACGCCGCCGTGCCCGGCCTCGACGTTCCCCACGACCGCCAGGCTTTCGCCGCCTGCACCCGGCTGCTGGCCGACACGCTCGCCGCGCAGGCGCCCGGAGGCTCGACGGAGGTGCGCATCCCGCCGTACGCGGTCGTGCAGTGCGTGGCGGGGCCGCGGCACACCCGGGGCACCCCGCCCCACGTCGTCGAGACCGACCCGCTGACCTGGATCCGTCTGGCCACCGGGCGCACGGTGTGGCAGGACGCGGTGGCCGACGCCAAGGTGAGCGCGAGCGGTGAGCGGGCGGATCTGGGGCCGTACCTGCCGCTGATGACCTGAGGCGACGGCGGTCGACGTGAACGGCTGCGACAGTCCCCCGGGGCGCCACCGTCCGCGACGGCCATATCACCGTCGGCACGCGCGGCACGACCCGAATGGTGTGCGAAGACTCACTCATGAAGGCCGAGAAGACGCCGCTGAAGCTTTTCGGTACCACGCTCGACCATCGTGCCGATCACCGGAGCGCGACGCTGACCAGCGCAAACGGAAGGGCTGTCCACGCGTTCGCCGCCGAGTGGGCCACGGCCGGGACCCCGTCCCCAATTCGGACCAGCACTCGACCTCGCCTACACTCGGTGGCGTGCCACGTGGTGACGGACGACTCAACCACGACCTGCTCCCCGGAGAGAAGGGCCCCCAGGACGCTTGCGGCGTCTTCGGTGTCTGGGCTCCGGGCGAAGAGGTCGCCAAGCTCACGTACTTCGGGCTGTACGCCCTCCAGCATCGGGGCCAGGAATCCGCGGGTATCGCGGTCAGCAACGGCTCCCAGATCCTCGTCTTCAAGGACATGGGCCTGGTTTCCCAGGTCTTCGACGAGACCTCGCTCGGTTCGCTCCAGGGTCATATCGCGGTCGGTCACGCCCGCTACTCGACCACCGGTGCCTCCGTGTGGGAGAACGCCCAGCCGACGTTCCGTGCCACCGCGCACGGCTCGATCGCGCTCGGCCACAACGGCAACCTGGTCAACACGGCCGAGCTCGCCGAGCTGGTGGCCGAGCTGCCCAAGGAGAACGGCCGCGCCCCGAAGGTGGCGGCCACCAACGACACCGACCTGATCACCGCCCTGCTGGCCGGCCAGCGTGCCGCCGACGGCGAACCGGTGACCGTGGAGCAGGCCGCGCACGTGGTCCTTCCGCAGGTCAAGGGCGCCTTCAGCCTGGTCTTCATGGACGAGAGCACGCTGTACGCCGCCCGCGACCCGCAGGGCATCCGCCCGCTGGTCCTCGGCCGGCTCGAGCGCGGCTGGGTCATCGCCTCCGAGTCCGCCGCCCTCGACATCTGCGGCGCCAGCTTCGTCCGCGAGATCGAGCCCGGCGAGTTCGTCGCCATCGACCAGAACGGACTGCGCTCTTCCCGATTCGCGGAAGCGAAGCCCAAGGGCTGTGTCTTCGAGTACGTGTACCTGGCCCGCCCGGACACCGACATCGCCGGCCGGAACGTCTACCTCTCGCGCGTCGAGATGGGCCGCCGCCTCGCCCAGGAGGCGCCCGCCGAGGCCGACCTGGTGATAGCGACCCCGGAGTCCGGCACCCCGGCCGCCATCGGCTACGCGGAGGCCTCCGGCATCCCCTTCGGCAACGGCCTGGTGAAGAACGCGTACGTCGGCCGTACGTTCATCCAGCCCTCGCAGACCATCCGCCAGCTCGGCATCCGTCTGAAGCTGAACCCGCTCAAGAACGTCATCAAGGGCAAGCGCCTGGTCGTCGTCGACGACTCGATCGTGCGCGGCAACACCCAGCGCGCCCTGGTCCGCATGCTCCGCGAGGCGGGTGCCGCCGAGATCCACATCCGGATCTCCTCGCCGCCCGTGAAGTGGCCGTGTTTCTTCGGCATCGACTTCGCGACCCGCGCCGAGCTGATCGCCAACGGCATGTCCACCGACGAGATCGGCACCTCGCTCGGCGCCGACTCCCTGGCGTACATCTCCATCGACGGCATGATCGAGGCGACGACCATCGCCAAGCCGAACCTGTGCCGCGCCTGCTTCGACGGCGAGTACCCGATGGAGCTGCCCGACCCGGAGCTCCTCGGCAAGCGGCTCCTGGAGTCGGAGCTGGCCGCCGGTACGGCCGAGCCGGCCGCGCTCGACGCGATCCGCCGCCCGTAAACCCCTGTCCTGCCGTAACGAGACGAAGGCTCTCCCAGTCATGTCTGAGAACACTGGCGCCGGCCACGCGGCGGCGTCGTACAGGACCGCGGGCGTCGACATCGACGCGGGTGACCGAGCGGTCGAGCTGATGAAGGAGTGGGTGAAGAAGGCGCGGCGCCCCGAGGTCCTCGGCGGCCTCGGCGGTTTCGCCGGCCTCTTCGACGCCTCCGCCCTGAAGAGGTACGAGCGTCCCCTGCTGGCCTCCGCCACGGACGGCGTCGGCACCAAGGTCGACATCGCCCGCCGGATGGGCGTCTACGACACCATCGGGCACGACCTGGTCGCCATGGTGATGGACGACATCGTGGTGTGCGGCGCCGAGCCGCTGTTCATGACCGACTACATCTGTGTCGGCAAGGTCCACCCCGAGCGGGTCGCCGCCATCGTCAAGGGCATCGCCGAAGGCTGTGTACTGGCCGGCTGTGCCCTGGTCGGCGGGGAGACGGCCGAACACCCCGGCCTGCTGGGCGAGGACGACTTCGACGTCGCCGGCGCCGGCACGGGCGTCGTGGAGGCCGACCGGCAGCTCGGCCCGGACCGCATCCGCAAGGGTGACCGGGTCGTCGCCATGGCCGCCTCCGGGCTCCACTCGAACGGGTACTCGCTGGTCCGGCACGTCCTGCTGAACCAGGCCGGGCTCGCCCTGGAGAGCCGGATCGACGAGCTGGGCCGCACCCTCGGGGAGGAGCTCCTGGAGCCCACCCGGATCTACTCGCTGGACTGCCTGGCCCTGATCCGCACCACCGAGGTGCACGCCTTCAGCCACGTCACCGGCGGCGGCCTCGCGGCCAACCTGGCCCGCGTCGTCCCGGACGGGCTGCACGCGGTGGTGGACCGCTCCACCTGGAGCCCGGCCCCGGTCTTCGACCTCGTCGGCCGGACCGGTTCGGTCGAGCGCCTGGAGCTGGAGCGCACCCTCAACATGGGCGTCGGCATGATCGCGATCGTGCCGGAGGAGTCCACGGACGCGGCGCTGACCACACTGGCCGACCGTGGCGTGGACGCCTGGGTGGCCGGCGAGATCACCGACCGTGGCGAGCACGGCACGGGAGCGGCACTGGTGGGTGACTACGCGAGCTGATGCAGGACGAGCACGCCGAGCAGCAGGCCGAGCACGGTGACTCCCGCGCGGCCCGGGGCCGATGGACCCGGTACCACCGGGCAGGGCCCGGGACCCGGGCCCTGCGGGCAGCACAGAACCCGGTCGGTGACCGGAGTCACCGACCGGGCTGATGAATCAGTGCAAGGTCAAGCGCCACGACGTTGGGGAGAGGACTGGCCGTCCTCGTCCTCGTCGTCGTCCTCATAGAGGTCGGCGTACCGTGCGTACAGGTCGTCATCCTGATCATCGTCCTCGACCGGGTCACCGTTGATATTCGGTGATGTGTTCGAAGGCGATGCACCCAGCTCCTCGGCCAGACGTGCGAGATCCGTCCCGCCGCTGTTGTACTTCAGCTGGCGGGCGACCTTTGTCTGCTTGGCCTTGGCCCGGCCGCGCCCCATGGCTCGACCCCCTCAACGACGGGGCTCGACGGCCCCAGAGTCTTGACACGCGTTCATGGTCCGGAACGGACTCTCCGTGGAGAGGCCGGTCCGTAGGGCTCCCACGGTACCTGAGCCCACGCCCATACGGTACGTCGCCCGCATGACGTGCCCCCTCCCGTGACCCTTACGGCACCCTGTTCTCGCAGGTCAACTGCGATTTCAAGCACTTGTCGAGGGGCGACCCGCCGGGAGAAGTGAGAGTTCTCTCGAAGTGCCCCGCCGCGGGTACCGGCCAAACGTACGAACAACGACGGGGGGTGGGGGGGGGGCGGACCCACTGGTCCGCCCCCGCCCCCCCCCCGTGTCCGCGTTCCTGTCTCCGTTTCCGATCTCCGTTGGTGGCTGCGGTTCCGACTGCGGTTCCGACTGCGGTTCGAGTTGCGGTGCGGGCCGCGTCGGTGTCTGCGGTGGTGCGGTCCGTCTCAGCCCGTCTCAGCGCGCCGCGCGGGCCTCCGCCATCCGCTGCTCGGCGATCCGGTCGGCTGCCGCGGCCGGCGGAATCCCATCGGACTTCGCACGTGCGAAGATCGCGAGCGTGGTGTCGAAGATCTTCGCAGCCTTCGCTCTGCACCGGTCGAAGTCGAAGCCGTGCAGCTCGTCGGCGACCTGGATGACACCGCCGGCGTTCACCACGTAGTCCGGCGCGTAGAGGATCCCGCGGTCGGAGAGGTCCTTCTCCACGCCCGGGTGGGCGAGCTGGTTGTTGGCGGCGCCGCAGACCACCTTGGCGGTCAGCACCGGCACGCTGTCGTCGTTCAGCGCACCGCCCAGCGCGCAGGGGGCGTACACGTCCAGTCCCTCCGTCCGGATCAGCGCCTCGGTGTCGGCGACGGCCGTGACACCCTGCGGGTGCCGGTCCAGGACCCGCCGCACGGCGTCCTCGCGCACGTCGGTGACCAGGACCTCCGCGCCCTCCTTGAGCAGGTGTTCCACCAGGTGGTGGCCGACCTTGCCGACGCCCGCGATGCCGACCTTGCGGTCGCGCAGCGAGGGGTCGCCCCACAGGTGCTGGGCGGCGGCCCGCATGCCCTGGTAGACACCGAAGGAGGTGAGCACCGAGGAGTCGCCCGCGCCGCCGTTCTCCGGGGAGCGGCCCGTGGTCCAGCGGCACTCGCGGGCCACGACGTCCATGTCCGCGACGTAGGTGCCGACGTCACAGGCGGTGACGTACCGGCCGCCCAGGGAGGCGACGAACCGGCCGTAGGCGAGCAGCAGCTCCTCGGTCTTGACCGTCTCGGGATCCCCGATGATCACGGCCTTGCCGCCGCCGTGGTCGAGACCGGCCATGGCGTTCTTGTACGACATCCCGCGGGCGAGGTTCAGCGCGTCGGCGACGGCCTGCTCCTCGGTCGCGTACGGGTAGAAGCGCGTACCGCCGAGGGCGGGGCCCAGAGCGGTGGAGTGGAGGGCGATGACGGCCTTGAGGCCACTTGCACGGTCCTGGCAGAGCACGACTTGCTCGTGACCGCCCTGGTCCGAATGGAACAGGGTGTGCAGGACGCCGTCAGATACGTCGGTCACGGTGGTGACTCCTGAGTAAGTAGCGGCGGGTGGACGCAGATCCCGAAAGCTCCCCCGCCGCTTGTGGCGAGGGGGAGCCCGCGGAGGCTGTGAGCACGAGATTAGGCCCTGCCATGGCCGAGAGCGGCTCCGTGTCCAGGATCACATTCCCGTGGTCACCCCCGGGGTGCCGCCGTGCGACCATTTGCCTGGATTGCCCGTGTGCCCGCATCGCCCGCGCGCGCGTGAGCGGGCCCGCAGGTTTTCGCGCCGGTGCGCGGGGGAGGGAGCAGGCGTGCCCAAGGTCTCCTCGGTGGTCGTCCCCTACGCGACCTATCTGCGCGTCTACGAACCGCTGGCCGCCTTCCCGGAGCCGGAGCGCGGTCGCTGGGCCCGCTACGCCCGCCGTACCGACCTCCCCTCCTACCAGGACGAACTCCGCCGGGCCCTGGCCGACGTCGTGCCCACCCCGCCGGTCCCGGTCCCGGTGCGGGAGAGCGACGACGCGTTCGTGCTGGAGGTCGACGGAGTGGTCTGCGTCTGCCCCTGGCGCACCCGGCTGCGCGGCTGGCAGGCCCTGGGCGAACTCGCCGAGGAATTTCCCCTGCCGGTCCTGGACGCGCTCCTGCCCCCGTTCGTACGGCGCCAGGCCGCCGAGGACTACGAGCGCTGGCTGACCGCCCACCCCGACGCCCGGCCGTGGATCCGCACGGCGACCTGGCAGGTGCCGATCAACTGGTTCGTACTGGTCTCGGACGAGGAGCGCGAGTACGACAAGGGCTCCGCCGCCGGGGGCTCCACCGGGGCTCCCGTGCTGCGCTACCGGACGCCCATGGTCGAGGCGCGGCGGCGGGTGGCGCGCGGGCTGCGGGCGCTGAAGGACACCATGGACGAAGGGCCGCTGATCGACGGCCTGGTGGACGTCGGGCGCTGGCTGGAGGAGTTCCACCCGCGCTCACTGGTCGAGCTGGACTACGGCGGCCTGGTGCACGCCCTGCCGGCCGGCGCCCTGGAGGGCGACCACTCGGCGGCCGACGTGGCCGAGGGGATCGCGGCCCTGCGCCGCGGCGACGGGGTGGCCGCGGGGGAGGCCTACGGGCGACTGGTGGAGCGGTGGCGTTCCGTACGGGACCTGCGGTCGGCCAACTGAGGCCCGCCGCACGGCCAGGGTGGCGAACGGGTGTTTGACCAAACGCTCTTCTTGGGGTTTTGTCGTCGCCCTGAGGTTGCGTCACCCCGGACCCGACAACGGACGTAGGCGCCGATCCGGGCGTATGTCTCAAGCGGGTCAAGCGTGACGGACCGCACGTACGCGGCCCTTGCGCCCCTTGCACCCCCTCGTGCCAAAATAGGACAAGGAGTCCGGGAGGGCTCCTCCGTCCTGCTGTGCTCCACTATGGGCGGAATCTCAGCATTGCACGCTTTGGGGGGTCGAGTGGCTCCTGATCTCGCCTGTGACTGATCGTCACAAGCGGGTAACTGTCCGCTATGGCATGGTCCATCGGCTTCCGCGGCTGATGGACACCTGGGAGGGCAATTCCATCGGTTTGGCCGACGCGGCTGGACGGATGGTGTAGTTGTAGTGCCGAGGACAAGCCGTTCGTCCTATAACCGACTCGACCCGCGTCCGCCATTTCGGGCAACGCGGGTCAAGGTGCAGAATTTAGAGGAAAGAACCGAGAAGGTTCGGTTCTCCCGAGGAGGCCGCTCATGACCGCTCGCACCCCTGATGCCGAGCCGCTGTTGACCCCGGCTGAGGTTGCCACCATGTTCCGCGTGGACCCGAAGACGGTCACGCGTTGGGCGAAGGCCGGCAAGCTCACGTCGATCCGCACGCTCGGCGGGCACCGCCGCTACCGCGAAGCTGAGGTCCGCGCTCTGCTCGCGGGCATTCCGCAGCAGCGCAGCGAGGCCTGAACAACTGGATAACCCGGACGAACCGGCCGACCCCAACTGGTCGAGGCGTCCGGAACCACGGCTCCACACGACGCGGGGACTGCCCCAACAGGCCCCTCTCCCACGCCGGACAGAACTTTCCCGGCAGCTGCACAGGGTGCGTCGTCGATCGCGCTGGACTCCGCCGAGTCCAGCGCGATTTTTTTTGTGCGGTGGGCCGCCGGCCGGTCGGTGTGAACGCTCGGTGATCGGTGCTGGCTGCGGCCCCGGAAAGGCCGTTCCGGCGGGCCGGTGGGTGCTTCGTGCGCGAGCCTGTCCGACTCCGGGGGCGACTGTGGGGCCATCTGTGCGGAGACCCGTGCGGGTCCCCGAGGGTAGTGCAATTGCACATATTAAATTGACTTGGCGTAGGACGGGGGTAAGTACCGCACATTCCAAAACTCATGCGGTGACACCCGTCACATGTCGGCTGGGTTGTTGGGCCACCGGCATATGCGCTAGAGGGGTCGGGTGTGGGGAGCGAGGTGAGCAACTCGGCGGCGGGGCCCGGCAACTGGGCGGCCGGGGCGCTGCGCGGGACGGTGGGCAGGACGGTGGCCCGGGTGGTGGGCTAGGTGGTCGCGGTGGGCTGGGCGGTCGCGGTGCTCTCGCCCTCGACGGGCTCCGGTGGCCGCTCGGTGCGCTCGGTGGATTCCGTGTGTGCGGTGGGGCGGGGCGTGGAGTCGTGGGGAGCGGAGTCCAGTGCCAGCCGCAACAGGCGGTGGCAGACGGGACAGTGGCGGGTGAGATGCCCCCCGAACGACGACGCGGCCGACAGGTGCGCGCGGAGTAACGCCCGCGTTTCGTGCCTGGCCGATGCGGTCATGTGTCACCTCCAGGGGGCCGCACGGAGAGCGGCCTGCCCTGCTGTCCGGGGTACCCAGGGAATCCCGTCCCGTCAAGGCGCAGGGAGTTCCGTCGGGAAGCCTCAGAGGCGCTCGGCGCGGGACGCGGGGTTCGACGCGCGGGACCACCTGAAAGGCCCTCACGCCGCCGGTGAGGACTTCCGGGGTGACCGGACCGGACCGGACCGGGACGGCGGGCACGGGCGCGGTCCCGGTCCGGCCTGGCCCGGCCTGATCACCCCATGACGGAGGGGCCCGCACCGTATGGGCACGGGCCCCTCCGTGAACGCGGTCCTGACGGGATCTGCTGCGTTCGACGGCGGCTGCCGACGCGGGCGCGGCCTCTGCTCTGGCCTGGCTGCCCCATGGGGAAGGGGCCCGCACCGTACGGTGCGGGCCCCTCCATGATGCGGTCCTGACGGGATTTGAACCCGCGGCCTCCACCTTGACAGGGTGGCGAGCACTCCTAACTGCTCCACAGGACCAGGCTTCGCGGCGCGATTACCGTCTTGCGCTGCGAAAAGAGACTGTACAGGAGTCCTGGCCCGCTGGTCGAATTCACCCTGCGTGCCGCTCCGGTCACGGAGCAGCGGCGTCGATCGCCTTCACGATCCGCTTGTCCGACACCGGGTACGCCGTGCCGAGCGCGTGGGCGAAATAGCTGACCCGGAGCTCCTCGATCATCCAGCGGATGTCCAGCACCTGCTGCGGCACCGGCCGCCCCTGCGGCATCTGCTCCAGCAGCCAGGCGTACTCGTCCCGCATCTCCCGGACCTTCTCCATGCGGGTCGTGTCCCGCTGGACGTTCGCCGGCATCTGCTGCAGACGACGGTCCACGGCCACCAGATACCGCATCAGGTCCGGCAGCCGCCGCAACCCCGTCTCCGTCACGAACCCCGGCTTCACCAGGGCGTCCAGCTGCCCCCGCACATCCTGGAGGTTCGCCAGCAGCGCGGGACTGCGCACGCTCTTCAGCCGGCGCTCACACGCCTGCCAGGCGGCGAGTACCTGCTGCACCTGACCCACCGCACGGACGGTCGTGTCCACGATCTCCGCGCGCACCTTGTCGTACAGCTTGCGATACGACTCCTCGTCCCACACGGGCCCACCGAAGTCCGCGATCAGCCGGTCCGCCGCCGCCATCGCGCAGTCGTCGAACAGCGCCTGGATCGAACCGTGCGGATTCGCCGACAGCGCGAGCTTCTGGGGGTTCGTCAACTTTTCGGATGCGAACTTCGCGGGACTCACCGGGATGTTGCGCAGGATCAGCCGACGCGTGCCCTTCCACATCGCCGGCTGCTGCTCCGCCTCCGTGTCGAAGAGCCGTACGGAGACCGTGTCGCCGTCGTCGACCAGTGCCGGGAACGCCTTCACCGGCTGACCGGCCCGCCGTGTCTCGAAGACGCGGGTCAGTGTGCCGACGGTCCAGTCGGTCAGCCCCGTACGCTCCAGGGACTCGCCGCCCCGGCGTTCGGCCGTGGCGGCCGCCGCCCGCGAGAGCGCCTGGCGGGCCTTCGGCTTGAGCCGGAGCCGGAGCGCTTCGAGGTCCTTGTCCTCGTCGAGCTTGCGGCGACGCTCGTCGACGATCCGGAACGTGACCTTCACATGGTCGGGGACCTTGGACCAGTCGAAGTCGTCCGCGTCGAAGGGCACCCCGACCATGCGCTTCAGCTCACGCGCCATCGTCGTGGTCAGCGGCTCCTGCAGCGGAACCGCTCTCTCCAGGAACGCCTTCGCGTAGTTCGGCGCCGGCACGTAGTTGCGGCGGATCGGCTTGGGCAGGGAACGGATCAGCTCCGTGACGACCTCCTCCCGCAGACCCGGGATCTGCCAGTCGAAGCCCTCCTCCGTGACCTGGTTCAGCACCTGGAGCGGGACATGGACCGTCACCCCGTCCGCGTCCGCACCCGGCTCGAACTGGTACGTCACCCGGAACGTGAGGGCACCCTGCTGCCAGGAATCCGGATAGTCGGCCTTGGTGACGGCTTCCGCCGACTCACGGATGAGCATCTCGCGCTCGAAGTCGAGGAAGTCCGGCTGTTCGTGCCGCTTGCGCTTCCACCACGAGTCGAAGTGGGCCCCCGACACGACGTGCTCGGGAACCCGCTGGTCGTAGAAGTCGAACAGGGTCTCGTCGTCGACCAGGATGTTCCGGCGCCGCGCCCGGTGCTCCAGCTCCTCGACCTCGGTGAGCAGCCTGCGGTTGTCCGCGAAGAACTTGTGGTGCGTGCGCCAGTCTCCCTCGACCAGCGCGTTGCGGATGAACAGCTCGCGCGACACCTCGGCGTCGATCCGGCCGTAGTTCACCTTGCGGTGGGCGACGATCGGGACGCCGTACAGCGTGACCTTCTCGTACGCCATCACCGCGGCCTGGTCCTTCTCCCAGTGCGGCTCGCTGTACGTGCGCTTCAGCAGATGCCCGGCGAGCGGCTCGACCCACTCCGGCTCGATCTTCGCGTTGACCCGGGCCCACAGCCGGGACGTCTCGACCAGCTCCGCCGACATCACGAACCGCGGTGGCTTCTTGAACAACGCCGAACCGGGGAAGATCGCGAACTTGGCGTTGCGCGCCCCCACGTACTCGTTGCGCCCGCCGCCGTCCTTGCGCCCGGCCGCACCGGAGTCCTTCGACTCCTTCACGTCCTTCATCCCGATGTGGGAGAGCAGCCCCGCGAGCAGCGAGACGTGGATACGGTCCCCGGGCGCGTCCTCCTCGTTGAGGTGGATGCCCATCTGCTTGGCGACCGTGCGCACCTGCGTGTAGATGTCCTGCCACTCGCGGATCCGCAGGAAGTTCAGATACTCCTGCTTGCACATGCGCCGGAAGGACGACGAGCCGCGCTCCTTCTGCTGCTCGCGCACATAGCGCCACAGGTTCAGGTAGGCGAGGAAGTCGCTGGTCTCGTCCCGGAACCGGGCGTGCTGCTGGTCCGCCTGGGTCTGCTTGTCGGCCGGCCGCTCACGCGGGTCCTGGATGGACAGCGCCGCCGCGATCACCATCACCTCGCGGACACAGCCGTTGCGGTCCGCCTCCAGCACCATGCGCGCCAGCCGCGGGTCGACCGGCAGCTGGGCCAGCTTCCGCCCGGTCTCCGTCAGCCGCTTGCGGGGGTCCTTCTGCGCCGGGTCCAGCGCGTTGAGCTCCTGCAGCAACTGCACGCCGTCCCGGATGTTCCGGTGGTCCGGCGGATCGATGAACGGGAACTTCTCGATGTCGCCCAGGCCCGCCGCCGTCATCTGCAGGATGACCGACGCCAGGTTCGTGCGGAGGATCTCCGCGTCCGTGAACTCCGGGCGGGCCTCGAAGTCCTCCTCGCTGTACAGCCGGATGCAGATGCCGTCCGAGGTGCGACCGCAGCGGCCCTTGCGCTGGTTGGCGCTGGCCTGCGACACCGGCTCGATCGGCAGCCGCTGCACCTTGGTCCGGTGGCTGTACCGGGAGATACGGGCGAAGCCCGGGTCGATGACGTACTTGATGCCCGGCACCGTCAGCGACGTCTCCGCCACGTTGGTCGCGAGAACGATCCTGCGGCCGCTGTGCTGCTGGAAGACACGGTGCTGCTCGGCGTGCGAGAGCCGCGCGTACAGCGGCAGCACCTCGGTGAACCTGTACTGCTTCTTCGTCAGCGCGTCCGCCGTGTCCCGGATCTCCCGCTCACCGGAGAGAAAGACCAGGATGTCGCCCGGCCCCTCGGCCACCAGCTCCTCGACCGCGTCCGTGATCGCGGTGATCTGGTCGCGGTCGGCGTCCTCCGAATCCTCCTCGAGCAGCGGCCGGTACCGCACCTCGACGGGATACGTACGACCGCTGACCTCGATGATCGGAGCGTCACCGAAATGCCGGGAGAACCGCTCCGGGTCGATGGTCGCCGAGGTGATGACGACCTTCAGGTCCGGACGCCGCGGCAGCAGCTGAGCCAGGTACCCCAGCAGGAAGTCGATGTTCAGCGACCGCTCGTGGGCCTCGTCGATGATGATCGTGTCGTAGGCGCGCAGCTCCCGGTCCGTCTGGATCTCGGCGAGCAGGATGCCGTCGGTCATCAGCTTCACGAAGGTGGAGTCCGGACTCACCTGATCGGTGAACCGCACCTTCCAGCCGACGGCCTCCCCGAGCGGAGTGTCCAGCTCCTCGGCGACACGCTCCGCCACCGTGCGGGCGGCGATCCGGCGGGGCTGCGTGTGCCCGATCATCCCGCGGACGCCCCGGCCCAGCTCCATACAGATCTTCGGGATCTGCGTGGTCTTGCCGGAACCCGTCTCGCCCGCGACGATCACCACCTGGTGATCGCGAATGGCCTCGGCGATCGTGTCCTTCTTCTGGCTGACCGGCAGCTGCTCCGGATACGTGATCGCCGGAACACGCGCACGCCGCCCGGCCATCCGCTCCTCGGCCTTCGTGACCTCCACCGCTATCTCGTCGAGCACGGCGGCCCGGGCCTCCGGCTTGCGGATCTTGCGTGCGCCTTCGAGCCTGCGCCCGAGCCGCTGCGCATCGCGCAGGGAGAGCTCGGTCAGGCGGGGGGCGAGGGCGCCGAAGGAGGCGGTGCCGGGAGACGGGGCGCCGGGCGAGGAGGCGGCGCCGGACGAGGAGGCGTCGGAGGAGGACGCGGAAGCGGAGACAGGTTGCGTGGACATACGGGAACCAGGATCTCATCATCGAGAATTTTGTGGCCAACAGTTTTGGCGGTGCGGCGCACGCGAACACCCCCTCCGGGAACCCGGAGGGGGTGTGGTTGTGGCTGGGGCCGGGGTCGAACCGGCGACCTATCGCTTTTCAGGCGATCGCTCGTACCAACTGAGCTACCCAGCCACGAGGTCTCATGTGAAACCTCAGCGGTCCTGACGGGATTTGAACCCGCGGCCTCCACCTTGACAGGGTGGCGAGCACTCCTAACTGCTCCACAGGACCAAGTGGTGCGTGCGTACTGCCGAAGCAAGTGTCGCACACTGTACTGCGTGCCCCCAACGGGATTCGAACCCGTGCTACCGCCTTGAAAGGGCGGCGTCCTGGGCCACTAGACGATGAGGGCGGGCAAACCGATACTGCTTGCTTCACCATCGCCCCAGGGGACGTGAGAAGCATGTGACTCCGCTTTCCCCGAGAGGTTCCGCTTCTCCCTGACCCTGACGGGGTTCGGGACGGTCAAGCCCTGACCGGTGCCCTTGGGCACGACGAGACTGTACTACGGCCTTCCGGGTGCGACCAAACCAAAAAGATGTTGGCCCTCCGCCGATGGAGAAGGCGTCGGTGACGGTGTCGCGCCCGGCTGGTTCTCCTCCGGGAGGTGGCGGCTGACCTCGGCTGTGGTGAGACCCAGGCCGCCCAGCTTGATCGCGTCCCAGGCCTGGAGGCGGCGTGTGTCGCGGTCGAAGTAGAGGATCGAGGTCTCGATCGGGTCGGGGTGTTCGCCCTCGATCGCCCGCAGGCCGCTGCCGCCGGTGGAGCCCTCGGTGCGGAGCCGGGTGCCGTACTGCATGACCTCCGTCTTCTGACGGTGGATGTGCCCGGCCAGGACGAGGGGCACCGTGCCGTCGACCTCGCGGGCCGCCGACGGTTCATGGGCGACGGCCACGTCGACCGGGGTGCCGGCCGCCTTCTGGTCGCGCAGGGCGGAGGCGAGGCGGGCGCCGGCGAGTTCCTGGGACTGCTCGGCTCCGGGTTTCCTGGACCGGTCCGGGGTGAACTGGGGGTCGCCGGTACCGGCGAAGCGCAGGCCCGCGATGGTTTCGGCCCGGCCGTCGTCCAGGACGTGGACGTTCTTGAGGCCTTCCAGATAGCGCTGGGTGACCAGGGAGTCGTGGTTGCCGCGGACCCAGACATAGGGGGCGCCGAGGTCCTCGACGGGATCGAGGAAGCCGTTCTCGGCGGCGGTGCCGTGGTCCATGGTGTCGCCGGAGTCCACGATGACGTCCACCCGGTACTGCTCGACGAGCGAGGCGATGATCGCCCAGCTCGCGGGGTTGAGGTGGATGTCGGAGACGTGCAGGACCCGGATGGTGGTCGGGTCGGGCTGGTAGGCGGGGAGCGTGGAGGTGGCGTCGTAGAGCTTCGTCACGTTGGTGACCAGGCGGGCCAGCTCTTTCTGGTAGACGTCGAACTCGGTGACGATGCTGCGTGCGTTGCCGACCAGGGAGGGCGCGGAGGAGAGCAGCCCGGAGAACTTCGGTTCGAGGACGGAGTCCGGGTTCCAGGTGGCGTACGCGGTGCCGCCGGACGCGGCCAGCAGGGTGAGGGCGAGGCCGCCCGCGGCCAGGGCACGGCGGGGCCGGCGGTAGACGATGAGGCCGAGCGCGGTGGCGCCGGTGACGACGGCGACGACGGAGCGTACGGCGAGGTCGGCGGTGCCGCGGGCGATGTCCTGGGTGACTTCGTCCTGGAGCCCGGAGAAGCGTTCGGGGTGGTCGACGAGGGCCTGGGAGCGGGCGGGGTCGAGCTGGTCGACGTTGACGTCGAGGCGGACGGGGGCGTGGTGGCTGTCGAGGTCGAGGGCGCCCAGGGGGGAGACGTTGATCTTCGTGCCGCCGGTGAGGGAGGGGCGCAGGGTCATGGTCGTGTCCATGGGGCCGACCGGGACCCGGACGTTGCCCACGACCAGCAGGCCGAGCCAGGCGCCCAGCAGTACGACGGCGATGAGTCCCAGGGCCCGCTTCCAGGGGCGGGGGCGGGGGGCGAGCGCGGTGGTGGTCGTCGTCGGAGGGACGGGGCGGCGGTGGCGGCGACTGCGGGCGCGCGGGCCCCCGGGGAGGCGGTGTCGGAGGTTCCTGACTGCGGAGGGGACGCGGACCATTGCTCCCGTATGCCCATGCGGAGCACCCGATATGCGGGGTGTCCGGTGACGCTCGTACGGACGGGTCATGGCCGACAATGACGGTGTGCTGGAGATGACGCGTGGTGAGTTCGAGGAGCTGGTGGCCGAGGCGCTCGACCGGATTCCGCCGGAGCTGACGAGGCTGATGGACAACGTCGCGGTGTTCGTCGAGGACGAGCCCCCGGCGGACGATCCCGAGCTGCTGGGGCTGTACGAGGGAACTCCGTTGACGGAGCGGGGCGAGTGGTACGCCGGCGTGCTGCCGGACCGGATCACCATCTACCGGGGCCCGACCCTGCGGATGTGCGAGTCCCGGGAGGACGTCGTCGCGGAAGCGGAGATCACGGTGGTGCACGAGATCGCGCACCATTTCGGGATCGACGACGCCCGACTGCACGCCCTCGGCTACGGGTAGGTCACCGGTCTGTCACTGGTGCGTTGTTGGCGTGTCCTCTTGCGGGTGGCGGGAGTTGGACACATCGACCCAGCATCGCAACCGGAGGTGGCCTCGTGCGCCCCTTGTACGTACCCGCCCGCCTGGCCGCCACCGTCGTGGCCGTCGCCGCTGCCGCCGGTTGCATGAGTGTCGGTGAGGACGGGGCGGGCGGGGCCGCCAAGCCGTCGCATTCCGCGGGCCGGCCGGGTGGTGAGGCACCCGGTGGAGGGCTGCCGCCGGGGCCGGGAGGCGCGGACGGCCAGGGCGGCGCGGTGGCCGAGGGCGAGCGCGGGGGCCGTGCGGGCCAGGACGGGAAGGGCAAGCGTGAGAAGGGCGGGGCGGGGGCGTCGGCCTCGGCCGAGGCGTCGCACTCCGCGGGGGCGAGCGCTCCGGTGCCGGACGACACCGGGCGGCCGGGCATACCGACGGAGCCGACGACGCCCGACGGCCGGCCCGAGCCGCCGGTGCCGAGCAGACCGTCGGACCCGGAGCCCGCCCCTCCGCCGCCGGAGCCGTCGGTCACACCGGAGCCGACGGTCATGGAGCCGTCCTCACCGGCCGACGAGCCGGTGGAACCCCAGTTGGCGCGGCGGGAGCCGGCGCCGGAGGCGGGGGCGCCGGTGTAACGGCTTCCCCAGTGTTTCCTTGCCGGTATGTGCACTTCTCCTGCCGTCCTACCGATGTGTGGGCCGATTGGCCTTCACTCTGCTGACCTGCGGGTCTGTGGAGTGAAGGGGGTTCGGTTTGCTTTCGGTGGGGGAGGGTGCGTATGGTGGCAGATCGTTTGATCCTATTTGCCCGGCGCCACTGCAGAGCGCGCCGTGTGGCGCGTACTCTCCCCTTACCGTGGTGGACCGCATCGAGGCGGTCGTATTGCGAATTGCGAATCACGGAGTTGACGGGCGCGTGCCGAAGAGACTCCGGAAGGTTTCGCATTCGTATGCCCATCGCCAGTACTGATCACGTCGTCGTGCCCGAGACCCCTGTGACCCCTGAGGACACGAGGAACTCGGTGGACACCGACATCACCGCCGTCATCACCGACGTCGTCGCTGACACCGTCACCGACGTCACCGATGACAGCGACACCACCGACACCGCCGACACCCCCGAGCTCACCTTCGCCGACCTCGGTCTTCCCGAGGGCGTCGTACGCAAGCTCACGCAGAACGGCGTGACCAGCCCCTTCCCGATCCAGGCAGCGACCATCCCGGACGCCCTGGCCGGCAAGGACATCCTCGGCCGCGGCCGCACCGGCTCCGGCAAGACCCTCTCCTTCGGCCTGCCGACGCTGACCACGCTGGCCGGCGGCCGGACCGAGAAGCACAAGCCGCGGGCCGTCATCCTGACGCCCACCCGTGAGCTGGCCATGCAGGTGGCCGACGCGCTCCAGCCCTACGGCGACGTCGTCGGCCTGCGCATGAAGGTCGTCTGCGGCGGCACCTCCATGAGCAACCAGATCTACGCCCTCGAGCGCGGTGTCGACATCCTCGTCGCCACGCCCGGCCGGCTGCGCGACCTCATCAACCGTGGCGCGTGCTCCCTGGCGAACGTGCAGATCGCCGTTCTCGACGAGGCCGACCAGATGTCCGACCTGGGCTTCCTGCCCGAGGTGACGGAGCTGCTGGACCAGGTTCCGGCGGGCGGTCAGCGCATGCTGTTCTCCGCGACGATGGAGAACGAGATCAAGACCCTCGTCGACCGGTACCTGAAGGACCCGGTCAGCCACGAGGTCGACGCCGCCCAGGGTGCCGTCACGACCATGTCGCACCACATCCTGGTCGTGAAGCCGAAGGACAAGGCGCCGGTCACCGCGGCCATCGCCTCCCGCAAGGGCCGCACCATCATCTTCGTCCGCACCCAGCTGGGCGCGGACCGCATCGCCGACCAGCTGCGCGAGGCGGGCGCGAAGGCCGACGCGCTGCACGGCGGCATGACGCAGGGCGCGCGGACGCGGACGCTGGCCGACTTCAAGGACGGCTACGTCAACGTCCTGGTCGCCACGGACGTCGCCGCACGCGGTATCCACGTCGACGGCATCGACCTGGTGCTGAACGTCGACCCGGCCGGCGACCACAAGGACTACCTGCACCGGGCCGGTCGCACGGCGCGCGCGGGCCGTACCGGCACCGTGGTCTCCCTCTCGCTGCCGCACCAGCGGCGCCAGATCTTCCGTCTGATGGAGGACGCGGGCGTGGACGCCACGCGCCACATCATCCAGGGCGGCGCGGCCTTCGACCCGGAGCTCGCCGAGATCACCGGTGCCCGGTCGATGACCGAGGTCCAGGCGGAGTCGGCGGGCAAGGCGGCGCAGCAGGCCGAGCGCGAGGCCGCCCAGCTCACCAAGGAACTGGAGCGGGCGCAGCGCCGGGCCTCCGAACTGCGGGAGGAGGCGGACCGGCTGGTCGCCAGGGCCGCCCGCGAGCGGGGCGAGGACCCGGAGACGGCGGTGGCCGAGGCGGCCACCGAGACGGCGGTCCAGGCCCAGACCGAGGTCTCGCTGCCGGAGCAGCCGACCGCGCGTGACACGGAGCGCTTCGAGCGCCCCGAGCGCCGGGACGGTTTCCGCCGTGACGACCGGGGTGACCGCGGCGACCGCGGCGGTCGTTCCTTCGAACGCCGTGACGACCGCGGCGGGTTCAACCGTGACCGCGACAGGGACCGTGACCGCGACCGTGGCGGCTTCCGCCGTGACGACCGGGGTGACCGCGGCGACCGCGGCGAGCGCGGCGGCCGTTCCTTCGAACGCCGTGACGGCGACCGTGGCGGCTTCCGCCGTGACGACCGCGGTGACCGCAACGGTTTCCGTCGCGACGACCGGGGCGACCGCGGTGAGCGCGGTGACCGTGGCGGCTTCCGCCGTGACGACCGGGGCGAGCGCGGCGACCGTTCCTTCGACCGTGACCGCGGTGGCCGTTCCTTCGAACGCCGCGACGACCGCGGCGGGTTCAACCGCGACGGCGACCGTGACCGTGGCGGCTTCCGCCGTGACGAGCGTGGCGGCCACCGCGGCAGCGACCGTCCGTTCAACCGTGACCGCCAGGGCGACCGCCCCGGCTTCCGTTCCGGCGCCTCCCACGACCGCCCCTACGGCCGCCGTGACGACCACCGCGGTGGCGGCTCCGTCGGCCGTCGCGAGGACAAGCCGCGCTGGAAGCGCAACGGCTGACCCCGGCGCACCGGACCACCCGGGAGGGCCCGCACGACACCCGTCGTGCGGGCCCTCCCGCGTTTTCTCCGGGACACGTCCGGGTCCTCCTCACCGATACCCGATCAAAGACGCGCCCACATCCCGCTATGCTCGTGGGGGCAACATCGCCGAGGGCCCTTAGCTCAATTGGCAGAGCAGTGGACTTTTAATCCATTGGTTGTGGGTTCGAGTCCCACAGGGCCTACCGGTTGCAGGGGAGGGACCGCCCTCTTCGACCTGCTCTTCGGCGTCCGGGTCGGCTTCGGCCGACCCGGACGCCGTTTCGTTGTCCCGTGGCCGGGCCCCCTGCGCCCGCATCAGTGTGTCGTGGCGTGGTGCGGGTTCGTTCAGGCGCGGGAGATGGACTGTTCGATGAGGTCCACGGTGGCGCGGGGGTTCTCGACCTCGAGGACGAGCCGGTCGTAGTGCTCGGCGTCGGCGAGTTCGATGACGACTGCCTTCTCCGGGTTCTTCACGTCCCAGAACAGACGTTCACCGTTGCGGCGGAAGCGGCCCGCGGTGATCAGTCCGGGGAAGTAGGAGCCGCCGACGCGGACGCCCTTGGGTTCGCGGGCCATACCGGGGTCGTGGGTGGCGCCGCGTACGTGGGCGAGGGGGATCTCCAGGCGGCTCTTGAGGGTCCAGAGCTTGTCGAGGCCCTGGAACTCGGCGGTCAGTATGCCGCGTTCGCGGTCGATGGAGATCAGGGCCATGTCAGTACTCCTTGGGAGTGGTGGTCGGCAGGGCGCGCAGGCGCAGGCGGGAACCGAGGACGGTGGAGGCGAGTTGGGGGGCGGCGTCACCGTGGGAGGGGCGCAGGGCCTCCTCCAGTGCCGTGATCCCCTCCGCCACCAGTGCGGCGACCTCCGGGTCGTGGGGGGCGCGTTCGGCGGCGGCGAGGAGGAGGAGCCCGGCGGCCGGACCGTTGTCGTACGAGGCGGTGGCGGTGGTCAGTGCCTGCGCCGGGTCGGTGAGGGTGGCGATGGCCGCGGTGACCGGGTGGATCTCGTGGTCGAGGTGCCGGCGGAGCGCGGTCAGGTGCAGGCTCCGTTTCGAGCCGAAGACCTTGTAGAGGCTGCCCCGGTGGATGCCGGTGGCGGTGACCAGGTCGTCCACCGAGGTGCCCTCGAAGCCGTGGGTGGCGAAGAGGGCGGCTGCGGTGCTGACGGCCTGGTCGGTGTCGAAGGCGCGTGGTCGTCCCATGGCCAAGACGGTACGGGGTATGAGAACGATCGGTCAAGAACAAGCGTTCTTGAATCGGGTCGCCTTGACCCGCAAGGCCGCGGGCGGTCAGGCCGGGCGGCCGTCCTCGGGATCCGTCCGGAGGGTGAGGCGGTGGTAGGCCGCGCGGGCGTGGGCCAGCCGGGACGCGGTCGTGCCGACGAGGGCGGCGGTGAGCAGGCAGCCGAGCAAGAACGTGTCCCTGGGTCCGGCCCAGGTGAGGGTGCCGGTGGGCGGTGTCGCGAAGCCGTTGAGGAACAGCCAGCACAGGACGGCGGTACCGGGGGCCGCGGTGAACCGTGCGCACCCGCCGAGGACGGCGGCGAGCAGGGACAGGGCCGCCAGGAAGAGCCCGGGACGGTGCGGGCCCACGACCGTGTGGAGGAGGGTCATCAGGGCCAGTGCACCGCCGAAGGCGCCCGCCCATATCAGCGGAGTGGTGACGGGCCGGGGGACCGGCCGCGGGCCGGTGTCGACGGTGACCCACTCGATCATGCCGGGGGCCTTGGTGGTCATGTTGCCGCTTCCGTGGAGTGCCTCCCGAGCTTGCCGGGCTGATTTTCGCACCTCTGACGTCGCGAACGGGCCGTCCGTATCGGCCGCTGATCGTGACCCCGTCCGTACCGTCGTGTGTGGTCAGCCGCTCGCATGGGCCGGTTCCGTCTGGTCGACCGGCGCGGCGGTGCTCTGCCGCTCGTCCGGCTTGCGGCGGGTGAGGCGGCCGGCCAGCGGTTCGGTCCAGCGGGCGGTGAGGGGGCCGAGGACGACCAGGATCAGGACGTACGCCGTGGCCAGCGGGCCGATCCGCGGTTCCGTGCCGACGGCGAGACCGGCGATGACGATCGAGAACTCGCCGCGCGCCACCAACGTGCCCCCGGCCCGCCAGCGGCCCTTGGCCGGGATGCCCGCCCGCCGGGCGGCGAACCAGCCGGTGGCGATCTTCGTCAGCATGGTGACGACGGCCAGCGCGAGCGCCGGGAGCAGCACCGGCGGGATGTCCGCCGGGTCGGTGTGCAGCCCGAAGAAGACGAAGAACACCGCCGCGAACAGGTCCCGCAGCGGGGACAGCAGACCGTGCGCGCCCTCGGCGACCTCCTTGGACAGCGCGATGCCGACCAGGAACGCGCCCACCGCCGCCGACACCTGGAGGTGCTGGGCGACGCCCGCGACCAGCAGGGTCAGCCCCAGTACCACCAGCAGCAGCATCTCGGCGTTGTCGGAGGAGACCGCGCGGCTGACGACGCGTCCGTGACGCAGGGCGATGTAGAGGACGGCGCCGACGGTGCCCAGGGAGATCAGCAGCGTGACGCTGCCGCCCGCGAGGCTCACCCCGGCCAGCAGGGCGGTGAGGATCGGCAGGTAGACGGCCATGGCGAGGTCCTCCAGGACCAGTACGCCGAGCACGACCGGTGTTTCGCGGTTGCCCAGCCGCCCGAGGTCGCCGAGCACTTTGGCGATGACCCCGGAGGAGGAGATCCAGGTGACGCCGGCGAGGGCGACGGCGGCGACCGGGCCCCAGCCCAGCATCAGCGCGGCGACGGCGCCGGGGGCGGCGTTGAGGACGAAGTCGACCGCGCCCGACGGGTACTGGGTCTTGAGGGTGGTGACGAGGTCCGACGCGCTGTACTCCAGCCCGAGCATGAGCAGCAGCAGGATGACACCGATCTCGGCGCCGGTGGCGACGAACTCCTCGCTGGCCTGCAGCGGCAGGATCCCGCCATGGCCGAAGGCGAGCCCGGCGAGCAGGTAGAGCGGTATGGGGGAGAAGCCCACCCGTCCGGCGAGACGGCCCAGCAGCCCGAGAGCGAGGATGATCGCTCCGAGTTCGACGAGCAAGGCGGTGGTGTTGTGCACGGGCGGCTGACCTCCGTGGATCGGTTCGGTGGCGGCGTCTGTGCCTGAGAGCTGGGGCTCGCTGGGCGGGAGGGCGGACCCCAGGAGTCGGGAGCCGGGGAACCAGGTGCCGGGGTGTGGTGCTGCGGGAGTCGACTGTCGGGTGTCGGGTGTTGTGTGGAGGGGGAGCGTCCGGTGTGTCCCCTGCGGGGCGGGTCGTCCCCTACGGGGTGAGGGGCCGGGGCCGCGGGCCCAGGGCAGGGTGAGCGGAGACGGCGTGGGACGGGCGCTAGGGCCAGAAGAGGGTGCCGCCGGTATCGGGAACGGCGTCGCGGGCGGCGTTGTCGACACGCACGGGGATCACTCGACCCATGTCACGCCCCCGTTCTTCTCTTCTCGTCGTCGGCCCAACCGGTCGTCAGCGCTCGGCGCTCGACGGGCGATGACGAGCAGCCGACGCTCAGCGCTCGACGTTCGACGGTCAACGCTCGACGAAGGAGCGGAACGCCGGTCAACGGAGCGTAAGCGCTTGGTAAAGATTTTAGCGCACCCCAAACCGGGGTGCGCTATGAGAAAAGCCGCTCAACGTGACGAAACGGCGGCCGTGAATCGTGTCTGAAGACGGGTTCGAGCCGTATCAGCGAGCCGAGTTCCGGTATCGGCTGCCCCTCCGGGGCGGGTAGGGGTCGAACAGCTGAACGCCGATTCCGCTGAGGACCAGACCGGTCGCGATGAGCAGCCCGTGGGGCATGACCAGACCGATGAACAGCAGGACCACGCCGATGCCCAGTACCCACCAAGCGCGCGTGTACCGGTACTCGCGCGGCTTGGCAGGCCGGCCGCTGGACAGGGATCGCGCGAAGTGCGGGTCGTCCTGCTCGATTCGGGCCGCGAGATCGACGAGGCGCTGGTCGTCGGACTGGGGCACGTCTCCTCCTTCCCGAGCGGTGGCAGCACGGGGAGACCTCCGACCGCCACCTGAAAAACGCCTCCGGGCGTCGGTTCCATGACACCGACGCCGGGGGCGAGAAAGTGAGCCGTCGGCCCGTGAACGAGGGCCGACACAGGGGAGCTTGCCCGGGTGCCGAGGTCATCACCCGCCCGGTGCGGGCGGTTCGGCGGGGTCGGGCCCGCGTCCACTTCAAGGATCGCCCGCCGGGCGCCTCGGGACCATCGGGTCCGACCCTCATCTTTGTGGGGGGCGATGATGTAGGTGGGACTCCCGGGCACCCACGGACCCGTGAAAAAATGGGGGTCGGCACGGATGGCGCACAGCCGGAACAGCGTTCACGCTGGGTCGTGGCGCCCCACATGTCCGCGCCCCCGGCACCGACGGGCCGCCGGAACGCTCCCGCCGCACCGGGAGCCTACGGCAGACAGTACGGCAGACGGCGCACGGCGAGCAGGGGTGAGGAGGCGGTACTGAGTGCCACTGTTCTGGCGGATCTTCTTGCTGAACGCCGTCGTGCTGATCACGGCCACCGCCCTGCTGCTCGGACCGGTCACCGTCTCCACCCCGGTCCTGCTCACCGAGGCCGCCGTACTCACCGTGGGGCTGGCCGCCATGCTCTTCGCCAACGCGCTGCTGGTGCGCGTCGGCCTCGCCCCGCTGCAGCGCGTCACCCGCGCCATGTCCACCACCGACCTGCTCCGCCCGGGGCAGCGCCCCGAGGTCGCCGGGCGCGGGGAGATCGCCGAGCTGATCAGCACGTACAACACGATGCTCGACCGGCTGGAGGACGAACGCGCCACGAGCAGCGCCCGTGCCCTCTCCGCGCAGGAGGACGAACGCCGCCGCATCGCCCAGGAACTGCACGACGAGGTAGGCCAGAGCCTCACCGCCGTCCTGCTCCAGCTCAAGCGGGTCGCCGACCACGCCCCGGTGGAGCTGCGCGAGGAGCTGAGCCTGGTGCAGGAGACCACCCGGAGCAGCCTGGACGAGATCCGGCGCATCGCCCGCCGGCTGCGCCCCGGTGTCCTGGACGAACTCGGGCTCGCCAGCGCCCTCAAGGCCCTCACCACCGAGTTCGGCGCCTCCACCGGCCTGATGGTCCAGCACCGCCTCGACCCCGACCTGCCCGACCTGGGGCCGGAGGCCGAACTGGTTCTCTACCGGGTGGCCCAGGAAGGGCTCACCAACATAGCCCGGCACGCGCAGGCACGTCGCGCGGAGGTCTCCCTGCGCCGCACCCCCGCCGGAGTCGACCTCCAGGTCCGGGACGACGGCCACGGCATCGGTGCCGCGGCCGAGGGCGCCGGTATCCGGGGGATGCGTGAACGGGCCCTGCTCGTCGGCGCCGACCTCGATGTGGGTCCCGCTCCCGGCGGCGGGACCCGGGTGCGCCTCGCCGTACCCGTACCCGTACGGGGTCCCGCACCCGTGCGGGCCGTGCCGACCGTGACCGCCGCTCCCGACCGGAAACGCTGAACATGACCGACCCGGCCCCCGCCCGCACCCCCACCGGCCCCGCCGAGGGCCCGCCGCCCACCCGCATCCTCCTCGCCGACGACCACGCGCTGGTCCGCCGGGGCGTACGCCTCATCCTCGACGGCGAACCGGACCTGACGGTCGTCGCCGAGGCAGACAACGGGGCCGAAGCCATCGAGCAGGCCCGCGCCCACGAACCCGACCTGGCCATCCTCGACATCGCCATGCCCCGTCTGACCGGCCTCCAGGCGGCCCGTGAGCTCTCCCGCACCCTCCCGCAGACGCGGATCCTCATCCTGACCATGTACGACAACGAGCAGTTCTTCTTCGAGGCGCTCGGTGCCGGCGCCTCCGGATACGTCCTCAAGTCCGTCGCCGACCGAGACCTGGTGGAGGCCTGCCGGGCCACCATGCGGGGCGAGCCGTTCCTCTACCCGGGCGCCGTCAACGCCCTCATCCGCAACTACCTCGAACTCGCCCGGGACGGCCGGAGCCTGCCCGCCAAGGCCATCACGGACCGGGAGGAGGAGATCCTCAAACTGGTCGCCGAGGGGCACACCTCGCAGCAGATCGCCGACCTCCTCGTCATCAGTCCCAAGACCGTGGAGCGCCACCGCGCCAATCTGCTGGCCAAACTCGACCTGAAGGACCGGCTGGAACTCACCCGGTACGCCATCCGGGTCGGTCTGATCGAGCCCTGACCGCCACCGGCGTCGACACCCGGGTGCCCGGACCGCCACCGGCGTCGGCCCGGGCGCCCGGACCGGCCCTACCGCTCGGCCTCGGCCGGCAGGGGCTCCACCTCCCGGTCGCGCCCGGTGTCCAGGTCGGGTGCGGGCCCGTCCTCCGGAGCGCCGGGCGCGGGCCCGTGGCCCGGGGCGTCGGGTGGGGGCCCATGATCCGGGGCGTCGGGTGGGGGCCCGTGGTCGGAGCGCCGTGCCTGTACGGCACGCAGGGCGCGCGAGCAGGTCGGCCCGTCCGGCGAGCACCGGGCCGAGGACGGCGAGGACGAGCACGTACCCGGCGATGAACGCGGTGAGCCGGCCGTCCAGCCCCGCGCCGGTGGCCATGGCGGCCAGGATCAGCGCGAACTCACCACGGGCGAGGAGTACGGTCGCGCTGTCGGCGTCGATGGGGGCTCTTCGCCAGACGGGGCTGCGGCCGGTGCGGCACGGGGCGGGGGGCCGGGATTTTCGTCGCCTCTGTCCCATCTTCTCGCGTTGTTTCCACGGTGCTTCCACGCTCACGGCCGCCCCCGCGCGACGACCGTCCGTGGTACCACCCACACAAGAGGGGGGACGACCCTCATAGGGGTCCGCCCGGTCCCACGATCCGGTTGTCAGACTTGAATCAGTTCAGCGATCCGCAGTTCCCGCAGTTTCCGAATCCCCTGTCCTTCCAGGAGCGCGTCGATGCCCCACCCGTACGTCCTGCTGTCCGCCGCCGTCTCCCTGGACGGCTACCTCGACGACACCGGCCCCGAGCGGCTGCTGCTGTCCGGCCCGGCCGACTTCGACCGGGTCGACGAGGTACGGGCGTCGGTCGACGCGATCCTGATCGGCGCCGGCACGATCCGCGCCGACAACCCCCGCCTGCTGGTCAACTCGCCCGAGCGGCGGGCCGCCCGGGTCGCCGAGGGCCGGTCCGCGTACCCGCTGAAGGTCAGCGTCAGCGGCTCCGGCGACCTGGACCCGGCGGCGCGGTTCTGGCACACCGGCGGCGAGAAGGTCCTCTACACGACCGACGAGGGTGCCGAACGCGCCCGCGCGCACGGCCTCGCCACCGACGTCGTACCGCTCGGCGCCGCACTCGACTGGCGGCGGCTCCTCACGCACCTGTACGACGTGTACGGCGTCCGGCGGCTCATGGTGGAGGGCGGCGGCCTGATCCACACCCAGCTCCTCACCCAGGGCCTCGCCGACGAGCTCCAGTTGGTCCTCGCCCCGCTCTTCGTCGGCGACCCGGACGCCGCCCGCCTCTTCGGCCCCGGTGCCTACCAGGGCGGTCGGCTGCGGCTGCTGGAGACCCGCCAGGTCGGCGACGTCGTTCTCATGCGCTACGAGCCCACCGCCCCCGGCGCCGGCCCGCTCCCCGTCGCCGCCGACCACCACTGGCTGGCCCTCGCCTGTGAACTGGCGGCTCAGTGCCCGCCGTCGGAGACGGCCTTCAGCGTGGGCGCGGTGGTGGTCGCGGCCGACGGCACCGAACTGGCCCGCGGCCACTCCCGGGAGGGCGGCGACCCGCTGGTGCACGCCGAGGAGGCCGCCCTCGCCAAGACCGACCCCACGGATCCGCGGCTCACGACCGCCACCGTGTACTCCAGCCTGGAACCCTGTGCGCGCCGCGCCTCGCGTCCGGCGCCCTGTGCGCGGCTGATCCTGGACGCGGGGGTGCGGCGGGTGGTCACCGCCTGGCGGGAGCCGGACACCTTCGTGGCGGACGCCGACGGCAGCGGAGTGCTGGCCGCCGGGGGCGCCCAGGTCGTCGTACTGCCCGAGCACGAGGAGGCCGCCACGGCACCGAACGACCATCTGATCGGCCGGTGACGCGACGGCGACGACAAGGAGTGTGCGGAGTGTCCCCCGCATGCCGTATGCTGGTGACACAACGACGCGGGGTGGAGCAGCTCGGTAGCTCGCTGGGCTCATAACCCAGAGGTCGCAGGTTCAAATCCTGTCCCCGCTACTGAAGGCCGAGGGCCGGAATCCGAAAGGGTTCCGGCCCTCGGCCGTTCTCGGCTTCCGCCTCGCCGCTCCGGCTCCTCGTCCCGGCTTCCGCACCGTTGTCACGCCAGGTGATCGGGCCACCGCGCTGCGCATAACAACTGATAAACCGTCAAGTCCAATGTGACGCGTGAGGCAGAGTCAACTCGCCCGCTTTTGCCCGGCGGTAGCGCTTAAGTCCGTGTGGAAATCGTTAACGATCAAGAGGAACGGCTTGGAATCCGACCCCTACCTCTATTAACGTTCGATAACGCAGCGCGGTCGTCCCAGCCGTCACACGAGTCGGCTCCGTGCGCATGCGCCGAATCCCGCAAGGGAACCGGGGAACCAACATCTTGGGGTGAATCGCGTCGGTACCCCCGTGGAGACACGGAGGGTATACGCGCGTAGGAGACCTTCCTGCTCCGAACCCGTCAGCTAACCCGGTAGGCGAGAAGGAAGGAAAGGAGTACGCCCAGGTGGCGTCGAACCGGCCTGCTCCCGAGGCCCCCTTCATCCCGAGCCAGTACGACGGCGATCCCTTCGTCTACGGCGGTGCCCGCCCCGACGAGGGTCCCTTCGAGGAGTGGAACCCCACCGAGGAGTCCGTCCGCCCCGTGCGCGGTCGGCACCGCGTCGGCAAGCAGCGCGGCGGAGGCCTCGCCCGCAGCTCCACAGTTCTGGGTGTCGGTGTCATAGCGGCCGTCGCCGGTGGCGGCATGGCCAGCGCCCAGACCGGCAAGCCGCCGGTCTCGATCTCGATGCCGGACCTTCCCTCTGTCGGTTCCCTCATCTCCGAAGAGGAAACCCCCGCGGGTTCCGCCACCGCGCTCAGCGACATCGCTGCGGTCGCCGACGAGGTCACCGAGCAGGGCGGCTCCGGCTCCGACGCCGGCGAGGCGCTGCACGCCCGGATCATGGCCCAGGTCGAGCAGCAGCAGAGCCAGGCCGAGGACAAGGCCGCCGCCGAGGCCGTCGCCGCCGCGGAGAAGGAGGCCAAGGAGAAGGCCGCCGCCGCGAAGAAGGCGGCGGAGGAGAAGGCCGCCGAGGAGAAGCGGAAGGCGGAGGAGGAGGCCAAGCAGAAGGCCGAGGCCGAGCGCCTCGCCGAGCTGGCCCGGCAGTACGCGCTGCCCACCTCCTCGTACACCGTCTCCTCGACCTTCGGTCAGGCCGGCGCCTACTGGGCCTCCGGCCAGCACACCGGCCTGGACTTCGCCGCTCCCACGGGCACGCTGATCAAGGCGGTCCACACCGGCACGATCACCTCCGCCGGCTGGGACGGCTCCTACGGCTACAAGACCGTGCTGACGCTCGACGACGGCACCGAGATCTGGTACGCCCACCAGTCCTCCATCAGCGTCAGCGTCGGCCAGCAGGTCAACACCGGCGACGTGATCGGCCGCGTCGGCTCCACCGGCAACTCCACCGGCGCCCACCTCCACCTGGAGGTCCACACCGGCTCCGGCGCGGGCATCGACCCGATGGCCTGGCTCCAGTCGAAGGGCCTCACGGTCTGAGACGACCACAGCCCCGGCAGTCCTGACGACGACCCCCCGACGTCAGGACTGCCGGTCAGACGTTTCAGGGGCGGTACGTCTCAGGGGCGGTACGGGTACGCGTACGGGTTCGGCCGGTACGCGGAATGCCCGAGGTGCCCGGGGTACGCGGGGTGCGGGGCATACGCGAGGCCCGTCGCGCCGTGCATGCCGTGCACGCCGTACACGCCGTACGCCGGCCAGGGCGGTACAGGCGGCGCGGTGGCGCGGGCCGCGTGCTCCAGGGCCGGGCGGGCCGCGTCGCGGCGGCGCCACAGTTCCCGCAGCAGCTCCCCCTCCCGCGCGGCGAAGTCCGTGCCCACGCGGCCGCGGCGTGCCCGGTGCCGCAGGAACGCCAGGGACGTCGCGTACGCCTCGTACCGGGCCACCGTCCGGGCCGCCGCCCGGCCCCCGTGCCGGCGCGCGTACCGCCGGGCGATGCGCCGGGCCCGCATCGAGCCGAGCGCGAACGGCTGGGCCGGGCTCAGCCAGCCGGCGGCGACGTACACGGGCAGTTCCGTGCGTACGGTCCGCAGCTCGCGCTGCCGCGTCCACACCACCAGCCAGGTCAGCAGGCCGAACGACGGCACCATGAACGCCCCGTACACGGCGAAGAAGCCGTACTCGCCGAGGACCGAGGAGCCGTTCCACAGCGCGTGCATGCCCATCGCGAGCAGCAGACCGCCCAGCGGCGGCAGGACGCGCCACAGGCGCCGGCGTTCGGTGGCGAGCGCGGCGACGCCGAAGCCGATGCCGGTGAGCACGGTGAAGAGCGGGTGCGCGAACGGCGACATGACGACACGGACGAAGAAGGTCGCCGCGGTGACGGAGGAGACACCGCTGCCGCCGGTGAGCTGGTCGGTGCCGAAGGCGTTGCCCAGGTAGAGGATGTTCTCGGTGAAGGCGAAGCCGGTGGCGGTGACCCCGGCTATCACCACGCCGTCGAGGATTCCGGTGAAGTCGCGTCTGCGGAAGAGGAAGACCAGCAGGACGGCGGCGGCCTTCGCCGACTCCTCCACGACGGGGGCTATGACGGTCGCGCCGAGGGTGTCGGCGCGGGACGGGTCCGCGGTCTCCGTCGCTATCCACTGGGTGGCGAAGCTGTTGGCGACGATCGCCATCAGCGCGGCGGCGCAGGCGCCCCACGCGAAGGAGAAGACGAGGTTGCGCCAGGGGCCCGGTGCGACCCGGTCCAGCCAGCGGAAGGCGGCGATGAGCAGCGGCACCGGGAGGACGGCGAGGCCGAGGCCGACCAGGAAGCCCTCCGTGCCGGTCTGCTCGCGGACCAGACCCAGGATGACCAGGCCGGAGAGTGCGAGGAGGGCGGTCAGCGCCCCATAGCGCACCCAGGGCCGCTGCCACCAGTGCACGTGCCCCGGGGCCCGCCCGGGCGGGCCGGCGGGGTGTGCCCCCGCGCTGGGTCGCGTCGGGTACGGACGGCTGGTGTCCACGGCATTGACCCTAACGAGGGAAGGGCGCTGCCCGCAGGTACGCCGGATGGGCTCAGGGGCCGGTGGGGGGTTGCCCGGTGGGTCGGTCACCGGGCCGGTCGTCGTGCGGTACACGACGGAAGAGCAGGTCGTTCACCACATGGCCCTTCTCCAGCCCCTGCCCCTCGAAACGGGTCAGCGGGCGGAACTCCGGGCGCGGCGCGAAACCGCCGTCCGCCGCGGTGTTCTCGAAGGCGGGATGCGCGGTCAGCACCTCGAGCATCTGCTGGGCGTACGGCTCCCAGTCGGTGGCGCAGTGCACGACCGCGCCCGGTGCCAGCCGGGTCGCGGCGAGGGTGAGGAAGTCGGGCTGGATCAGCCGGCGCTTGTGGTGCCGCTTCTTGGGCCAGGGGTCGGGGAAGAAGACGCGCAGCCCGCTCAGGGAGTCGGGGGTGAGCATCTCGCGGAGCAGGATGATCGCGTCTCCGTTGCCGACGCGCACGTTGTCCAGGCCGTGCTGCTCGGCGAGGTTGAGCAGATGGCCCTGACCGGGGGTGTGGACGTCCACGGCGAGGATGTTGGTGCCGGGGTCGGCGGCGGCCATGCGCACCGTGGCCTCACCCATGCCGAAGCCGATCTCGAGGACGACGGGGCGGTCGTTGCCGAAGAAGTCGGCGAGGTCGAGCCGGTGGCCGTCGACGTCGAAGCCCCACCGGTGCCACAGCCGCTGCAGCGCGTCCGCCTGCCCGGCGGTGACCCGGCTCCGGCGCGGCTGGAAGCTCCGGATCCGCCGCTCGAAGTGCGACCCGGCGGGATCGGCCTTCGGTCCGTCGGGGAAGCGGGGCTCCCCCTTGTCCCGGGTACGGCGGATCGACACACCGGGCGCGTGCTCGGTGTGCGGGGCTGCGGGGGTGTTCAAGGAGTCAGACACAGTGCTCTCGATTTTACGGCGGTCCGCACGGCGGCCCTCAGGGTGACTCCGCGGACGCGTCGGGGCCCTGCCGCACCGGGTCGGCCAGGGCGGCCAGCGCCCGGCGGGCGATCTCCCGGCCGATGGGCAGGGACGCCGTCGCGGCGGGGGAGGGGGCGTTGAGCACGTGGATCGCGCGGGGGGCCTCCCGGATCAGGAAGTCGTCGGCCAGGGTGCCGTCCCGCAGGACGGCCTGCGCCCGCACGCCGGCCGGGGCGGGGACCAGGTCGGCCTCCCGGACCGCGGGCAGGAGCCGGCGGACCGCCGCGGTGAAGGCCCGCCGGGACAGGGAGCGGTGCAGCTCACCCGCGCCGTGCCGCCAGTGGCGGCGGGCCAGGTGCCGGGAGCCCGGCCAGGCCAGGGTGGCGGCCAGCTCGCGCGGGCGGACCGTGCGCCGGTCATAGCCCTCGCGGGCCGGCGCCGGTACGGCGTTCGGGCCGACGTGGACGCCGCCGTGGACGCCGCGCGTGAGGTGGACGCCGAGGAACGGGAAGGCCGGGTCGGGCACCGGGTAGACCAGGCCGCGGACCAGCTCCGGCCGGGTCAGCCCGTAGTACTCGCCGCGGAACGGCACGATGCGCATGCCGGGATCGTCACCGGTGAGGCGGGCGATCTCGTCGCAGTACAGCCCGGCGCAGTTCACCAGGACCCGGCCGCGTACGACGTCCCCGGCGGCGGTCAGGACCGCGACGCCCCGCTCCGGGCGGCGGTCGACGCGGACGACCCGCGCGCCGTAGCGGATCTCCGCGCCGGACGCCTCCGCCAGGCGGCGGGCCACCGCCGCGAAGTCGCAGACGCCGGTGGCGCCGACGTGGAGGGCGGCCAGGCCCTCGACCTCCGGCTCGTACTCGGCGATCTGCGCCGCGCCCAGTTCGCGGACCGTCAGCCCGTTCTCCCGGCCGCGCTGGGCCAGGGCGTGCAGACGGGGCAGTTCGTCCCGGTCGGTGGCGACGATCAGCTTGCCCGTCACGGCGTGCGGGACGCCGTACTCCGCGCAGAACTTGACCATCTCCGCCGCGCCCCGCACCGCGTACCGCGCCTTGAGGGAGCCGGGGCGGTAGTAGATGCCGCTGTGGATGACGCCGCTGTTGCGGCCCGTCTGGTGCCGGGCGGGGCCGGGCTCCTTCTCCAGCACCGTGACCCGCGTGCCCGGCGCCGCGCGGGTGATCGCGTACGCCGTCGACAGGCCGACGATGCCGCCGCCGATCACCAGCACCTCGCAGTCGTACGACCGCCGCACCGCGCGCACCACTCGCACCACCTCCCGCTCCCGATAGTGCACCACGCCACTGACAACGCCCGTGAACCCCAAGGCGCCGGGGCCGCCGGACCCGCCTCGACGGGTCCGGCGGCCCCGGCGGGCGGGGTGCTCAGGCGGGTGTCATCAGCAGCGGCCGGGCCCGCTCGCGCAGCTCGACCACGCGGGGTTCGTCGCCGTAGGGCTCCAGGCGGTGCAGGAGGTCCTTGACGTACTCGGTGGTGCGGGCGGACGAGATGCGGCCGGCCACCTCCACCGCGCGCACACCCTGCTCACAGGCGGCGTCCAGGTTGCCCGACTCCAGTTCGGCGACCGCCGAGACGACGAGCCGCAGGCCGTGCGAGCGCACGAACTCCTCCGTCGGACGCGACAGTGCCTGCTCGGTGAAGCGGCGGACCTGGCGGGGTGCCTTCAGGTCGCGGTAGCACTCCGCGGCGTCGGCGGCGAACCGGTCGTAGGAGTAGAAGCCGAGCCAGCCCGGGTCGCTGTCGCCGGGGCGGGAACGTTCCAGCCAGCCCTCGGCGGACTTCAGGGCCGCGCCGGCCGCCGGGGCGTCACCCGCGCGTGCGTGCGCGCGGGCCTCCACGAGCCGGAAGAAGCTCATGGTGCGGGCCGTGGCCAGGCCGCGGTTGCGCTCCAGCGCGGCCTGGGCGAGATCGACGCCCTCGTCGCCGAAGCCGCGGTAGGTGGCCTGCAGGGACATGGAGGCCAGGACGTATCCCCCCAGGGGGACGTCGGCCGCCGCCCGGGCCAGCCGCAGGGCCTGGATGTAGTAGCGCTGGGCGGCCTCCTGCTGGCCGGTGTCGAAGGCCATCCAGCCGGCGAGCCGGGTGAGTTCGGCGGACGCGCCGAACAGGGCGCGGCCGACGTCGTCGGCGTAGGAGCCCAGCAGCAGCGGCGCCGCCTCCACCCGCAGGCACTCGGGGACCATCGAGGAACGCCAGTCGCCGCCGCCGTACTTGGAGTCCCAGCGCCGCGCGTCCTCGGCCGCCTCGCGCAGTTTGCGCACGTCGCTGTGGCCGACTCTGGCCGGTGCGGCCGAGCCCTCGGCGGGGCTCACCTCGCGCGCGACCGAACTGTCGGCCGGGGTTATCAGCCAGCGTGAGGCGGGCGTGGCGTACGCGCTCACCGCGAACGATCCGGCGAGCGACTGCCAGATGCCGCCGGACCCCGCTCTGCGGCCGGCCAGGTCCAGCCGGTACAGCTCGGTGGCGGACTTCACCGCCTGCCCGACGTCCCGGGGGAAGGCGAGCCCCACTTCGGGCGCGGGATCCGCGTCCGCCAGGCCGATCTCGTGGAGCGGCACCGGACGGCCGAGTTTCTGGCCGATGGCGGCGGCGATCAGGTGCGGCGCCGTGCCCTGTGGCACCATCCCCTTCGACACCCAGCGCGCCACCGACGTCTTGTCGTAGCGCAAGGTCAATCCGCGTTGGGCGCCAAGGTCGTTGACGCGCCGCGCGAGGCCCGCGTTGGAGATTCCCGCGAGGGCGAGAACGGTGCCGAGTTTTTCGTTCGGCCCGCGTTGCTCCCTGGACATGCGCCACCCCTCGACACAGACGCTGCCGCTCTGGCATAACCCGGCGGCATTCGTAAACCCAGCGTAGTTCGCCGCATCCCAAGCGTTAAGGGGCATTCTTCCGGATGGCGGGATTGTGGTCCGTACTGAAGTGCGGGTCCGATACGCGCGGTTGCGGCATGCTCCCGGCGTGTGGCCGTGCGCCCGTGTGTGCGCTCTCCTGTGGCCATGGCGGGAACGGTTCCATGGTCGGGCGTGGGTCGGCCCGCTGTACTGGATCCAGCGGGCTGGGGGACACCGCCGCCTTCATCCCCGCGGGCGGCGGAGACGGTCCGGGAGGCGTGCTCCGCCTCCCGGACCGTGCGCCCGCCCAACGGTGCGCAGAGCCTGTACGGAGCGTGTTCGAGGTTGTCCTCGCATCTCCGAATTGGCCGAAAATCGATGCCCTCGTTCGAGGGCTGTCACCGTGTCTATCCTGGCAGTTGAGGGCGCGTTGGAGGTTTTTGGGGCGCGCTGGGGGGCGCATTCGCGTCGCGCCGACGGGGGTGGGTGCGCGGCCGCGGTCGGGCGATCTCCTTGCGTCGGGCGGATGTTCGGAGCGGGGTGGGTGTATCCGCCGGGGCGCATTCGACGGAGCACATGCGGCACCGGCACCCCTCTCGAGCGCCTCCTTCATGGCAGCATGGACAACCGGTGCGCACGGCGCACCGGTTGTCCACAGCCTGTGGAGGCGTCGATGCGGTGGTTGGTGGGATGGAGCAGCACCGCCGCGGGTGCCCCGGCGTTCGGCTCCGCCGGCGCCACCGGGTCCGACGGCGAGACCGTGCAGCCGGTGGGTTCGCAACCGCTGTGGGGCGACCCCGATCCGCTGTGGGCGGTCGGCGACTGGCGCCCCGACGAGGTGCGGGTGGTGTCCGCCGACGCCGAGACCCGGATCGCCGTCCTCGGCACCTGCGGCGCCACCGACGAGCAGCTGCGCGTCGCCCTGTTCGCCGCACGCGGCGGCGCGCTCCGCCATCTGACCGCCTGGCCGGGCAGCTACACCGCCGTCGTGCGGGTGGGCCGCCGGATCACCGTCTGCGGCGACCTCGCGGGCGCCCGGCCGGTGTTCCACACCCCCTGGGAGGGCGGCACGGCGTTCGCGACCGCCGCGCTCCCGCTCGCCGACCTCGTCGAGGCCAACCTCGACTTCGGTCACCTCGCCGCGCTCCTCGCCGCCCCCGACGTACCGGCCGCGCTGTACGACTCCACTCCGTACGACGGCGTGAAACGCGTTCCGCCGGGGCATGCGCTGATCCTGCGCGCCGGGGCGCGTGAGATCGCCGGGTACGAGCCCGTCGCCTCGCTCGCCGTCGCCGCGCCTCCCGCCGACCCCGACAGCGCGGTGGACGCCGTCCGGGACGCGCTGGTCGAGGCGGTACGCACCCGGCTCGCCGCGCCCCGCCACGTACCCGGCGCCGACATCGACCCCGGCCCGGTCCCGGGCATGGGGCCCGCCGAACGCCGCGCGGCGCGCGGGATGCCGGTGCCCGGCATCGGGGCCGACCTGTCGGGCGGGCCCGCGTCCGGGACGCTGGCGCTGCTCGCCGCCGGGCTGCCGGGCATGCCGGGAACCGTGCTGGGGCACGGCACGGGCGCGGGGGAACGACTGCTCGCCGTCACCTTCAACGATCTCGCGGGGGGTTCCGCGAGCGGTCCGGCCGGTGGTCCGCTCGGCGGGCGGGAGGACGAGCTGGCGCGGGCCGGGGCGCTGGCCGCCAACCCCCGGCTGCACCACGTGGTGGTCGCGGGCGGCGAGGACACCCTGCCGTACGCGGATCTGGACGGGCCGCTGACGGACGAGCCGGGACCCTCCCTCGTGATCGCTGCCCGGCACCGGGCGCGACTGGCGGCGGGCAGCGCGGACCACTTCACCGGGTACGGGGCCCGGCAGGTGCTCGACGCGCATCCCGCCCGGCTCGCCGACCTGCTGGTGGACCGCAAGCGCCGCCATCTCGTACGGCCCGTCGCCGCGCTGGCCAAGGCGGACGGGTCCGTGATGGTGCCCGCCCGGGTGTACGCCGCGGCCCGGCGCCTCGCCCGTACGCCCTACCGCACGGGGCTGGAGAACCTCGCGGGACAGCTGCTGCGCCACCAGTTGGGCGACGAGGCCCCCGGAGGCGCGGCGGACGCCTCGCTGGCCGCCCTCACCTGGGGAAGACCCGGGCCGGCGGCGCGCTGGCTGACCGGTGAGGCGCTCGCTGAAGTATCGGTTCGCCTCCAGGCCTCGACGAGCCGGTCCGAGGTGGGGCCGGGGCAGCGGCCCGGCGACTTCCGCGCGCGTGCGGCACTGGCCCGGCACGCGGCGGACCTGCGGGTGCTGGAGCAGGCCGCCGAGATCCGCTTCCAGCGGCTGCACACGCCGTTCCTCGACAACCAGGTCGTCCGTGCGTGCCGGGCGCTGCCCGAGGCGCTGCGGGTGCGGCCGGGGGCGCGCGCCGCGATCCTGCGGACCGTGCTGGATGGCGCGGGCGTACGGGAGTTGCCCGCCGGATGGGGCGCGCCGACCCAGGCGACCACGGCGGCCGCGGCGCGGACCGGGCTGCGGGTGGCCGCGGACACGCTGATGGCACTGTTCGACACCCCGCTGCTGGCGGAAGCGGGACTGGTCGAGGCCCGGGTGGTGCGCAAGGCGCTGCGGGCGGCGGCGGAAGGGGAGCCGCTGCCCCTGGACGGGCTGGCGGACCTGGTCTCCCTGGAACTGTGGCTGCGGCGGCTGTTGGCCCGGCGGGGAACCTGTTGGACGGGCACGCCCGGCCGGCAGCGCGCGGTCCCCGAGGGCATCGCACCACAACGAGGAGCACTGGCCCGCGGGGTGTGAACGGGGCCCCGCAAGCGGACCCCCCCCACGAGCGGGTCCCCCATGGACAGCGCTCCCCCTATGAGCGGGCCCTTACGAGCGGGGCTGCACGGGCAGGCCCCCCCCACGAGCGGCCCCCTACGGGCGGGGTTCCACGGGCGGGCCCCCTACGAGCAGGGTTCCACGAGCGAGTCCCCCACAGGCAGGGCTCCACCCACGAGCGGACCCCCTACGGGCAGGGCTCCACGAGCAGGCCCCCCCCACGAGCAGGCCCCGCAAGCAGGAGCGCTCCCCCCATCCCCGCTCACCTGCGATGCAGAGGCGCGCCCGGTTTCCCACGACCCGCCCCGCCGGACAGACCCTGCCCCGACCTCCGCCCGGGCAGGGAGCCTTGCGCGTCTCACGCCGGGCGTGAGCGCAGCCCCTCCAGCAGGATGTCCAGCAGACGTGCCGAGGCAGCCGCCTGCTGTGCCGCGTCCGGCAGCGAGGGTGCGGCCGTGGCGATCACCAGGAGCACGTCCGACACCGACACGTCCGGTCGGAGCGCGCCCGCCTCGCGGGCCCGCTCCACCAGCCGGCCGACGACGTCGAGGAGCTGCGCCGCGCCGGCGTCGTCCTCCGCGCTGCCGGACGACGCTTCCCCGGGCACCAGCCGCAGCTCACCCGCCGCGTACTGCGCCCGCTGCCGCGGCACCCGCGCGTGGTCCGTCACGCCGTGCTCGTCCGCCACACCCACCCGCAGCACCTGCGGCGGCAGCAGCCGCCCGGCGCCCGAGTCGACCGACGTGCGCAGGAAGCGGGAGAGCGCCGACCACGGCTCGTCCTCCTGACCGAGCGCCGCACGCGCCTGGTCGGTCAGCCGGGAGATCTCCTCCTCGGCTATCCGCCGCACCAGGACGTCCTTGCTCGGGAAGCGCCGGTACACCGTGCCCACACCGACCCGCGCCCGGCGTGCCACGTCCTCCATCGGCGCGCCGTATCCCAGCTCGCCGAAGACCTCACGGGCCGCACGCAGCACGTGCTCCAGATTGCGCTGGGCGTCCACCCGCAGCGGTGCCGTGCGCGGCCCGCCCGCGCGTCCGCGATCCGACGGTGCGCTCAGCGCGGTGCCGGGCGCGACAGCGGACGCGGAAGACCAATGAGAATCCTGAACATGCATACGCTTTCCCCCGGTAATGATGACGTCTCCCCCCGGAGACTCCCCGCCATAGATGGCTGGGGTTCGAGGAACATGCCCGGTGGCCGGCTCCGCCCGTCGCGGACCCGAAGAGCGCATCCCCCTACACCCCGTCGACGTACGAACATAGTTGAGTGAGGGTCAATTCAGAAGAGGCAGGTTCCGCACGGAGCGCCCCCCGATCGGAGTACGGGGCGCATTGATCCCGAATGTGCCCCCGAGACGACACCGGGAAACCATCGGTGACCTGCGCACACGCCGTTCGGTCGGTTCGTCGGGCCCCTCCGGCCCCCCACGGCCTCCGGTCACACAATTCGTCGGGGCTGTGGACAAACGCGCGCGTCGGGTGCGTCATGGGATGGTGAAGGAACGTGCGCGCATTCTCGTTGTCGGCGGCGGTTACGTCGGGATGTACACGGCCCTGCGCCTGCAGCGGAAGCTGAAACGGGAACTCGCCCGGGGCGCCGTCGAGATCACGGTGGTCACACCGGACCCGTACATGACGTACCAGCCCTTTCTCCCGGAAGCGGCCGCCGGTGCCATTTCTCCTCGGCATGTCGTCGTACCGCTGCGTCGTGTCCTGGACCGGTGCCACATCGTCATCGGCGAGGTCACCGCCCTCGACCACGCCGCCCGCACCGCCACCGTCGCCACGCTCGCCGACAAGGAGGAGGGCAGCGGCGGCAGGCCGATGGCGTACGACGAACTCGTCCTCGCGCCCGGCTCCGTCTCGCGCACCCTGCCGATCCCCGGTCTCGCCGACCACGCCATCGGCTTCAAGACCCTCGAGGAGGCCATCGGACTGCGCAACCACGTCCTCGAGCAGATGGACATCGCCTCCTCCACCCGCGACCTCGACATCCGCGACGCGGCCCTCACCTTCGTCTTCGTCGGCGGCGGCTACGCGGGCGTCGAGGCACTCGGCGAACTGGAGGACATGGCCCGCTACGCCACGCGGTACTACCACAACCTCCGCCCCGAGGACATGAAGTGGATCCTCGTCGAGGCCTCGCACCGCATCCTGCCCGAGGTCGGCGAGGCGATGGGCCGGTACACGGTCAGCGAACTGCGCCGCCGCAACATCGACGTACGGCTCGAGACCCGCCTCGAGTCCTGCGCCGACCGCGTCGCCGTGCTCAGCGACGGCGCCCGCTTCCCCACCCGTACCGTCGTGTGGACCGCCGGGGTCAAACCGCACCCCGTTCTCGCCGCCACCGACCTGGCGCGCGACGAGCGCGGACGGCTGAAGTGCACCGCCGAACTCGCGGTGGAGGGCACCACGCACGCGTGGGCCGCGGGCGACGCCGCCGCCGTCCCCGACGTCACCTCGAAGGAGCCCGGCCGGGAGTGCGCCCCCAACGCGCAGCACGCGCTCCGCCAGGCCAGGCTCCTCGCCGACAACGTCGCGCACTCCCTGCGCGGCGAACCCCTGGAGAAATACGCCCACTCCTACGCCGGATCGGTCGCCTCCCTGGGACTGCACAAGGGCGTCGCCCACGTCTACGGGCGCAAACTCAAGGGCTACCCGGCCTGGTTCATGCACCGTACCTACCACCTGAGCCGCGTCCCCACCTTCAACCGCAAGGCGCGCGTGGCCGCCGAATGGACGCTCGCCGGGCTCTTCAAACGGGAGATCGTCTCCCTGGGTTCACTCGAACACCCGCGGGCCGAGTTCGAACTGGCGGCCGGTGGAAAGCCTCCTCAGGACCCCCCGCACAACCCGAAGGGGTCCTCCTGACCGGACCCAGGAACTTCACCGGCCGGCCCGACGTCTGACGGATGTCGGCCCGGTCGGCAGCCTGCCAGACTGGTCCACCACCGGGGGCGGGCGGCCGTCCGTCCCCGGTGCGGCCCCGGGGCCCCGGCCCATCCCGGTTTCCGGCCGCCGACGACTACACGAGGCAAGGTTTCGTGAACTTCACGCGCTGGAGCGCCCGGCTCCCCGGAACACAGCGCCGCGCCGCAGCGCGCAGCGCGTACACGGTCTCCCCGGACCGGCGGGGAGAGGGCTCCGTGCCCGCCGCCCGCGCCGGACAACCCGCCGACCAGCCGCCGTCCGTGCCCGTGGTCGACGACCTCAGGGTGCGCGAGGTCCTCGACCACGTCCCCTCCCTCGTCGCCCTGGTGCACGGCCCCGATCACCGCATCGCCTACGTCAACGACGCCTACACGGCCGCCTTCGGCCCCCGCCCGGTCGGCGCCCCCGCGCGAGGAGCGCTCCCGGAGCTCGACGAACTCGGCCTGCTCCCCCTCCTCGACCAGGTCCTGCGCAGCGGCAAGCCCCGCACGGTCAAGTCCCGCAAGGCCCCCGACGGCCGCTCCTACACCTTCACCTGCACCCCGGTCAGCGACGGCCACGCCGACGGGGCCGCGGGCGGCGGGCGCGGCCGGGGCGGCCGCGGGCGCGGTGTGCTGGTCTTCGCCACCGACGTCACCGACCACGCCGAGGCCGCGGAACGGCTGCGCGCGAGCGAACGCCGCCAGCGCGAGACCGCCGTCACCCTCCAGCGCTCCCTCCTCCCGCAGGAGCTCGAGGAGCCCGACGACCTGCGGGTCGCCGCCACCTACCACCCCGGCGGCACCGAGGCCGCGGTCGGCGGTGACTGGTACGACGTGATCACCCTCGGCGGCGGGCGCACCGCCCTGGTCATCGGCGACGTCATGGGCCGGGGCGTCCGCGCCGCGGCCGTCATGGGCCAGCTCCGTACGGCGGTGCGCGCCTACGCCCGCCTCGACCTCCCCCCGCACGAGGTCCTCCAGCTGCTCGACGGCCTTGCCATGGAGATCGACGCCAACCAGATCGCCACGTGCGCGTACGCCATCCACGACCCCAACGAGGGCACCCTCGTCCACGCCTCCGCCGGCCACCTGCCCATCCTGGTCCGCGACGAGCAGGGCACCGTCCGGCGCGCCGACGAGCCGACCGGACCCCCGCTCGGCACCGGCGGCTGGATGCACTCCTCCGGCTCGATCCCGCTGGGCCCCGGCTCCACCGCCGTCCTCTACACGGACGGCCTGGTCGAGCGCCGCGACGAGGACCTCGACGAGGGCATCGCGGCCCTGGAGCGCGCCCTGGCCGGCGCGACCGGCACCCCCCAGGTGGTCTGCGACCGCCTGGTCCGCTCGGCGGGGGTGACCCCGGACCACGACGACGACGTCGCCGTGCTGGTACTTCAGCACCCCGCCCGCAAGGGCCCGGAGAGCGAGCTCTTCCGTAACGCGGCCCTGGAGCTGCTGGGCGGCGTCGAAGCGGCCCCCCGCGCGCGTGCCTTCGCCTCCGGTGTGCTGACCAGCTGGCGGTTCCCCGCCGACCTGCACGACCTGGGCGTCCTGGCCGCCAGCGAACTCGTCGCCAACTCCCTCCAGCACGGCACCCCGCCCATGCGGCTGCGGCTGCGCCGCACCGACCGCCGGCTGATCGTCGAGGTCACCGACGGCGACGACCACCTCCCGAGGCGCCGCCGCGCGGAACCCGCCGACGAGTCCGGCCGGGGCATCGCCATCGTCGCGACGATCGCCTCCAGCTGGGGAAGCAGGCGTACCCCGGGCGGCGGCAAGGCCGTCTGGTGCGAGTTCACCCTGCCGAAGCCGACGGGTTCGTAGGGCGGACTCGTAGAGCGGGCTGGTGGACGAGCCCTCTGACGAGCCGGATGCGTCAGGCGGGTGCCGGAGCCTGCTCCGCCGCGGCGCCGCCGCCCTGCGTCACCACCAGGCTCCGCGCCACCGACGGCTGGTTCTGCACGTCCGTGAGCTGTCGGCCCAACCGCAGCGCGAGCACGGTGATCCCCAGTGAGACCAGCACGAAGACCACGATGTACGGCGCGTGCAACGAGGCACCCATCGGCCCGCCCACAGCCGGACCGATGGCCAGCGCGAGCTGCTTCACCAGGGCGAAGGCCGCGTTGTACTGCCCCGCGAGACCGGTCGGCGCGAGATCCGCGACCAGCGGGGCGAGCGTCGGCGACAGCAACGACTCCCCCAGCCCGAACAGCGCGTACGTCGAGATGAAGGCGGCGGTGGCCATCGCCTGGCTGCCGTTGCCGAGGCCCGCGTACCCGGCCACGGCCCACGCCACGGCCCAGAGCAGTCCCACCGACGCGATCACGCGCGTGCGCCTGCGGCGCTCCACGAACCGCAGCACCAGGAACTGCGCGATCACGATGGCCAGCGTGTTCGCCGCCAGCGCCGTCCCCAGGGTCGACGTCGAGAGGCCGGCCGCCTCGACCCCGTACGCGCTCAGCCCCGACTCGAACTGCCCGTAGCAGGCGAAGAACACCACGAAGCCCAGGACGCACAGCTGCACCATGGCCCGGTTGCCCGTCAGCTGCTTCCAGTTGCCCTTCGCCGATGCCGTCGGAGCGCCCGCGACCCGCGGCGAGTGCGGCATCCGCACCGTGGCCATCACCCCGACCAGCAGCAGGAACATCACCGCCTCGATCGAGAACAGCAGGGTGAAGGAGCCGGGTCTCGTGGTGTCGACGAGGTGTCCGCCGATGAGACCGCCGATCCCGAGCCCGAGATTCTGCAGGAAGAACTGCATGGCGAACGCCCGCGACCGGGTCTCCGCGGTGGAGCAGTCCACGATCATCGTCGCCAGCGCCGGCTGCATCACGGCCTGCCCGGCCCCGAGCAGCGCCGCCGACAGCAGCACGCTCGGCGCGCCGCCCGACAGACCCAGGCTCAGCGCGCCGACGGCAGCCGTGAACAGGGCGACGAGCAACACCGGCAGCGGGCCCCGCCGGACGATGGTCCGTCCGGCGAACGGCAGCACGATCAGTGCGGCCACGGCGAAGACGGCGAGCACCAGCCCCGCCGTCACGGGCCCGAGCCCCCGCACCTGCGCCACGTAGACGTACAGGTAGGGGACGGTGAAGCCGAGCCCGAACGCACTGAGTGCGTTGCCCACGTGGATCCGGCGCATCGCAGCGCCCATCGCCCTGGTCACGTTCACCTCTCTCGCAAGTTAACTGTGAAGACTTAGAAGCTAAAGTTCAAAGGTGAAGAGTACACATCGAACGGCTTCAGCGCGAAGGGCTTCAAGGTGAAGGTGACGTGTCATACTGCGGCCATGGGCGACACTCCCGGCCGCGAGGGGCCGACAGAGCCGACACTCGAAGAGCAGCTCGCCGCGTACCAGCGCGAGTTCCAGGACCTCGACCCCCAGGTCGAGAAGATCGTCTCGGCGTTGTCCCGCCTCAACCGCCGTATGAACGTGGCCTTCGGCCGCCAGACCGCCGAGCTCGGCATCACCAACGCCGACTGGGAGGTCCTCAAGGCCCTCGTCCTCTCCGGCGCCCCCTACCGCATGGGACCCGGCGACCTCGCCAAGCGGCTGGGCCTGACGCCGGCGGCCATGACCCACCGGATCGACCGCATGGTCGCCGAAGGACTCGTCAGCCGGGACCGGGACGAGACGAACCGGGTGCGGGTCATCGTCGAGGTCACGGACGCCGGCCGCGAGAAGTGGATGGAGGTGATGCGCATGTCGACGGTCTTCGAGGGGGACCTCCTCCAGGACCTCTCCACGGACGAGCGGACCGCCCTGGACGAGATGCTCACCCGTCTCCTGCGCAGGGTGGAGGACGCCCAGCCCGACGCCGGCGGACGCCTCACGGACCTGGACTGACCGACTGAAAAGATCTTGACAGGGCTCGCTTGACACTCCCCTGCCCGACCCGTAGTGTTCTTCGAGTTGCCATCAGGCCGTAACGGTTCTGCGGCAGCACCTCCGCCGCGACAGCGGCACTCACACCAACAGCATGACCTCCCCAGCGGACTGATTTCGGCGTGCCCGAATTCAATTCGCACGGGACTCCGCGACTCGGTTCGGATCCGAACGGCTCCGATTTGAGAAGCGGCGAGAGAGTCCGCTAAGGTTTGAGACGTCGGAACGGCCCAACAGCCGGAAAGACAAACCCCGCTGACTGGGGGTCAGGTCGAAGAAAAGGACCTGATAGAGTCGGATCCGCCGGAAAGGGAAACGCGAAAAGCGCAGCCCCGGAAGGCGAAACCCCGAGGAAATCGGACCGGAAAGATCTGATAGAGTCGGAAACGCAAGACCGAAGGGAAGCGCCCGGAGGAAAACCCGCCAGGGTGAGTACAAAGGAAGCGTCCGTTCCTTGAGAACTCAACAGCGTGCCAAAAATCAACGCCAGATATGTTGATACCCCGTCTCCGGCCTCCGGCCGGGACGCGGTTCCTTTGAAACACACAGCGAGGACGCTGTGAACCGCCGGATCATTCCTCCGGCGGTTCCGCTCCCGTGGTGTCCCCGGAACGCCGGGAAGCATTCACGGAGAGTTTGATCCTGGCTCAGGACGAACGCTGGCGGCGTGCTTAACACATGCAAGTCGAACGATGAAGCCCCTCGGGGCGGATTAGTGGCGAACGGGTGAGTAACACGTGGGCAATCTGCCCTGCACTTCGGGACAAGCCCTGGAAACGGGGTCTAATACCGGATACCCGTTTCCGCAGGCATCTGCGGAAACGGAAAGCTCCGGCGGTGCAGGATGAGCCCGCGGCCTATCAGCTGGTTGGTGAGGTAACGGCTCACCAAGGCGACGACGGGTAGCCGGCCTGAGAGGGCGACCGGCCACACTGGGACTGAGACACGGCCCAGACTCCTACGGGAGGCAGCAGTGGGGAATATTGCACAATGGGCGCAAGCCTGATGCAGCGACGCCGCGTGAGGGACGACGGCCTTCGGGTTGTAAACCTCTTTCAGCAGGGAAGAAGCGCAAGTGACGGTACCTGCAGAAGAAGCGCCGGCTAACTACGTGCCAGCAGCCGCGGTAATACGTAGGGCGCGAGCGTTGTCCGGAATTATTGGGCGTAAAGAGCTCGTAGGCGGCCTGTCGCGTCAATTGTGAAAGCCCGGGGCTCAACCCCGGGTCTGCAGTCGATACGGGCAGGCTAGAGTTCGGTAGGGGAGATCGGAATTCCTGGTGTAGCGGTGAAATGCGCAGATATCAGGAGGAACACCGGTGGCGAAGGCGGATCTCTGGGCCGACACTGACGCTGAGGAGCGAAAGCGTGGGGAGCGAACAGGATTAGATACCCTGGTAGTCCACGCCGTAAACGGTGGGCACTAGGTGTGGGCGACATTCCACGTCGTCCGCGCCGCAGCTAACGCATTAAGTGCCCCGCCTGGGGAGTACGGCCGCAAGGCTAAAACTCAAAGGAATTGACGGGGGCCCGCACAAGCAGCGGAGCATGTGGCTTAATTCGACGCAACGCGAAGAACCTTACCAAGGCTTGACATACACCGGAAACACCTGGAGACAGGTGCCCCCTTGTGGTCGGTGTACAGGTGGTGCATGGCTGTCGTCAGCTCGTGTCGTGAGATGTTGGGTTAAGTCCCGCAACGAGCGCAACCCTTGTCCCGTGTTGCCAGCACGTCCCTTCGGGGGTGGTGGGGACTCACGGGAGACCGCCGGGGTCAACTCGGAGGAAGGTGGGGACGACGTCAAGTCATCATGCCCCTTATGTCTTGGGCTGCACACGTGCTACAATGGCCGGTACAATGAGCTGCGATACCGCGAGGTGGAGCGAATCTCAAAAAGCCGGTCTCAGTTCGGATTGGGGTCTGCAACTCGACCCCATGAAGTCGGAGTTGCTAGTAATCGCAGATCAGCATCGCTGCGGTGAATACGTTCCCGGGCCTTGTACACACCGCCCGTCACGTCACGAAAGTCGGTAACACCCGAAGCCGGTGGCCCAACCCCTTGCGGGAGGGAGCCGTCGAAGGTGGGACTGGCGATTGGGACGAAGTCGTAACAAGGTAGCCGTACCGGAAGGTGCGGCTGGATCACCTCCTTTCTAAGGAGCACTTCTCACCGGCCTCCGGGCCGGTCAGGGGCCAGTACACCGGCGTACGTCCGGTGCTGGTTGCTCATGGGTGGAACGTTGATTAGTCGGTCCGGATCTCGGGCCGGTGGCTGCCAGTACTGTCCTTCGGGGCGTGGAACGCATGATCACCGGACGGGGCCGGGCCGGGCACGCTGTTGGGTGTCTGAGGGAACGAACCCTCAGTTGCCGACCCCGGTACAGCACCGCCCCTGGCGGTGTGTGACGGGTGGTTGGTCGTTGTTTGAGAACTGCACAGTGGACGCGAGCATCTGTGGCCAAGTTTTTAAGGGCGCACGGTGGATGCCTTGGCACCAGGAACCGATGAAGGACGTGGGAGGCCACGATAGTCCCCGGGGAGCCGTCAACCAGGCTGTGATCCGGGGGTTTCCGAATGGGGAAACCCGGCAGTCGTCATGGGCTGTCACCCTTGCCTGAACACATAGGGCAAGCGGAGGGAACGCGGGGAAGTGAAACATCTCAGTACCCGCAGGAAGAGAAAACAACCGTGATTCCGGGAGTAGTGGCGAGCGAAACCGGACGAGGCCAAACCGTATGCGTGTGAGACCCGGCAGGGGTTGCGCATACGGGGTTGTGGGATCTCTCTTCTGTTGTCTGCCGGCAACAGGACGAGTCAGAAACCGCTGAGGTAGACGAAGGACATGCGAAAGGTCCGGCGCAGAGGGTAAGACCCCCGTAGTCGAAACGTCAGCGGCTCGTTGGAGAGACACCCAAGTAGCACGGGGCCCGAGAAATCCCGTGTGAATCCGGCGGGACCACCCGTCAAGCCTAAATATTCCCTGGTGACCGATAGCGGACAGTACCGTGAGGGAATGGTGAAAAGTACCGCGGGAGCGGAGTGAAATAGTACCTGAAACCGTGTGCCTACAAGCCGTGGGAGCGTCGCATGCAGGCTTGCCTGCATGTCGTGACTGCGTGCCTTTTGAAGAATGAGCCTGCGAGTTTGCGGTGTGTTGCGAGGTTAACCCGGGTGGGGAAGCCGTAGCGAAAGCGAGTCCGAACAGGGCGCTTCAGTAGCACGCTCAAGACCCGAAGCGGAGTGATCTAGCCATGGGCAGGTTGAAGCGGAGGTAAGACTTCGTGGAGGACCGAACCCACCAGGGTTGAAAACCTGGGGGATGACCTGTGGTTAGGGGTGAAAGGCCAATCAAACTCCGTGATAGCTGGTTCTCCCCGAAATGCATTTAGGTGCAGCGTCGCGTGTTTCTTGCCGGAGGTAGAGCACTGGATAGGCGATGGGCCCTACCGGGTTACTGACCTTAGCCAAACTCCGAATGCCGGTAAGTGAGAGCGCGGCAGTGAGACCGTGGGGGATAAGCTCCATGGTCGAGAGGGAAACAGCCCAGAGCATCGACTAAGGCCCCCAAGCGTACGCTAAGTGGGAAAGGATGTGGAGTCGCACAGACAACCAGGAGGTTGGCTTAGAAGCAGCCATCCTTGAAAGAGTGCGTAATAGCTCACTGGTCTAGTGATTCCGCGCCGACAATGTAGCGGGGCTCAAGCGTACCGCCGAAGTCGTGTCATTGCGATATCAACCCCCAACGGGGATCGTGATGGGTAGGGGAGCGTCGTGTGCCGGGTGAAGCAGCCGCGGAAGCGAGTTGTGGACGGTTCACGAGTGAGAATGCAGGCATGAGTAGCGATACACACGTGAGAAACGTGTGCGCCGATTGACCAAGGGTTCCTGGGTCAAGCTGATCTGCCCAGGGTAAGTCGGGACCTAAGGCGAGGCCGACAGGCGTAGTCGATGGACAACCGGTTGATATTCCGGTACCCGCTGTGAAGCGCAAGACATCGAACCAGGCGATGCTAAGTCCGTGAAGCCGCCCCGATCTCTTCGGAGTTGAGGGGAGTGGTGGAGCCGACGGACCAGACCTGCAGTAGGTGAGTGATGGGGTGACGCAGGAAGGCAGTCCAGCCCGGGCGGTGGTTGTCCCGGGGTAAGGGTGTAGCCCGAGTGGTAGGCAAATCCGCCACTCATCCAGGGTGAGACCCGATGCCGAGCCGATTGTGGCGAAGTGGATGATCCTATGCTGTCGAGAAAAGCCTCTAGCGAGTTTCATGGCGGCCCGTACCCTAAACCGACTCAGGTGGTCAGGTAGAGAATACCGAGGCGTTCGGGTGAACTATGGTTAAGGAACTCGGCAAAATGCCCCCGTAACTTCGGGAGAAGGGGGGCCATCACCGGTGAGCACTCTTGCAGTGTGAGCTGGGGGTGGCCGCAGAGACCAGCGAGAAGCGACTGTTTACTAAAAACACAGGTCCGTGCGAAGCCGTAAGGCGAGGTATACGGACTGACGCCTGCCCGGTGCTGGAACGTTAAGGGGACCGGTCAGCTCCATTTCGGTGGGGCGAAGCTGAGAACTTAAGCGCCAGTAAACGGCGGTGGTAACTATAACCATCCTAAGGTAGCGAAATTCCTTGTCGGGTAAGTTCCGACCTGCACGAATGGCGTAACGACTTCTCGACTGTCTCAACCATAGGCCCGGTGAAATTGCACTACGAGTAAAGATGCTCGTTTCGCGCAGCAGGACGGAAAGACCCCGGGACCTTTACTACAGTTTGATATTGGTGTTCGGTTCGGCTTGTGTAGGATAGCTGGGAGACTGTGAGCCCGCCACGCCAGTGGTGGGGGAGTCGTCGTTGAAATACCAGTCTGGTCGTGCTGGATGTCTAACCTGGGTCCGTGATCCGGATCAGGGACAGTGTCTGATGGGTAGTTTAACTGGGGCGGTTGCCTCCTAAAGAGTAACGGAGGCGCCCAAAGGTTCCCTCAGCCTGGTTGGCAATCAGGTGGTGAGTGTAAGTGCACAAGGGAGCTTGACTGTGAGACCGACGGGTCGAGCAGGGACGAAAGTCGGGACTAGTGATCCGGCGGTGGCTTGTGGAAGCGCCGTCGCTCAACGGATAAAAGGTACCCCGGGGATAACAGGCTGATCTTCCCCAAGAGTCCATATCGACGGGATGGTTTGGCACCTCGATGTCGGCTCGTCGCATCCTGGGGCTGGAGTCGGTCCCAAGGGTTGGGCTGTTCGCCCATTAAAGCGGTACGCGAGCTGGGTTTAGAACGTCGTGAGACAGTTCGGTCCCTATCCGCTGCGCGCGCAGGAGTCTTGAGAAGGGCTGTCCCTAGTACGAGAGGACCGGGACGGACGAACCTCTGGTGTGCCAGTTGTCCTGCCAAGGGCATGGCTGGTTGGCTACGTTCGGGAGGGATAACCGCTGAAAGCATCTAAGCGGGAAGCCTGCTTCGAGATGAGGGCTCCCACCCACTTGATGGGGTAAGGCTCCCAGTAGACGACTGGGTTGATAGGCCGGATATGGAAGCGCCGTAAGGTGTGGAGTTGACCGGTACTAATAGGCCGAGGGCTTGTCCTCAGTTGCTCGCGTCCACTGTGTTGGTTCTGAAACCACGAACGACCCCATGCCGGGCCACGGCGTGGTGCGGTTGAGTGTTTCATAGTGTTTCGGTGGTCATAGCGTAGGGGAAACGCCCGGTTACATTCCGAACCCGGAAGCTAAGCCTTATAGCGCCGATGGTACTGCAGGGGGGACCCTGTGGGAGAGTAGGACGCCGCCGAACAAATTGTGGGAGAGCCCCGCACCGATATGGTGCGGGGCTTTCTGCATTTCCCGTTGGCTTTATGACGGCTCCACCAGTTTTGTGTCGTACGCCAGGATCACTGCCTGGATGCGGTCCCTCGAGCCCGTCTTTGCGAGAATGCGGCCCACGTGTGTTTTCACCGTTGATTCGGCGAGGTGGAGGCGGGTGGCGATCTCCGTGTTGGTCCAGCCCTGACCGATAACCGTGAGGATCTCGCGTTCGCGCTCGGTGAGAGCGCCCAGGCGGGGGTCGGTGTGCGGGGTTGTGGGCGGGGACGTGCCCTGGCGAGTCGGTGTCGGCAAGTGGTGGACGTAGGCGTCCAGGAGACGGCGGGTCAGGCCGGGCGCGACGACCGCGTCCCCGGTGGCGACGGAGCGGATGCCGGAGAGGAGCTCCTCCGGCTGGGCGTCCTTGACCAGGAAGCCGGAGGCGCCGGCACGGAGTCCTGCGTAGGCGTACTCGTCGAGGTCGAACGTCGTGAGGATGAGGACACGGGTGCGGTCGCCGGCGGCGACGATGCGGCGGGTGGCCTCGATGCCGTCCATGCCGGGCATGCGGATGTCCATCAGGACGACGTCGGGGTGCAGTTCGGCCGTCAGACGGATTGCTTCGCTGCCTCCCGATGCCTCGCCGAGGACTGTCATGTCGTCCTGGCTCTCCAGCAGCATGCGGAAGCCGAATCGCTGAAGGGGCTGGTCGTCGGCGATGAGGACGGTGGTCACTGCGGGGGTTCCTCCGGAAGGTGCAGGTGGACGCGCCAGCCCTGTTCGGGGCGGGGCCGTGGGCCGGCTTCAAGTGTGCCGCCGTACAGGGCGGTTCGCTCACGCATTCCGGGGAGGCCGCGCCCGTCGGCGGGAGTGTCCGTTCCGGTGGTCCCCGTGTTTCCGGCCGTTCCGGTGTCGGTGATCGTGGCCGTGACGGAGCCCTGGTCGCCGTAGGCGAGGGTGATCTCGGCGGTGGTGTTCGGGCCGGCGTGCTTGAGTGTGTTGGTGAGGGCTTCCTGGATGACGCGGTAGACGGTGAGCTGGCGGCCTGGGGGAAGGCCAGCCCGGCCGTCGACGGTGGTGTGGACGGGGAGGCCCGCGGCGCGGACGCCGTTGATGAGCTGCTCGAGGTCGGTGAGGGTGGGCTGGGGAGTCAGCTCGGCGGGGTGGTGGCTGCTCTCGTCGTCCCGCAGGACGTCCAGGAGGCGACGGAGTTCGCTCATCGCCTGGCGGCTGGTGGTGCCGATGGCGTCCAGTGCCTGAGCGGTGCGTTCCGGGGACTTGGTGGCCGCGTACTTGCCGCCGTCGGCCAAGCCCGTGATGACGGAGAGGTTGTGGCCGATGATGTCGTGCATCTCGCGGGCGATGCGGGCGCGTTCGGCTGCGGTGGCGAGCTGGGCCTGCTGGTCGCGTTCGATCTCGAGGCGGCGGGCCCGGTCCTCCAGGGCCTCGGTGTAGTTCCGGCGGGTGCGGACCGTGACGCCGATGAGGGCCGCCACGATGACGGACGTCAGCTGCGAGCCGATCTGCTGACTCCAGTCGCCCTCCCCGTGGCGGGCCGTGGAGACCGCGACCGGTGTGAGGACGAGGGCGGTCGTCCACCACAGGTATCGCAAGGGGAGGCGCAGGGCGATGTGGTGGACGGCGACGAGTTGTAGCAGGGCTGCCTGGAGGACAGCGCCTGACCAGGCGTTGACCAGGGCGAACGGCGCCATGGCGAGCAGGACCGCCGCGGGGTGGGTGCGGCGCCACAGGAGAGGGAGGGACAGGCCCAGACTCAGGACGAGCAGGAGAGGGCCGGGGGTGTCCGGGTTGTGGGTGACGGTGCGCCATCCGCCGCCGGCGTAGTCGATGAGGGCGGCCGTCGTCCAGAAGCCGGTGAAGTGCAGGTCCCACAGCAGCGGGTGGCGCCGGTCGAACGCGCGCACCCGCTGGTTGAGGCGTTGCACGTACTGGGTGAGAGGTTCCGTGGGCCGTTCCGATGGCCGTTCTGCCGTGGGTGTCTCCCGGTCGTCGTTCGCCACGAGGCTCATGGTGGCCGGTCCGGCCGTCGGGCGGAACACGGTGGGCGCCACGGCGGTCAGACGTCCCGGCGGCGCAGGGTCACTGCCGCTGCCGGGAGGGAGGTCGCCGCCCACAGGGTCAGGGCGAGCAGCGCGGCGTCAGGAGCCGCCGCACCCGGGCCGTGCTGGGCGGCGGTGAGGGACTCCAGGGCCTTGGCGGGGAAGTGGCGGACGGCGTCCTCGACGACGGAACGGGGGAGCATCCGCAGGACCTCGAGGACGATCATGACGAGACCGATGCAGGCGCCGGGTGGGCGGCGTGGGAGCGGCCGGTGACGGTGGCGTGGCCGTGGGTGGGGGCGTCCAGGCCGAGGATCATGCGCAGGGTGGTGGACTTGCCGGCGCCGTTCGGGCCGAGGAAGCCGGTGATGGTGCCGGGGCGGACGGTGAAGGACAGGTCGGTGACGACGGTCCGGTCGCTGTGGTGTTCGGTGAGTTCCTGTGCCGTAACCATGGTTCGATGCTCGTCCGCGCGAGGGTGGCGGGCGTCGGACCGCGGGCAGTATTTCGGGTGAGGGCGGTGGTACCCCGGTACTACGGTGGCCGGTATGACTACTACGCGTTCCGGGACGGGGATCGGCACCGCTTTCGGGGACTATGTGATCCGGCAGGTGCGGGCCGAGGAGTGGGCCGCGGTGAAGGGGTTGCGGCTCATCGCGCTGCGGGACCCGGTCGCGGACATCGCCTTTCTGGAGACGTACGAGACGGCGGTGACGCGGCCCGACACGTACTGGCAGGAGCGGACGGCGCGGGCGGCCGAGGGTGCGGACGGGATGCGGCAGTTCATCGCCGAGACGGCGGACGGTACCTGGGTGGGGTCGGTCGCCCTGCTGGTCGAGGAGCCCGGTACGAAGGACTTGGCCGGGTTTTGCGTCGAGCGGCGGCAGGGGCATCTTGTCGGGGTGTTCGTACGGCCCGAGTATCGGGGGAACGGGCTCACCAAGGCGTTGTTCGAGGCTGCGTTGGAGTGGGCGTGGGGGGTGGGGTTGGAGCGGGTGCGGCTCATCGTGCACCCGGACAATGTGCGTGCCCTCGGTTTCTACCGCAAGGCGGGCTTCGTGGAGAGCGGGGTGAGCCTGCCGTTGGCGGGGAGGCCGGACGAGTACGAGTTGGAGATGGTTGTCGAGCGGTGACCTGCGGTGCCTACACCGGCAGTTCGTCGTGGGGCCAGCGGGTGCGGGCCTGTTCGCGGGAGCGGAGGAGGGCCAGGGTGGGCAGGCCCCGGTCCGCGCCGGTGGTCAGGAGCTCCGGGAGCCGGGGGAGGGGGGGCCACGGCCGCCACGTCGTCCAGGACCAGGGTGAATGGTGGGTCGAGCCGACCGGAGGATGACCGTTCGGCCATGCGCCGGCCGTGCTCGACCACGCTTGCGGTGAGGGCCGTCAGCAACGGCATCGCACCTGGCTGGGTGCGGGGATCCTCGATGGATTCACCCACCACATAAAGCGTGCCCGTTTCGTGGACGAAGGAATCCAGGGCGAGGGCATCAGTTCGGTTCGGAGTGCAGGCTTCGCGGATGTTGACCGTGAGCAGGGCGGAGAGCGCACGCGTCGTCAGTTGCTGGGCCATGTCCCGGCGTTCCGGGTAGGCGGTGAGGGCGGCCTCGAGTTCGCCCGCGGCGCCCGGGGCGGCCTGGGGGTGGGTCCGCAGCACGCGGACCGCGTCCTGGACCTGGGTGCCCTGCGCCCAGCGGTGGACGTGGCGGACGGTGCGGCCGTCGAGGGCGGCGGCGTGCAGGTAGCTGCGCAGGAGGGTCTGGGCGGTGTCGCTGACGGCCTGGTCGAGCCGGGAGGCGGGGCGGACCGGGGCCAGCAGGGCGGCGGCGCGGGCGACGGCCGTCTTCTTGTCCTCGCAGCCGGCTGTGGGGGACCAGTGGAGGCGGGCCGGGGTGTCGCAGCGGTGGGTCGGGTCGTAGAGGTGGGTGGGGCCGAGCTTCGCCCGTGCGTCCTTGGTCTCCGCCCAGAGGGAGGGGTCGGAGGTGACGACGAGGGCGGGGCCCTCCGCGTCCCGTACGGCCGAGGCGGCGATGGTGTGCCGGGTGGCCGGGGAGCCGTAGAACACCGGGTGGGTCGAGAGCGCCGGAGGTGCTGCCGAGTGCGCTGGGCCTGCCGGGTCCGCTGAGGGGGTGGCTTCCTGTGGTGGCACTGTTTCCCGTTCCCGTGCGGGCTCGGGTGCTGCTCTCGGTGTCGGTACCTCGTGCCGGATCGGTTCAGGTTTTGGTTCCGGCGCCGCGGTCGCGCCCGCCGTGGCCCGCTCCGCCTTCCGCCGGGCCCGTACCGCCCGCCAGCGGGTCACCGTGCCCAGGACGAAGAGGGTGAGGACGAGCAGCAGCATCAGCTGGCCGATGAACAGGCCCCAGAACAGCCCGTACCCCGAGAGGGTGGAGGCGGGGGCGTCCGGCCAGGCGCTCGGGATGTCGTGGGGCTCGGCGACGAGGTGCCGTATGGCGGCCGGGGTGCGGGTGAAGGTGACGCCGGACGGCCAGGAGCCGCGGGCGACGAGGCCCGCGAGGCCGGTGGCCGTCCAGACCAGCAGGGTGATGCCGAGCAGGAACGCGAGCAGTCCGACCAGCAGTCCGTCCGGGATGCCGCCCTGGCCGTTCCGTCCGTGGCCGTTGCCGTGGCCGTCAGGTCTCATGCGTGGTGCCTTTCCCTGTCGCCCCGAAGTTCCGAAGCCCTGACGCCCTTACGCCACCGTCGACCGGGAGTCGCCGACGTGCTGTTCCACGAAGGCCGCGGCCCGCTCCTCCGCCTCCAGTTCGGCGGCGAGCAGGGCGTCGTGGGGCAGGTCGGCGGAGGACTCGGTCATCGCGCGGTCGGTGAAGACCAGCGGGCGCTCGGTCTCGGTGATCAGGTGTTTGACCACCTGCACATTGCCGTTGACGTCCCAGACCGCGATGCCCGGGGTGAGCGAGGGGATGATCTCCACCGCCCACCGGGGCAGGCCCAGCACTCTGCCCGTCGCCCGTGCCTCGTCGGCCTTCTGGGCGTAGATGGTCCGGGTCGACGCCATCTTCAGGATGGCCGCCGCCTCCTTGGCCGCCGCCCCGTCCACCACGTCGGACAGGTGGTGGACGACCGCGACGAAGGACAGGCCGAGCCGGCGGCCGAACTTCAGCAGCCGCTGGAACAGCTGGGCGACGAACGGGCTGTTGATGATGTGCCAGGCCTCCTCGACCAGGAAGATGCGCTTCTTCCGGTCGGGGCGGATCCAGGTGTGCTCCAGCCAGACGCCGACGATCGCCATCAGGATCGGCATGGCGATGGAGTTGCGGTCGATGTGAGACAGGTCGAAGACGATCAGCGGCGCGTCCAGGTCGATGCCGACCGTCGTCGGGCCGTCGAACATGCCGCGCAGGTCACCGTCGACGAGCCGGTCGAGGACCAGGGCGACGTCCAGGCCCCAGGCCCGTACGTCGTCTATGGCCACGTTCATCGCCTCCGCCGACTCCGGTTCGGGGTGGCGCAGCCGCTCGACGATGTCGGTGAGGACCGGCTGGCGTTCGACGATGCTCTCGGTGACGTAGGCGTGCGCGACCTTGAGCGCGAAGCCGGAGCGCTCGTCGAGGCCGCGGCCCATCGCGACCTCGATGATGGTGCGCAGCAGCGCGAGCTGGCCCGTCGTGGTGATGGTCGGGTCGAGCGGGTTGAGCCGGATGCCGTGGTTCAGGGCGGCCGTCGGGTCCAGCCGGATGGGGGTGATGCCCAGTTCCTGCGCGATGAGGTTCCACTCGCCGACCCCGTCCTCGCCCTGGGCGTCCAGGACGACGACCTGGCGGTCGCGGAAGCGCAGCTGGCGCAGGACGTACGTCTTCTCCAGGGCCGACTTGCCGTTGCCGGACTCGCCGAGGACCAGCCAGTGCGGCGCGGGCAGCTGCTGGCCGTAGAGCTGGAACGGGTCGTAGATGTAGCCCTTGCCGGAGTAGACCTCGCGGCCGATGATGACGCCGGAGTCGCCGAGGCCGGGGGCGGCCGTCGGCAGGTAGACGGCCTGCGCCTGGCCGGTGGACGTGCGCACCGGCAGCCGTGTCGTCTCGACCTTCCCGAACAGGAAGGACGTGAAGGCGTCGGTGACGACGGACAGCGGATCCCGCATCGGACTCAGCCCCTACCTTCGAATGCCGGTGGCGAACGGGAGTGTGTTCACGAAGGCGCGGTGGTGCTCGCGGTCGCACCACTCCAGCTTCAGGTACGACTTTCCGGCCGAGGCCCGGATGGTCCGCTTGTCGCGGGCCAGCGCCTCGGGATTGCGGGAGGAGACGGTGATGTAGCCGACGAGGTTGACGCCGGCCGCGCCGCTGGCGAGGTCCTCGCCGCGCTGGTCGAGCCGGCCGTGCGCGGCGATGTCGCGCGGGTCGACCGTGCGGTTCATCTTCGCGGCGCGGGACGCGTCGGCCTCGTCGTTGGTCTTCTCCGTCAGCATGCGCTCGATGGCGACCTCGGTGGGTTCCAGGTCCATCGTGACGGCGACGGTACGGATCACGTCCGGGGTGTGGACGAGGAGCGGCGCGAGGAAGTTGACGCCCACCGGGGTCATCGGCCACTCCTTGATCCAGGCCGTGGCGTGGCACCAGGGGGCGCGGGTGGAGGACTCGCGGGTCTTGGCCTGGAGGTAGGTGGGCTCCATGGCGTCCAGCTCGGCCGGCCAGGCGTTGCGCTTGGTCATCGCCTGGATGTGGTCGATGGGGTGGTCCGGGTCGTACATGGAGTGGATCAGCGAGGACAGCCTGCTCTGGCCGAGCGGCTGCCGTACGCGGATGTCGGCCTCCTGGAGCCGGGAGCAGATGTCGGTCAGCTCACGGGCCATGACGACGGCCAGCCCGGCGTCCCGGTCCACCTTGCGGCGGCTCTGGGTGCGCATCGCGCGGGCCATCGCGTTGGCCTCGGAGGCCAGATCACGCGTGTAGTGCATGCAGGCGACGAGATAGGCGCGGTGCTGTTCGCTGCTGGTCGACACCATCGACTGCAGCTGGTCGTACGACTGCTGGAGCCACGGGGGTGCCTTCTCGTCCCCGCGCAGGGAGACGTCCTTGGCGTGCGCGTCGGGGTCGGCGGGCAGGGTGCGGGCGAGCATCTGGATGCGGGTCACGAAGCCGTCGCCGTTCGCCACGTGCTTGAGCAGCGTGCCGAAGCGGTCGACGAGCGCCTCCTGGTCCTCGGAGTCGCGCAGCCCCACGCCGGGGCCCTCGATCTCGATGGCCGCGGTGACCGTCTTGCGGTCCGCGTGCAGCTGTACGGCGATCTCGTCGGGCCCGAAGGGGGCGGCGAGCCAGGTGATCCGCCCGATCCCGGGCGGCGGCCCGACCTCGACCTCCCGGCCGTCCAGCCGGGTGCCCGCTTCCACGACACCCGAGCGGTACGTCGTGCCCTGGCGCACGCTCCGCCGGTAGCTCCGGTTGATCTCGAACCACTTGTAGAACGTGCGGCCCCGGTACGGCACGTACACGGCGGCCAGCGCGATCATCGGGAGGCCCGCGAGCAGCACGATCCGCAGGGACAGCACGGGGACGAGGAGACCGGCCATCATGCCGAAGAACGCGCCCAGGACGATCAGCGCGATCTCCCCGGTCTCCCGATTGCGGCCGACGATCGCGTTCGGCCGGGCCCGGCCGATCAGATACGTACGGCGGGGCGTGACCGGATGGGACAGGTGGGAATCGGTCGTCAACGCCCTTCACCTCCCGTGCTGTTGGTACTGCTGCTGTTGCTCCGGCCGGCGTGCGGTGTGGCCACCGGGCTGCCCGAGCGGGGTGCGGGTGCGGCAGGTGCGGCGGAGGGGACAGATCCGCTGCCACCGTTCGAGGGGCGCGAGCTGTGCGCGGCGACTCCGCCGGAGGCGGGGTTGGAGGGGCGCGCGCCGCCGGACGACGAGGACTGGCCGCCCCCGTGGCTGTCGGCGCGGGTGCTGTGGGTCTTGATGCCCTGCGCGACCATGGTCGCGGGGGAGCTCATGACCGCGGCGGCCTTGCTCTCGGCGCCCTGCATGATGCGGTTGTTGCGGGAGTTGGCGATCTCGTCGCCGAAGCCCGGCACGAAGCGGTAGATCATCGCGCTGGCGAAGATGGCCAGCAGGATGATCGCCAGACCCGACACCACGGCGGAGAACGCGTTGGGCCCGTCGTCGGAGGACAGCGCGCCCGCCAGGCCCAGCACGATGACGATGACCGGTTTCACCAGGATCACCGCGATCATGATGCCCGCCCAGCGCCGGACGTGCCCCCACAGGTTCTTGTCGACCAGCCCCGCGTACACGACGGTGCCGAGCAGCGCGCCCACGTAGAGCAGGGCCGCGCGGATGACCAGCTCCAGCCACAGGACGCCGGCCGCGAGGATCGACACCAGCGAGACGATGATCAGCATGATCGGGCCGCCGCCGATGTCCTCGCCCTTCTCCAGGGCGCCCGCGAACGTGCCGAAGAACGTGTCCGTCTGGTTGCCCGTCGCCGTCGCCAGGACGTCGGTCACGCTGTCCGTGGCCGACACGACGGTGTAGAGGATCAGCGGGGTGAACGCCGAGGCCAGCACCGTGAGCCAGAGGAAGCCGATGGCCTCCGAGAGGGCGGTCGTGAGGGGGACGCCTCGTACGGCCCGCTTGGCGACGGCCAGCAGCCACAGCAGGAGCGTCAGGATCGTCGAGGCGGCGAAGACGACGGCGTACTGCTGGCGGAACGTCGGGTTGGTGAAGTCCACGGCGGCCGTCTCGTCGACGGCGTCGCTGAGCTTCTTGATGGTCCAGGAGGCGGCGTCGGCGCAGCCCCTTGCCAGGGCGGCGAGGGGGTCGAGGGCGGTGGTGGGGTCGCTGAGGCTGCCGGCTCCGCTGGACCCGCCGGATCCTCCGCCCTCGCCGCGTTCGCAGTAGTCCTTGGCAGGCCCGACGATGAG